>JABMOI010000052.1 GCA_013204185.1 bacterium | reverse complement strand
GGGTTAGGGCCAACGCTTAATAATATTTGGTTTCGGACGAAAAGAATAAAAGAGACTGATACCCGATGCAGCAACAGCCACATGATTTCAATTTTTAAGAGTACTTCTGTAACGCGCCAAACCGCACGCGGCTATTTTTTCGTGTGTGTGGCGTTGTGGTTAAGTCTAATATCTGGATGTACTGCATCGTCTGTTGTTCAGACTACACCTCAGACTGATTCTCAGTCGGCGAGTGAAGGCGTTAAAGAGGCGCTTCCGGGTCAGGCAGATGCTTTTGAAGTAGAAATAGACTTCGTGCCGCGTTCGGAAACCATTGTGGGATATTATGCATGGTGGATGAAAGGACACTGGATTGAGATGGACCTCTCTCTGTATGACCGCATCATCTTTTTTACGACAACTCCCGGTACAGACGGGCATCTTCAAGCGCGAAACGGCTGGCCTCATGCGTGGGTAAATTTCCTGCGGAAAACAGATAGCCTGGGTGTCCCAGTTGTGCCAGCCCTAGCTTTGTTAGAACCAGACTCCATCAAGGCCCTCTTTTCTAACCCTGAGTCCATTCAAAACCTGCTTGATACTTCTCTAGAGCTTATTGAAGAAAGTGGTGGAACGGGGGTTCATTTAGACATCGAACTATTTGAAGCTGTCCCCGACTCCCTGAGGGATCAGTTTATTGGCTTTACGGATAGCCTAGCGATTCAGGCCCAACGAAGATGGCCCGATGTAAAACTATCCTTATTTGCCCCAGCATTCGATTATGACGGCCTGTACGATCTCTCTCGGATTCACGCAGGATTTAGCCAGATCATGGTCCAAGGATACGATTTGCATTGGCAAACAGGTCCTAAAGCAGGTCCCGTTTCAACCCTAAGTGGTTGGGGCGGATCAAATTGGAAGGATATTGTTGCCAGATATCAAAAAGCAGGAATTGAACCCGATCGAATGATCATGACCATTCCGTACTACGGATACGAGTGGCCGGTGGAGTCAAACGAGCCAGGGACTTCGACTCGTGGAGATGCCCGCATCGTCACCTTTGCAGAAACAGATTCTCTTACGCTTCCGAATTATCGTATTTCTGTCCAGAATCGAGTCGCAGAGTTCGGAATGAGCCGCGACAGTGTGTCAGGAAGCCCGTTCTACGCCTTCTCAGACTCAAGTGGTTGGTGGCAAGGCTGGTATGAAGATGAAACATCCCTAGAGCACAAATATCAGTTCATCCGAGATACTGAGCTAAAGGGGATAGCCACCTTTCCGATGGGCTATGATAAAGGCATTTTGGATGCCCATTGGAATGCCTTTTTCGGTCGACGAAAAAGATAGCCCTTTCTGGCTTAGAGGCCTTCTATCGATTGCTGCAAAACTCCATCAGGACGCCAACCGTGTCTTTGGGATGGACAAAAAAGATCGATTTGTTGTCCGCTCCATTTTTCGGTCCGTCTCCCAAGACGCGAAGCCCAAGGGCCTTAAAACGCTCAAAATCGAGACTCGCATCATCCACCGAAAAGGCTAGATGGTGGAGACCTTGTCCATGATTCTCCAAAAAACGGGCCACTGCCGAGGTCGATGACATAGACTCGAGTAATTCCAGTTTCACCCCTCCAGCGTCATAAAAATGGGTCCTGATTCCTTCGGACTCAACGACTTCTACCTTGTAAGGGTGCACACTAAAAAGGGCAAAGATGAGTTGTTTCGCGGACTCGATGTCAGATATCGCAATACCAATGTGTTCCAGCTTCATATGCGTTCTAGCTTCATTTTGCCTTTTACGTGTTCGTTGTGGCAGAGACAAAGAATGTAAGGAAAGTCTCATATTGATGGGCGAAAGAGATGAACACGGTGCTTATAGATGCTACCTTACTGACAGACCGCCGAGCGACGCATGCGTTATTTCGGATTGAATACTAGAATTTGGTAAACATGCATACCCACGCCAACTCATTGGAAACGGACTACCAGAAGCCGGTCATGATGGCCAGCCTTCTCATTTCATTTTTGATGTTGGGTGGGAAGTTGTATGCATTTTTTATTACCGGATCGGCCGCCATCTTATCTGATGCCTTGGAGTCCGTAATCCATTTGCTAGCGACCAGTTTTGCGGCCTTTAGCTTATGGTATTCGGTCCAACCGGCAGACGAACAGCATCCCTATGGCCACGGCAAGATTGCCTATTTCTCATCGGGATTTGAGGGCGCACTAATCATGATTGCTGCCCTGGCAATCATTTATACTGCTATCGCGGATCTGATTAAAGGTCCTGAGATCGACAGCATTAATGTGGGGTTATGGATTACCGGTGGTTTGGCTGTAGTAAATCTTTTTCTCGGAATGGCTTTGGTTCGCACGGGCAAAAAGCACAACAACCTTGTGCTAGTAGCCAACGGGCAACACGTTTTTACGGACATGTGGACGAGCTTTGGTGTGATTGCAGGCCTCTTCCTGGTGTGGTTAACCGATCTGGTTTGGCTTGACCCCGTTGTCGCTATGATATTGGGGCTCAACATATTATGGACCGCAGGTAGCCTGATGAAAAATGCTTGGGCGGGGCTCATGGAGAAGGTTGACCCAGAGGAAACGGCGCAGATTGTGGGTTTGCTGGATAAAGCCGTTGGGGGCAAGATAATTGAAGGCTATCACCAGCTTAGGCATCGAAGAATCAATCATCAGGTGTTTGTCGAATACCACATGACCTTCCCATCGGAGGACACCATCCAAACAGCGCACGATAAATCCCATCGAGTGGAAGATGCCCTGCATCAGCTATTTAAGGGAGATTCCGTTGTTGTAACTGCTCATTTGGAACCTGTTCATCACGATGAAGCACACAAAGATCGATATCCCGAATCATTGTCTGATCCGCTGGGGGCAGAGCGCTCATGAAGCCAACCCATCTCGTCATAATAGGAGGGGTGGCTGCGGGGCCTGCAGCAGCGGCAGAGGCTCGCCGGACGAACCCAGACCTTCGCATTTCGCTGTTTGAATCCGGGCCTGATATATCCTATTCAGCATGTGAGATGCCCCATTTAATTTCGGGACATATATCCTCCTTGCAGAAACTCGTCCGCTTTACGCCTCACGCGTTTGCCGCGAAGCAAGGTGTTGATGTCTTCACGCTGCATACGGTGGTCGGGATTGACGTGGAAAAGCGCAAATTGACGGTGTTGAACCGGAGAACCAATGCTACGTCCGTGGTTGGATACGATAGGCTGGTGATTGCCACTGGGGCTACGGCACGCGTTCCTGAAAATCTCAGTATCTCTTCGCCCGACCTCTACGTTTTGCGAACCCTCCAGGATGTGAAGCGAATAGACCAAGCGTTGACAAAAGATGTTAAACACGCTGTGGTGATGGGCTCGGGCTACGTGGGGCTAGATGCAGTCTGGGCATTGCACTTGCGAGGCGTTCGGACCACCATTCTGGCGCCTAGCGGATTTCTGACCGGAGGCTTGAGTCCGGAAATGGGTTCGTTTATCAAAACCTATCTGCGATCCAAAGGCATTGGAGTACGAGAGGAGCGGGGAGTGGGCATAGAAAAAGCGGGCGATGGGAAGATTATCGCTGTGTTGACGGATCAAGGAGAAAAAATTGGGTGCGACTTTGCCTTGATTGCCACCGGAACGAAGCCCGTAGTTGAGCTTGCACTTGCGGCAGGCCTCAAAATCGGCCCTTCGGGCGGAATCAGGGTGGACAAACATCTCAAAACGTCCGTCAATGGAGTGTGGGCCTGTGGCGATTGCATCGAGCGGCCCGAAATGGTCTTTGCGGAATCCGTTCGCATGCCGCTTTCTTTGCATGCATTTAGAAGCGGTCGAATCGCAGGCAGAAATGCAGCGCGTGGCGGCCGTGGCCGCGCCGCCAGCATGAGCCCATCGGTTCACGCGGCCGCCATCGGGTTAGGGGACCTTGAAATTGGCCACACAGGATGGACTAAGGAAGCTGCAACTGCGCTCGGAAAGAATGTTATTTCTGCACAGGCAACCCACCGGACCGCGTCATCCCTTTCCGAGCATTACCCAATCCATGTAGAATTGGTTGCCGAACAAGACTCAGGTCGGATTATTGGAGGTCAAATTGTGGGAGGCCCAGGCTCTGTCGGCCGAATCAATGTGATCACCAGTCTAATTCGCTTAAAAGGGACCATCGACAATCTTTACGAACTCGATTTTGTATATGCTCCAACGCTCGCGCCAGCGCACGATCCACTTTTTGTAACAGCGCGCCTCCTTCAAAAGAAACGAACGGTTTAATTATGGTTTTTGCATCGGCGCGTGTTGAAGCAGCATGGCAACTCGACAAAAATGAGGATCGGAAGTCCTTTGTAGGATTGTCGCGGTCGGACTTGGAAACAGATCCAGGGCGTGAAAGGCAGGTTCGTGACCTGGTAGCAGGCGTAACAAGGTGGCAGCGTTATCTCGATTTCATTATCGACTCCTTCTACAAATCAAAGAGCGGAAACCTAGAACATCCACTGCGAACCGTGCTCCGGATTGGAGTCTATGAGCTTCTGTTCTCCGAAACACCTGACCACGCTGCCATCCACGAGGCGGTTGAAGCAGCGAAAGTCCATGTGAGACAAGCCGCGTCGGGCCTGACGAATGGCATGCTTAGATCCATTCTTCGCGCCAAGGAGAGCCTTCCAGAGCCAACCGATTCTAATTTGGCTACTCGCCTTGGCATCCGATATTCTCATCCTGATTGGATGGTAAAAAGGTGGCTAGAGGATTTCGGAGAAGAGGATACCATTGAGCTTATGAAGCACAACAATGTTCGCCCTATATATGGCGTGCATGTGGTTAGCCAGGCAGAAGAGGTGTTCGCAGCGCTCGACGAGGCGTCTATTTCATATGAGAAATCGCCTTTTGTCGAGGGATTTTGGAGACTTACTAGCGTCCAACCGCTGCTAAGGGGCGGTTTTCTTAAAAGTGGGGCCGTTCGAATTCAGGACGAAGCTGCAGCCCTGGTCGTGCATTCGGCAGATCCTCAACTGGGCGAGCGAATACTTGACATGTGCGCAGCACCCGGCGGGAAAGCGTTGTATCTATCCATGTTGATGGAAGGTACGGGAGAAGTCGTAGCCTCAGATATCCACAAAAGACGCCTTAATCTTCTTCGAACCTCTGCCACGGCGCTCGAACTAAACAATATTACGATTGATGCGCGCGATGGCACAAATCCACCTGAACAGTGGATCGGATCCTTTGACAAAGTTCTTTTGGATGCTCCGTGCACGGGCATGGGCGTGCTGTCCAAACGGGCAGATATGCGCTGGAACCGTCAAGAGAAGGATCTTGAGGAGTTGACAGCGCTTCAAAAACAGCTATTAGACGCAGCCGCTTTGTGCGTACGCCCGGGAGGATTGTTGGTATACAGCACCTGTACCATCGATTTGGAAGAAAATCACGCCCAGGTATCCAACTTTCTTTATCGAAACCCAGAATTCAAGTTAGAAGTACCACCGGAGCATTTTCCACCGTCTCTCATTAACGACGATGGTTATTTTGAAAGCCTTCCATTCAAAACAGGAATGGATGGTGCTTTTTCCGCTCGTCTTCGTAAAACAGAAGAAATTTCGGGAGAAGTCGAAGAGGGCGAAAAGGAAGGAACTGCGAAACATGATTAGCAAGTCGGCATTTGGATCATGAATCGAAAAGGCTATCAATGAATCGATCTTTCGTCTTTACATTTTTATTTGTGACTGCGGCGCTTTTGGCGCCGGCAGACGTGGCGGCACAACGCGTAGCAAAATATGGGGCCGACTTCCTCGCAGGGGGAGTGGGCGCCCGGGCTCTTGCCATGGGCGGAGCCTACATCTCGGTTGCTGACGACGTGTATGCTGGTTTCTGGAACCCGGCTGGACTTTCTACTCTTTCAGAGATGGAAGCATCCTACATGCACGCAGAGCGCTTTTCAGGCATCGTTTCGTTTGATTATGCCGGTTTTGCGATGCCTTTTTCTGAAAAATCAGTCCTTGGGGTTTCGCTCATCCGAAGTGGCGTCAACGACATTAAAAATACGCTGGACGCATGGGATGCAGAACGAAATCAGCCTAAACCCGATCCCTCAAGCCTGATTACCACCTTTTCTGCCGCTGATTACGCATTGCTTATTTCTTACGGGAAAAAAGTATCCGATTCATGGTCTGTTGGGGCTACGTCCAAGATTATTTACAGGTCAATCGGGGATTTTGCTTCAGCTTGGGGATATTCCATGGATGTAGGAGCCCGCTTTCAATCGGGAAATTGGAAGTTGGGTGCGACGCTGCAGGATGCCACGACCATGCTGCAATCTTGGAGCGTGAACACCGACGCTCTTGTTAACATTAGAGACGTGTTCGGAGACGATTTGCCAGAAGGAGGGACGGAACTCGTGCTGCCCGTGTTACGCCTCGGTGGAGCGCATTACGCGAATCTTTCCTTTGGAGGCCTGTTGGTTGCGCTCGATGCAGATTTTGCGTTTGATAACTATGCTGTTAATGCCATTTCCGTTGGCTCCACAAGTATTCACCCGCGCCTTGGAGCTGAGTTGAACTATCATCAGATCGTTTTTCTACGGGGTGGATTTAATCGGATTCAGACCGTGAAGGGAGAAGGTTTGGACTTAACGCCGTCGGTTGGCGCCGGATTTGTACTCGGATCGGCAGCGGTAGATTATGGCTTTGGGGATTTTGCTGGGCTGGTCTCTGATCTAGGATATTCCCACCGAGTTTCCGTTAAGTATGGTTTTGGGAACAGAGAATAGATGGCTTCAGACTTCAATCCCACGGTATCGCTCATCATTCCTTTGTTCAATGAAGAGGAAATGATCCCGCTACTAATTAGCTCAATTGAAGCGTTTCGGTCCGAACGGAAAGAAAACATCGAAGTCATTTTTGTTGATGATGGGAGCAGCGACAAAACCTTCGATTTAGTTAGAGCGCAAACCCAGGGCTTGGCAGGGTACCAACTGATTCAATTCTCCAGAAATTTTGGCCACCAAATGGCCATTTCGGCAGGAGTCCAATCATGTAAATCGGATGCAGCCATCGTCATGGACGCAGATTTGCAAGACCCATTGGACGTCGCAGGTCGAATGATTGAAACCTGGAAACAAGGCTATGATGTGGTTTATGGCGTTCGGAACAGCCGAGCGAAAGTACCTGCAAGCCAACGACTTACAGCGCATTGGTACTACCGTTTGTTCACGCGTCTTTCGGACGTTGATGCCCCATTGGACGCTGGCGATTTCCGACTCATTTCCCGTAATGTGATTGAAGCATTTAACCAGTTCACAGAACAGCAGCCCTACGTCCGAGGACTGATTTCTTGGCTCGGTTTTAAGCAAATTGGAATTGAATACGACCGACCAGGCCGGGTACTGGGAAAAACAAAGTATCCGTTTGCCAAGCGGTTTCAATTTGCCATGGCCGGACTTACCTCGTTTTCTTCTAGGCCGTTAAAGCTAGCCGTTAATCTCGGACTCCTGATCGCTTTCGGATCCTTGGCCGGCCTAATCTGGGTACTCGTCACAAAATATCTTCTTGGAACGGCCATTACAGGTTGGGCGTCTCTGATATTTGCCGCATTCTTTTTTGGCGGGATCCAACTCCTGTTTCTTGGAATAGTCGGCACGTATGTTGCAAGAGTGTATGACGAAGTGAAGGGAAGGCCGCGTTTCGTTATTCGAGAAATGTGGAATTCTTCCGGAAAACCTGCTGTTCTCGGGAGCAATCACGGAAATCGTGTGTTTGAACAGGCAAAACCAACATCAGAATGAAAAGGGAAGATTGGACTGGGGTGTCAATTAGTCTGGGCGTTCACGTCCTGATTGTGCTACTATTGTCGCTAATGACAACTGCGGCTACAGACAAAACACCGATCGGCTTCCTTGAAGTTGAGTTCGGACCAATTATGGATGGTCGGCCTGTTCAGCAAGCTCCAAAAACAGAGCAACAAGTCCCCGAGAAGTTTGATGAGGTTGAAGAGACCGAAAAGCAAGCGGCAGTATCGCCACCGGAAGTCGTGAAGCCTGTTGAATTGCCCAAGCAGGCAGCTGAAGTAGAGGACGAAGTCGTCGTAGATTCGCCTAAAGCAGAAGTGATCGCACCGGATAAGAGCAAAACCGAAGTAAAAGAGAAGGCTCCCATTCCTCAGCCCGAGAAGGAAATTGTAAAACCGCTTGGAAGTGGCGCCATTAAAGCGGCAGAAGGAACAGATACTGGCGACGACGGGAAATCAAATGAGCCTCAGAAGTCCGCTCCCTACCAAATTGAGGGCCTGAATAGAGCTCCTCTTAGTACCCCGATTCCGGCTTACACAGTCCAAGTAGATGCGTTCATCCAAGTACGCATCGTAGTAAACCCTCAGGGGCGAATTGTTCAGCGCTTTCCGATTCGCAAGGGCGATCCAACACTTGAGCGCGCGGTCATGGATGCGCTTGATAGGTGGCAGTTCAATCCATTACCTCCCGATGCACCCCAGGAAAATCAATCTGGCGTGATCTCATTCCGGTTTAGCAGGAAATAAAAAGCCTGCCGGCTTACATCCGGTCTGAAACGGTAAGTCCGCCCCATACTTTTGGAAATTTGCTATACAGCAGCTCGGCTTGAGCATCCCACGTCGCGAGCCCAAGACTAAGCCCACCCATTCGCACAATAACCGTGTTCGATTCAGAAGTGCCTATGGCAGTCCTGATGGAAGGAATTGATTCTCGATTGAAAAAAGCCAAAGCGGAAGAAGGATCGATCTCTGCAATATTTATTTTGGCGAACCTTCCAAGCTTCTGAGTCAGGGCCGTAGACAGCTTGGGGTATTCTGATTTTAGATTTAATCCCGAAACGCCATGGGCAACAGCGGGAAGCCCTAAAACCTCAAACCCACCGGCTCTCACGAGGCGATTGTATTTCCTGGAGAAGGAATGGATGCCCCAAGGCGAAAGATCTTCTTCTTGAAAGCCGTAAGCCTTCCAAGGCCAATCGGATACCTCTATTGGCGTTGGCATCTCCAAATTACCTTCGCGCCCTGATTGGTCACTCATTGAATCTGGAAGGC
Source organism: bacterium (assembly GCA_013204185.1). Lineage (GTDB taxonomy): Bacteria > Bacteroidota > Rhodothermia > Rhodothermales > UBA10348 > UBA10348. The sequence continues at coordinate 10,112 of JABMOI010000052.1, read as the reverse complement.
GCTCCAGAACAGCCAGAAAGAAGCCGCCAGAATCGTTTTCATGGGGCCATATCCTTGCACACCGGCTAAGCGATGAATCGTAGGATTCGCCGCTCCACGATGTAATTCCTGGTCGCACCATAAATCCAGGAACAGAAACATCCTGCAATTGAACCTTCATGCCGCTGGGTGCATGGCCCAGCGCCCAGTTCACGACCGCCTCGTTCTCCTCAGGGGCATAGGTGCACGTCGAATACACAACGCGTCCGCCTGGTTTAACGCATTGGAGGGCCCGAGCTAGGATTTGCTTTTGCACGTTAACGAGGCGGACGCGCTCAGCCTCGTTTGACCTTCTGAGGATATCAGGATACTTGCGTGAGGTCCCTTCGCATGAACACGGCACATCAGCTAAAACGGCGTCAAACCCACTGGTGGGAATGGGGAAATGTCTCGCATCGTGCGCGGTGGTCATCACATTCGAGAGGCCGAGCCGATCCATGGTTCCGTGAACAACACCAAGGCGGGACTTAGACAGGTCGTTGGCTACAACGAGTCCTGTCTCACCAACGAGCATTGAAATCTGAGCCGTTTTATTACCCGGTGCGGCGCACAGATCAAGCACCTGACTTCCAGCCCCAATTCCAAGTAGTCCGACCGCCGTCATTGCCGACTTTTCTTGGACGAGGAGGCCTCCCGAGAGAAACCCAATTAAGAAGGACGAGGAAGATGTGTCTTGGGTCTGAAAAAAACCAGGGTGCCATTCATTCAAAGAGCTTGACGGCGCAAACGAAATGGCCTCGTGCCGGCGGAATGGGTGCAACCAGCCGGTAACTTCAAGGGGAGTCGTGGAGCAGGCGTAGAAGGCCTGTTCATCGGGCACAACAGCCCCATATCTAGTGAGGACCGGACTCGTGTTACTTGACATGTTATTTAGCTTGGGCCGAGGCCTCCGAGTCTGAAAAACGCACAAAGACGCCAAGGCGAACCGCAAATTGTTCGTCTACTCCAGCAGGATGGCGAATTAAGGACGTGTCCAACACATTTAAGAAGGAGAGGCTCACACGCATGTTGTCACGCCAAAGCTCCTTGGAAAGGGTGCCTTCCAATTCGAAGGTCCGTGGTAGCGTTCCGTATCCTTTCGAATTATAGTCAGGCCAAACGGTTTGAGAGCCCATTCTGGCTAAGACGAAAAGGTGAAAACGCGAAGCCGGCGTAACCGAGATCGAGCCGGTCAATTGGTGGGGAGACAGCCCTACAAAATGCTTCCAAAAGTACAGGTTTTCTCCCACGACGAGCCTTGAATACTGGTAAGAAAACCGCATTTTGGCCTTAGGGCGAGTCAGGACAAAACCAACAGAAGGGCTCACAACGTGCCCCGATTGACCTATTTTGAATGACGTGGCGCCTAAAAACTGATGGTCAAACTCATCTTTAACAAGCGTTCGTTCGGGCGCTGTAAGTCCCTCGACGGTGCGACCTCTGAGCGAAATCCAAAGCAAGAGATCTGGCCTAACAAAAGATGAACTATAAAGGGAGATCTCTCGGGTGTTAGCCCGTGTAATAAATGGGGGGGGATGAATGCCAGTGGCCCAATCACCGAGCGACGCACCACGCACAACCAGGTTTTGGGTCGTCAACAAATCATTCGAAACGTCGCTTCCAAGCGTAGCCACTATTTCGAGAAGGCCGCCACTAGCTTTGGTATGCCTAAGTGCGAGTTTTGAAAAATAGGACCAAGGGGTTGGGGTATTCAGCGACCCAAGATGGTTTTGAGCCCCGACGGACAACGACAAAATGGAACGTTTTCCTAGGTCCAGTTCAAGCTTTGAATGACCAAATCCCGTATTTGAAATCGAACCCAGTGGCACTAGTTCCTTTTGAATTCCGGTTTGCTGCCTGAGGTCTCTCGTTTTGCCGCCTAAGGACACAGTCCAGGCGCCGAATCCCTGCTTGGTACCCAAACTCAGTTGTCCAAACGCGCTCGTCCACTCTAGATTTCCTGGAAGTATAGTTTGCGCTGCCAAATTCCCCGTTCGAAGATGTGTGTAGCCCGATGTTAATCCGAGAGTCCACTGGCGGTTTAGGCCCAAAGAAGCGTTTCCTACAGCCCACGTTCTATATTCCTTATGAGGCCATTCTCGACCCGCATCTTCTTCAAAAAGAAAGTCATTCTTGATGGTATGGCCGGCTTTCACTTCCAGCTGAAATCGCGTGTAAAGCAGCGAAAGCCGAACGTTCGGCGTGGCATGCGTCACTATGGGCTTGCGATCGCCTGCATAAAGTCGCCAGATTCGCCGGTCTAATCGCTCATCGGTCATGTGATACGAATCCGTATCAAATCCGGCTTGAACATACACATTTTCACTACCCCAAGACATTCTGAGTCCAGCGGTTGGCCCGCTACGATCTACATTTTTTGCTTCGGCATTTGAATAGATGGCAGGGCCGGGGTCGCCTGTTTCGTTTGTTAGGCCGACGGCTCCCCTGATCGAGAAGCCCTTGGGCCGCAGCGTTGTGATTTCAATGATTCCATCTGTGAGGTCACCATTGTCTAAAACGTCCAGTCCAGACCGTAACGTGATTGAAGCAATGTCGGACGAGAGAAGGGGGACGAGCTCGTATGGCGTCCTGTCAAAAAATGGGGACGTCATGGGCAAATTATCTACCACAATGGAGGGACCACGAGCATGGGCGCCGCCCATTCCTGAATCAACCAGTCTTAAGGAGAATCGATCGGTAGACCAGTACCGCATAGGCTCTAAGGTTCGCAGCAGTTCCGGTAGGCCTACAGACCCTCTCGTCATGATTTCGGAACGGTCCCACTCGGAAACCTCGCTTCCGGAAACCTCGCTTCCGGTAACCTGTCTTCCAGTAACCTGTCTTCCCGAGGCAGGCCCGGCGGCAATACACAGCAATATGATGACGATAGTTCGCTTCACTCGGCAACAGTCCGGAGCCAATTTGGCGCATTGAGCGTGATACTAAGACCAACTTTCGCTTCAACAAAATCCAGCTTAGGACGAGTGTATACGCGCGTAGTGCGGATTTCAGCAAACCCCTCGAGTTGCCGGTAGAAGGTTCTTCTAATCTGGAAAAAAACAGCAACGGCAAGCTCGCTTTCCTTTCGTTCTCCTGCGACTTGGTTACTGCTGAAGGACATGAAATAATTGCCAGCGCTGAGCCCAGTAGACAATTTCACTGGATGGTGCGAGGGCGAGGAAACAGCCCCTTGAATGAACATATGAATCGACAAGAAGTCGGGCCTGGATGGATTTTTAGATGTCCAAGGAATGGCTAAGGCCCCGATACCAAGTTCTCCAACTAGCGAAGTCGAACCGAGCACTATGGGAGTTTGAATTACAAAACCTGCACCCGTCTCAGGCGTCCATCCGTCTACATTACGAGAGGTTAGAATGGATCCTGGCCCTACTGACAGCCTGATGGTGTCAAAGGATCTAACCGAATCTGAAGTCGACGAATAGAGCGCAGAGGAACGCTCGAAAAAAGACGACTGGGCGAGTAATCTGGACGGGAATGTTGCAGCCCAAAGACATAGAAACACGGTCAACAAGATTCTCAATTAAGATTCCCCGACCACATTTTTCTGTACGAAATGGACAACATTCCAGACATGAAGTGTCCGCTTCTGCCATCCTCGTGATCTCGATTGGATACCGTGCTCAGCCCCAAGCTTCCGTACACATCGAAAAGATTGGAAAACCTGACCTTTCCTTGGAGCGAGAAGCGGAGGGTTCGCTCAACAACGCCTTCAAAAATGGTTGGGACGTCTTCGTGTCCGGGGAAAGGTTTTCGAATATCGCCTTCTCCTTGGAGGAGCAGATCCAATCGAGGCGTAAAGACGGCGCTTTGCGTTAGAAAGATTGGCAATTCGACGAAACCTGAAACGAAATCGGAAAACTGGGTTGCGATGCCTCGATTCAAGTAAATATACTTTCCTTCCGGTTGATCGGCGTTATAGGCGCGGGCGGTAACAACGGTCGATCCTATAGAGAGGTCAGTTCTCGAAAACACGTTGGCTCTATAAATATGCAACGTGCCAGCAATGGAGGCCGGTTCACGGCCGTTTAAGATGTCAATGTCGTCCAATGCAAGCTGGGCCTGATACAGCGTATTGGGTCGGTTTATTTGAACAAATGCACCAATCAGACCATTGTTTTCGTCGTTTTTGGGCTTTTCATCCACCGATAAAATGGCCAACTGAAACGGGTTGGCAAACTTTAAGGAAAATCCACTGTTAGGGCCGGAATACAAAATGGAGTGCATTAGCCCTACACTCCACGAACCTGGTTTGGCAATCGTAAGACGATGAGAGGCCAAATATCGACGTTCGCTGCCAACCGAAACGGAGTCGTCCCCGGCCGTTCCGTTAAAGCGTCCGTCGCCCGTAATACTGTCTAATTCAGAAAGGGAGGAGCTGATATGAAGCCTCTCAGTGCCAATCTGGTAAGAAATGTGATCCATGGGCCGAGGGTTGTCGCTCAGCAAGAGGCCCGGCTGCTCATATCCACCCCAGTGCTGTCTCACACGTCCTAGCCTGATGTTTCCATAAGCTCCCTGATAGGATACGTAGGCATTTTCAGGGCGAATAGCCCAGCGGTGAGCCGTATCTAACCCGTCTGGGTCACGATCGTAGTAGCGATCGTGACGCCATCCCCAAGCTGCCGTAAAACCACCTGCGGTAAACCACGACTCATACGAAATCATGCTGTAAACAACGGATACATAGTCAGACTCAGGGTGAAGGAAGTCGGCCCCTTCTTGGGTGGAAACAGAAACGCCCGGTCTAATTCGAATGCCAAAATTGGTCCCAGAAGTGGTATTGGGGCTCGCTAGGCGCGATATGGACCCGTTTACAATGCTGTTTATAACGAAATCACCGCTCGTAATTTGTTGCAGCGCATGTAGGTAGTCTGATTCTGCAACCGGAAAGCTGCCGGCATCGATGGAGCTCAAATACCCTCTAGCTAAGAGCGCATTCGTATGCCACAAGGCGGAGTCGTCGAGTGGTAATACAGGTCCATGCTGGGCCATACCCTGCTTTGCAAGCAGGATAAAAAGGCAAAACAAGAACGCGCTAGAGCGACGAATCATTGGCAGTTGAAGTAGGTAGGATATGAACTCGTAAATTAGGCGAACCCCGTAACTTTAACGAACAATGCCAAACTATCTGGGTTTGTTGCACGGCTTGCGATCCGGACAGAGAAAATCTACTTTTTCGTCTGGTAGATTACGCCCTCTTGATGGTACAAAGGTACGTGAATAGAAAAACAGAGCTCAAATTTCTTGTGGCCATGGACGCAGTCGCGTTAGCATGGGCCAACTTGATGTGGTATTGGGCCCGTTTTGACTGGGGGTGGTTGGCTGAACCTGTGTATTCTCCCGATCCTACCATAGCGGGCACGTTGGTCCTCTTTCTGTCTGCCTTTTGGCTGTTGGTGTTTTTCTTTTTCGGAATGTACCGAGAACGATTCGCTTCGTCTCGATTCGACGAGTTGGTGACACTTGGAAAGGTGGTGACCATCGGGATCCTTGTCCTGTTTTTTCTCTTTTTCGTCAATAACCTAGATCCCTACTCCGCACGGCTTACTCTGGTCGCATATTGGGTTGCCATTATTTTGATGGTGAGTACGGGTAGAATTATTGTTAGGTCGGTTCAGAAACTCCTCATTCTACAAGGAAAAGGGTTGCATCGGGCACTCATTGTAGGTTGGACAGATGTAGTGGAACCCTTGTATGAAGAGGTGGCCCGTTACCCTGAAGCAGGTCTAGACATTGTTGGAGCCATCCGTCTTTCACGCGAAGACCAAGAAGTTGGGCCGTCTGAATACGAAGTCAAGGATCTACCGCGCCTAATCGATGAACTCGAAATTCAAGACGTTCTCATTGCCCTGGGGCCAAACGACGGAGAGCAGTTGGTTGAGGTCTTGCGTTTGTGCGATGGAAAGCCTGTGACGCTGAAATTGGTACCCAATTTTTACTCCATTATTGGAGGCATGGCTCGCACAGAGCATATGTATGGGCTTCCGCTCATTGAAGTTCTTCCAGAGCCCATGCAGGCCTGGGAGCAAAGTCTCAAGCGCCTTTTTGATATAGTCGTTTCGTTTTTCGTATTAGTGATTGGAGCACCCTTGTGGTTCCTGATTGGCGTATTGGTCCGGCTTACTAGTAAGGGCGATGCGATCTACAAACAAGAGCGAATCGGTCAAGGTGGGAAGTCGTTCACGGTGCTCAAATTTAGAACGATGGGGGAACACGCCGAGGCCGACACAGGGCCGGTGTGGGCAAGTGAGAACGATCCTAGGTACACCGCCATTGGACGGTGGCTTCGAAAGACCAGAATTGACGAAGTCCCTCAGTTTTGGAACGTCTTAAAAGGCGAAATGAGTTTGGTTGGTCCCAGACCAGAACGTCCGTTTTTCGTTGATCAACTCGCGAAAGAAATCCCCCTCTATTCCCGAAGGCATCGGGTCAAGCCGGGTATAACTGGTTGGGCTCAAGTCAAATGGAAGTACGATTCGGATTTGAAAGATGTCCAGCAGAAAGTGAAGTACGATTTGTTTTATATCGAAAACATGAGCTTTCGTAAAGATCTTCAAATATTATTTAGAACTGTATACACCGCGCTTCGCGGGAGTGGCCGTTAGTCTGTTTTACAGCGTATCTTACTGGCCTCATATTACGACCATTTTAGGCCCCTTGAGGGCACCTCATGCCGACTTCGACCTTGTCTTCCTCAGATTTAGAAGTTCTTTATCGTAATCTTCTACTGCCTCGAGTAATTGAAGAGAAAATGCTTCGACTCATTCGCCAAGGCCGACTTTCGAAGTGGTTTAGTGGCTTTGGTCAAGAGGCCATCGCGGTAGGAACTACCTTTGCACTTTCCAAACAAGATTACATTCTCCCGATGCATCGAAATTTGGGAGTATGGACAACAAGAGGCTTGCCGCTGGAAAAGCTTTTTTGCCAGCTAATGGGCAAGGATGGAGGTTTTACCAAAGGCCGAGACCGCACGTTTCATTTTGGTTCGTTGGACTACAATATCATTGGCATGATTTCGCAATTGGCGGCCATGCTACCCGTAGCTGATGGCTTGGGATTGGCGGCCAAAATGACAGGGGAAGACCGTGTGGCTGTCCCGTTTATTGGCGAAGGAGCAACCCGCGAAGGCGATTTTCACGAAGCATTGAATCTGGCTTCTGTATGGAAGCTGCCCGTGATTTTTATTGTGGAGAACAACGGGTACGGTCTTTCAACTCCCACAGCCGCGGCCATTCCGGTACGGGACATCGCGCTAGCCGCTTCTGGCTACGCTATGCACGCCGAAATCGTTGATGGCAATGACATTAGGAAGGTAATTACAGCGGTCTCCTCAGCTCGAAAGCGAGCCGTTGCGGGAGAGGGGCCAACCCTATTGGAAATGAAGACGTTTCGGATGCGCGGGCATGAGGAAGCATCCGGCACGAAATACGTCCCCCAAGAATTGATGGATACGTGGAGCAAACTCGATCCAGTAGAGCGGTTTGAAAAGTCCATTTCAAAGAAAATAAATGCAGCGAAGCAAAAAGCGATTCGGCAGGAATTAGTCGATAAAGTTGAAAAGGTGGCAGATTGGGCATTGCTTCAGCCCGAAGCAACCAGTTCACTGGATGGCGAATTGGCCGACGTTTTCGCGCCGGCTCAGCCTACGGTTCAGGTCAGCACTCCCGAAAGTGGTCCTGAGCGCGAACTGCGATTTATTGATGCCATTTCGGATGGACTAAGAACAGCTCTTCGCGAGAACGAGAAGACGGTTATTCTAGGTCAGGATATCGCCGACTACGGAGGCGTTTTTAAAGTCACCCAAGGATTTGTTGAGGAGTTTGGCGCCGCTAGGATTCTAAACACTCCCATTATTGAAAGCGGAGCAGTGGGCGCCGCCATGGGGCTTGCGCTGGCAGGTTACAGGCCCATTGTTGAGATCCAATACTTTGACTTTATCACCTGCGGGTTCAACCAAATTGTAAATAATCTGGCAACGACCCACTATCGATGGAATGCTCCTGTGAACGTTACCATTCGTGCGCCATTTGGGGGTGGAATTGGGGCAGGGCCCTTTCATTCACAATCCATGGAGGCATGGTTTTGTCATACTCCCGGGCTTAAGGTCGTTGTGCCTTCTTCGCCGTCCGACGCCAAGGGATTGCTTTTGGCGTCCATCGATGACCCCAATCCGGTCTTGTTTTTGGAGCACAAGAAGCTATATAGGTTTATCAAAGGACCTGTCTCAGAATCCAACTATCGAATTGAATTAGGGAAAGCAAACGTCGTTCGAGACGGATCTAGCCTCTCCATAATCACCTATGGCGTTGGCGTGTTATGGGCTTTGGAAGAAGCAAAATATTGGTCGGAAAAAGGCGTAGAGTTGGAGGTTGTTGATCTTCGAACGATCGTTCCATGGGACCGGGAAACGGTGATCAACTCCGTCCGAAAGACCAATAGGGTACTCATTCTGCACGAAGCTCCAAAGACTGGTGGTTTTGGAGGTGAGATTTCAGCTCAGATCGCAGAGTCGGTTTTTGAACATCTGGAAGCACCGCCTGTTCGACTTGGCGGAGCAGACATGCCAATCCCGTTCTCCAAACAAATTGAAAACGAGGTCTATTCCGCCGAGAGTAGACTTCGGCGAAGTATCGAAGACCTACTAGCTTACTGATAGGCGGGTCAACGCTCACATTTTTGAAACATTTGGGATGCCTAGAGATTTTGCTCGAGGAACCCAGTGAACACTCATCAAACTCAGTATTTAATGAAAAGGCATCGCCTAATTGCTCCGATCAGTGCTTTTGCGGCACTCTTTGTTCTGTTTTCGGGTTGCAAAACAGGCCCCAAATACCAGAACAATAGTTTTGTAGAAGGAACGTTGAAAATCCGGGCTGAAGTGGATTCAACGGGGGACTATTCAGGGTTTCGAATTTCAGTATTATCTCAGTTAGAGGGCGATGTTGATACACTTGGAACTGCGGTAACTGATAAACAGGGCTCGTTTTCAATGATGGTGTCGGCCCCTGAAGCCGGAGTCTATCCGATTATTGTGGACTGGAACGGCACAGCACCCACCGTCGACGACATTGTCCTGGTTGATGGCGACAGCGTTCACGTTAGCGCAGCATTCCCAGTAGGACCGAGTGGGCTTCGGATCATATCGTTGGAAAATGGTGCTTGGACAGCGTATACGAACGCGAAAGCTGGTCATAATCAGCAAATGCTGAAGGTTCTTCGTAGCGCTTCGTACTCGACAGAGGATATTGGTCGGGTCACTGCTCAGACAAGTTCTATTCTTTGGAGTATTCCGACAGTTTATCCCCAAACGATTGGCGGCCAAATAGCTATGGCAGAATCCGTCGTGATGATGGAGGGATGGAGTGACTCTACGGTGATCTCTCGTTTGCCGCTGGTTTCTCTCGACAATCCGAGCATCGTTGAAGTGGTTCGTGCTGCTCGCAGGTCCATAGCTAGAGCCCAGGGTGCCGATTCCGCCATGGCGTTGCTGGATCGCTATTTACTCCTCTTGCCTTCAGAACGACGTGCCGGACTGATGGCCGAGAAAGTCATTGCGTATTCCGATAGTTTCCAAACAGCCGATGCCGTACGTACGGCTACAGAATTAAAAAAACTGTACCCCAAATCCATTTGGGCTGCGTGGGCCGGAAGAGCGACCTACGAACTGGAAAATTTACAACCGGGAATGAGTGCTCCAGCGTATCGCTTGACGACCCGTGTGGGGGAAGAAGTTTCATCAGCATCCATGCAGGGTAAGTTTGTGATTCTAGAATTTTTTGATCCGTTCGAAAAGATCTTCCAAAGGGAGTTTGAAGCCCGAGACGGGATAACAGAAGCATTAGATGATCGGTTATTTGAAACGATTTCGCTTTCTGTGGAGCCAGATAGCGTTATAAACGAAGCCCTTTTCGATGGGACCACTCATCCTGGCCAGTTTGTATGGCTTGGAGACGGAATGGCGGCGCAGGTCGTTAAGGACTACAACGTTCAGATCCTTCCTACCCGATATTTGCTGGATCCTGAAGGCGTGATCATATCAAAATATTCAGGTCCTTCCATCGGAAATCTGGAGG
>JABMOI010000051.1 GCA_013204185.1 bacterium | reverse complement strand
GTGTTTTAAGCGTGTCGTCGGCGGCAACAACGGCTCTTTCTCGCGTCTGACTAAAGTTTCTGGAGAAGGTACCTGTTGTAGACACCCGTGATGGTACGTAGCTAAAGGCCAGTCCACTCAGTTTGTTTAGAACGGGAATCGGGTCTAAAAAGAACAGGGGCCGAATGGTTTTAGGCTTGCGAGAAGTAAACGTGTAGCCCAACGTGGAAGACCATCGCCAAGAATCATTGAACTGTTGAGAAGGACTCCTTCCGTCAATGTTTGACTGAGAATAGGCTATTGAAATACCATCCAGCGTGTTTCTGACAATCTTATTTCTAGACCCTGATTTGCCCACACGGGTGGACAAGGATTTGGTCAACGTGTAGGTTTGCGCCGCCTCTTCCGCCTCCGTTTTGGCGATCGATTTCTCTTCATTCGTCAAATCCTCCCGCTCATCAATTTGGGATAGAAGGTCATCTAATCGGATGTCACCTCGCGTAGGAGAGAAGCGAGGTGTGGTGGTGTTAGACTGCACCTGCACGTTGACAGGCACATCCCAACCGTACCGCTCAGGCAATATCTTGTCTGCGTTGACCTCAGTCGTTACCGTCCAGTTGTTGATGCTCAACTGTTCGCGTTCTCCAAGACTGGACGAAAGGGACCCAAATCCATCCGTTTGTCTTTGAAAGCTGGCTTTTATACGCCCCAAATCGGCCAATTTAATATCGATGTTGGAAAGAGCGGCCCATCCATTTTCTGAATCGTAACCAGATACGCGAAGCTCGTTGATCCACAATGTGATGTCTTCCAGCACATGCTCAAATCCAACCTCGGTTGAATCGGCTGCGTTACGAATCCCAACTACGATACTGTTGACCTTGCCCAGGGAAGGCGTTCCTCGAATACCCAGACGGGTCCCCGGAGGAGCGAATGTGGACGCGTCCGGCGCATCTGGGCTTACCAGTTCACCATTCATGACGTTGTAAAAAACGCTGTCGGTGGGGAAGGCAATGCGGTCACGGGCTACTTTCAGCTGGTTAAAGGCCGACAAACGAATGTTCATTGAGCCCAAATCCCTAAACACTCCCTCGTAGTCCGCATTGGTTTGCCACAGCAAGTCGGGCGATCCTGAGTTTTCAGAACTCGGTGTTAACGGTTGTTCATACTCGTAATAGTCATTCGTTTCGTTTGAACCCAAGCGCACAAACAAATTCGCTTTTGACCTGCCTTCTTCCTGGGGAAGATCTGCCAAATTGGTGCCGTCCGCTAGCTTTCCATGCATATGCGTAAACATGCGCAAATTCGAGTACTTGAGTAGGTCTAGCCCACTATTTTGGGTTTTGAAGATGGCCCGCTGCTTTCCTGGAAGCAGATTTTCTGTCCGGATTACGAGAGACTGTTCCCTTGCATTTTGAACCCGACCACTGGCTAGTCTTGACTGACTTACCACGGCGGCTAGAGGAGGTTGGTAGGTTTCTGAGTTCTCCTCATTGTTGATACTCGAGATCGTAAGTCGCGTATCGCCCGAAGCCAAATCGAAGGGAGAGTCGTGCTCAGCCGCAATCCGATCCGATTTTTGCCATTGAGAACCGACGAGCTCCAACGAGGCAAAGCGCATGGTAATTGGCACTTCGTGTCCCGTAGTCCAGATACGCAAAAACTCAATCAGAGAGAAATCCTGAATGTCTCCGACCTTTCTAGAATACTGCTGGACTGGGATTCGCACCTGGTACCAACCCGTGCCATTGCCGTCTGCATCTGCGATTTCACCTACAATGTAGTCGTCAATTTGGTCAGGGGCCGCTAGAGAATCTAGGCGCGCTTTTGAGAGCGGAATTGAATATTGAAAATAACTATTGTCCGTATCGACCGTGGAGTTCAAATTTCGATCTTCTGAATCTGGAAATCTTGAATTCCCACGCTTTACCGACGTGTTGTTGGCCAGTTTAGTCTGGGTTTCAAACGCGTTAAGCTCATGTCCCGCAAAGTATCTGGAGAAATGCTGCTGGAAGGTTGCCAAATTTGGGAAGAATGTAGAGTTCGAATAGTACTGATCGTTCCCGAAGTAGTGATAGTCGTCGCCAGACGGGTCAGCGAACGCTTTTTCAACCTCTGCTCGGTACAGCGGGTCGGATGAATTTCGATCCAGAGAATTCAAAAAGTCCTGAAAGTGGACCTCTTCCGTTGCGTATGGAGGGTAGCTACCGCTTCCGCTAGCCAATCCATCCAGTCCTAGGTCTTCCGTCCGTCCTGAAGCATCGTCGATGTCTACCACGCTGTTCTGAGCGCCGTTTGGAGTTCGGCCCCATTCCAGAATTCCCGCTTCCGTGACTGAAACCGTCGATAGCCCGTCTTCATTATTGAGCTTCTCGTCGGGCAAGACGTCTTCAGAGATCGAACCCAAATCCACGAAGAGAGCGGCATCGTCTCCAGCATCTTCGCCCGGGCGCTCTGAAAACGGACGGAAAACGAACTCCACAAAGTCGATGTTCTTCAGACTGAAGTCAGTGAAACCCTCAGGTAGGCGCTGGGTCATTCCGCCCCAAGCCAACTTGGGCTCGTTCATAAAGCCCCTAAGGTCTCGCGTATAGTTGTAAGGTCCGCGTTCTTGTGGGTTGAAATAGATGTCGAACGTTTCGAGCGTTGGGTCAATCTCGGCGCGCGTATCCCTATTGGGGAATACTTCTTCGATCCTATAAATCTTGATGGACTCTCCGTTATAGGCTACAGTCGGGATTTCGCGTAGCATATTCGCATTAATTCGGTACCATGCGAAGTTTCCACGCCAGTTGGTTCGTAGCGAATCAGATTTGGATCCGTTGAGAATTCCTGATCTATCTATGGCTCCCACTGAGTCGGGCGCGGAAGCAAGGGCCCAGGAACCGGGCTGCATCAGGGTAAACGTGTTTTCAAACCCCTCAAAGTCGTCGATATACGACGTTCCGTTTAATTCGTCCGAGTTAAAATCCTGACCGGCGTCCTGCAAATCGCGCCGGGTACGTTCGAACGCCACTGTTTGCGTGTTCGATGGACGCAGCTGGGCAAACTCCCCTGTGACGGTAATACTACTTTCTTCTTTGGTCTGAAGAAGTGGGACGAAGTCGATGGCACGGGTCATCCACCGTGGTTTCAACTTGATGGCTCCATCGAATCCCCAAATGGTGTTAGCTATCGGTTCTTCGCCGATCCTGAACTTATCGATCGCCGATTTCTGCGTCATACGCATCACGGTAGCTCCCAGGGAGAAGCGTTCGTCCATGAAGTAGTCGGCACGCATCCCGATCAACGTTTTTTTCTGAACGTTGAAAAACGAGTTCTGCTCAAATTCGATGGCAATATCCCTACCAGAAGAAAGGAAGGCGGGGTTGGTAATTTGAACCAACCCAGTTCCAGAGTATTCGACGACGAAGTCCGTGCCCTCTTGAAGCGGCGTCCCGCCAGAAGTAACTCGTACGGATCCTGGAATGACACCAGAAAAAGCATTGAGATCGTAGGAGGATTTGACCGACCCTTTGTAGGATCCGCGAATACGATAGACATCGTGCTGGCTGTCACGCTGTGCGTTGGCCTTTTTCTGCTTATATAAGTTGTCGAAAACGAAAATGTTTTCCAGCTGCTGCTGGGCGTCTGGCGTTCCTCCACCTTGCGAAATGACGCCACGCATGCGGCTTCCAAAGGGCTCCAAATAGGGGAATATGAGCGTTCCATCCCCAGGCACAATGGTATAATTGACGAGAAAGTCGAACACATCGTCAGGGCTCAGCGCTTGATCTTCGTTGACACGGTCTAGGCCAACAATTTGAAGTACGGTTTGGGTACCACCGACTCCTGGAAGCGTTTTGGAAGCTGTTTTTCCAGGTGGTTCATAATAGACTTGAAGCTGAAACTCGTTAGGTGAGATGCTTCGACCAGGAAGACGGTATATGTTACGCATCTCCAGATACCATGCAGCTGGATTAAACGCAGCCTCAGGAGCTGGTTGGCGGAGCTGGACGGGCCTGATGAGCTTCAAGACAATCTTGTTTTCGTTTTGTCCCCCGTTCGATCCACCCGTTTCCGTCGAGAAGTCACCCACCTGAAACGTTCTGCCATTGGCGCGATATCGGAAGGCTACGGCAAGCGCTTCGCTTTCCTGAACCCGTTGGCGGAGCGTGATGTAGCCTAGGCTCAAGTCGATGTCGTAGTCTCTTCCGCGCTCCAATCGCTTAAACTTCCCAACCTGAAAATCGGAAGACGACAAGTCTTTTGCGGATTCGAGGTAGGACCCCGGAGCCGCATTCCCGTTTCGGAGCTCAGTATCTAGCTCGCCGCCCGTTGCGTCGTCATATTGGTCATTATTCGGATTGGGTAAGACCTGAGATGTGTATCCATTAGCTTGAAAAAGAATATCAGGAGCTTCACCAAGGTCCACCATGGCGACGGCCTGCCGTACGTTTTCTTCTTCGGGCCGGGTGGGCATCAACTTCCAAACTTCTATCTCAGTGATACGCTCAAAGCCGTTCGCCACTCGGATATTCGGTGGATCGATGAGCGCATCTTCAAATCGGTTGCGGAAGTAGTATCCTAAGAAGAAGTGAGTGGCTTCGTCGTAGTCGGTTGGGCGGAGGTCGAATTTGGTTTCTTCAGATCCACCTTCGATGTTCAGTGCATTTGCTTGACCCTCTTGCTGACTCATGACCGTGGTCAGTTTGATCCCGCCGAGCTTGAACTCGCTCTTAATCCCAAAAAGACTCTGTCCACCACGAATCAAGGTTGAAGGAGTCTGTAGAAAAACGTTTCCCGCTTCAATTTTTTGAATGATTTCGTCTTCGTAGCCCGTGTATTCCAATTTGAGCTGGTTCTGGAAATCAAACTGGTTGCGCGAGTCATAATTGACGTTGATGCGCAGCTTGTCTCCAATGGTACCCGTAATTCCAAGGCTCAGGTCTTGCTTAAACTCTGGGTCCAATTGGCTTGGCTTTCCAGTAATCGAGACTTGTTGGTCGCTTTTTCGATAGTCGAATCCCGCTCGAATGTCCGCCGTGCCGTTAACTCGCAAGTCCACATCGCTCGTTCCGAAAATGGTGCTGAACGCGCTTTGACGACCGCCGGGGACCACAATATTGAATCCCAATCCGCCGCGTCTTTTCCTTTCCTGCTCCCTAGATCGCTGTAAAATGAGTTCTTGCCAGTTCTGATCGAGGTCTTTTCGCAACCTGGCTGATTTGTATGCTGCGTAGTCCAGCTCGACAGGGAAGCGCACATCTTCTTGGCTGACCTGCTCCCGGGTCGTGTAGGTCAGCGCCGTCGTATCGAACTCAACCTTGTACTGCCAATACCGACCAAGGGAAGGAGAGAACGGTAGTCGATCTTGAGGGGCAAGCCGCGCCGTGCGAATATCGCCTTTGAAAGCCGGAACGTATCTAAAAACTAAGGCCGAATCCGGTAGCCACAATGAATCGACAACGAGGGAATCGACTCCGAGTGTGTCAGAAAGGAGCGAGTCAAGGGCAAGACTGTCGAGCCCAAGTGTGTCTACTGCAACTGAGTCCGTATCTGCAGCTGCTATATACAAGCGCGATGTACGCCAGGCTGAGGGGTCTTGTTTGGTCGAGGCGCTACTAACGAATGCCATGGAAATGACAAAAATACCTAGCGCCGCCGAAAGCAAATACTTCATGCGCTGAGGGCGTCGGCCATTTGCCAACGATAGTTCGGAGTTTTCGTCTGTTCGATAAAGCACGTGTTCACAACCAGTCCGATCGCCTAAGAGTGGATCTTGGCAACAGGTCTACCTTCTAAATAATCTAAAATGGACAACTGTAACGATAGAAGCGTATAAGACTCTGAAGTTCTGATGAGAAGGTGACTTTATGGATTGTTAGCAAGCCCGCAGGCAAGTTGGGACGATTTTAATATCGGCTAGAAGGCCAACAGCAAAACAAATACTTCAATTTTCCGGGCTAGCGTCCGCTTACCTGACTGTCTTAGTTTTGTTCTGTTTTTTGGAATCTACAACCTTAATATGATTGGATTGCATTCACTACCCAATGAGTCTTGGGGTATTCTCAGCCCCCTTTTATTATCGACATTGCTTTAGAGTACGATAGGGTGTCCTCTGAATAAATAATTGAACATGAAAGTAGTCTACATAACCGGCAGCACAGGGCGTTTAGGTGCAGTTTTGGGCAACGGATTCCTTAAAGCGGGCTATCAAGTGGTTGGGATGGACCTAAATGCCACATCGCCAAGCGAATGGCCATTAGTGGAAGCCGATGTTACAAGCGAAAAGTCGGTCATAAGTGCATTTGAAAAGGCGGTTTCAATGGTTGGGGCTCCGGACGTGGTCATTCACACGGTTGGTATGTGGTCAATGGCTCCCATCG
>JABMOI010000050.1 GCA_013204185.1 bacterium | reverse complement strand
GTTAAACACAGTGTACTGCCCCCCCCCGTGACTGGGTTAGACCGATCTGCCAACTCCGCGATTCACTACCCGATTCGATTTTGTTGGCGAGGAATCGCGATCATTGGATTTGCGCAACTCAAACTCAAAGCACGAACCAGACCCTGGTTGGCTGGAAACGGAAAGCGAGCCTCCCATCTTCTCAACCAAACGACTTGCAATCGTTAGTCCAACTCCGCAACCCTCATGGGTCCTGGCAAGCGAACCGGTGTCACTTTGCATGAACGGATTAAATATTTGACCGATCACTTTTGGATCAATGCCGACTCCAGTGTCCTTGATTTGGATGTTGACGCCTCTTGCATTCTCCATCACGCTTACGATCACCCTTCCTTTTGCGGTGAACTTCACGGCGTTGTCAAGCAAGGCATTTAGCACTTTCTGAACGGCTATCGGACTGACTAAAAGCTCCGAATGCTCGCTAAGGTTCGTTTCAAAACTTATTTCCAGCCCTTTCTGCACCGCCTCGGATTCCACTGAATTTATCGCATCCTGAACGATGGGAAGAAGGCAAACGTTGGATTTGTTGGTTTCGAAATCCGTTGCCTCCAAATTAGCCAAGTCAATAACCCCGTTCAGAGTTTTTAATAGTCGTTGGCCTCCTTTCTCAATGGCATCTGCAAACTCTGCCATTTCCCCGGGAGCCTCCTCTTTCATGATTTGGGAATAACCCAGAATCGTGGAAAGGGGAGTTCTGAATTCATGATTAATGTTGTCAAGAATCGAAGACTTGATTCTAGAAGAGGTTTCTGCACGATCCCGTTCAATAATGAGTTCTTTCTCATATTTTTCGCGCTCTTTCAGGACAACTTGGATCTGACGCTGCACTTCCTGTTCCAAATCTTCGTTTAGCACCTTCAATTCTTTGTCCTGCGCCCGAATCTTGATCAGGTTGCGGACTCGAATTAAGAGCTCTTGGGCATTGAAGGGTTTGGCCATGTAGTCGTCGGCGCCAACTTCTAGTCCAGAAATTTTGCCTTCGAATGATGCGCGCGCTGTTAAAAGCAATACTGGAATGTGGTCGGTCCGCTTATCGGTCTTGATTCGACGACACATCTCTGTTCCATCCATTACGGGCATGGTAACGTCAGAAATAACCAAGTCGGGAGAAATTAAAACGGTTTTCTCCAGTCCTTCTGCCCCATCGCTCGCTTCAACAATTCGATACGTGCTTTGCAAAATGGAGGCCACGTACTCACGTACGTCCTTATTGTCTTCTACAATCAAAACGACTGGGGCATCATCAGGCAGCACAGACTGAACGTTGAGTACCGCAGGTTCGTCTTCGTGTACAAAACTAAGACTGTTAGACGAGAACTCGCTAAACGCGCTACTTTCCGCTTCAACATCATCTTCAGAAATGATTTCATCTTCATTCAGATGTGCCTGTCCGAGATGGAGCCAAATACTGAACGCCGTCCCCTTCCCAACTTCACTTTCGACCGTAATGTCACCTTTGTGAAGCACAACCAATTCTTTGACCAGAGATAGACCGATGCCTGTGCCTTGCTGGTCATTTGACTGCGCTCCTTCCGATTGTTTAAACCGATCAAAAATGAGCGGTAAGTCTTCCGGCGGCATGCCGGATCCAGTATCTGTTATCACGACACAAACCGCACCGTTTGGATACGCAGCTTCAGCTTCTTTCGCAAAAACGTTAATAGAAATAGAGCCCCCTACCGGCGTAAACTTGGCCGCATTGGAGAGTAAGTTGAAAAACACTTTTTCAAGATGATCCGGTTCAAAGTAAACCTCGATATCGTCTTCATTGGATTCAAACGTCAGGTCAATATTCTTTTTCTCAGCAAATGGAGTGAAGGTGTACAGCATTCCTTCAAGGAATGGCACAACATTTCTCCCGCGTGCCTTTAGCTGCATCTTTCCTGCTTCCAACTTGGAAAGGTCCATCAACTGGTTGATGAGACGCATAAGGCGTTGCGCGTTTCTGAGCATGATTTCCGTTTGCTGACGCATGCTGTCTGAAAACGTCCCATAAAGACCACTCAACGCGTTCTCCAGCGGACCAATGAGCATGGTGAGAGGCGTACGGAATTCATGACTGACGTTCGAAAAGAACTTTGTTTTGAACTTATCCAGCTCTTTGAGTTGAGCAGCCTGTTTTTCAATAACCTCTTTGGCTCGTTCTGTGATCTCTTTTTCTTTCCGAAGGTCCGCCGTGCGCTCTTCCACGGTTAACTCCAATACGCGCGCTCTTTCTTTAATCTGACGCATTCGGAAATGGGAAAATCCGAAAACTGCCACAACAGATGCTCCCAAGCAGAACACCAAAAACCAAATTGTCTGATAAAAGAAGGGCTTAATCGTAAAGGTAACTTCTGCCACTGCCTCGCTTTCAACGCCGTCCTCGTTTGTAGCGCGAGCCAACAACGTATAGGACCCAGGGCCCAAATTTGTATAAAAGGCTTCCCGTCGAGTCCCCAAGTCGTTCCATTCCGAGTCGTGGCCTTCAAGTTTCACTTCGTATTGGGTGAGTTCAGGCGCGCGAAAGCTGAGTCCTGCCAGTCTAAATTCTAATTTATCGCTTCCAGCAGCTAGCGTAATTTCTGATCCTAATTCGACGGATTTCCGGTCTACAATCAGTCCTCTAATTGCAACCAAAGGCTTTACTGTGTTAGACGGAATGTGATTAGACTGAATGCCGGCAAAGCCCGCAACCGTTGGATACCAAATGGTCCCATCCGATCCTTTCCAGGATGCAGGTTGTTGCCCACCATTCATTTCGGCACTTTTTAACCCATCAAACACACCATAGTGCACATTTTCGACTGTGGCCTCTTTACCACTAATCACATCCTCAATCCCCTTCTTCGAAACGTAGAATATTCCTTTATTCGATGAAAACCAGAGCCTACCGTGGTCGTCCTCCTCGATGGAAAAGATGGTATCGTCAAAAAGTCCTTCTTTGGCAGAAATGCCAGTAACAATACCCTTTCTGATCTGATTCAATCCAGAGCCGTACGTCCCTACCCATAGCGTGCCGTCAGCATCCTCGTACAATGCTAAAACGCCATCGGAAAACAAACCATTTTCGGTGTTAAAGTTGGTTATAGAGCCGTTTTCCAACAGATCTACGCCGCCATCATACGTTCCTATCCACATGCCGCCTTCTGCGCGGTCAGCAAAATCGGTGATAAACGGACTTGATAGGCCATCGTCCATCGTGATAGATGTAAACGACCTACCGTCGTAGATGCTTACTCCTGTCAAAGTCCCAATCCACACATTTCCCTCTAAATCTAGATGCAGAGCAAAAATTTCGTCTCCAACCAGTCCGTTTTTCTGAGAGTAGTGCACGATGCCCGACGGAGTTATTCGATCAACGCCGTTTCCGGCTGTACCGATCCATATGTCACCATTCAAATCGCTAATTACGGAATGAACGACATTGCTGGAGAGCCCGTTGTCCGTATTAAATGTTTTAATTTCCCCTTCAAACAGTCGATTGACGCCTCCACCACGCGTGGCAGACCAAATGGCGCCCTTGCTGTCCTCGTGGATAGACAAAACTTGATCGCTCGACAGCCCTTCTGCTTCGGAAAAAGTCGTAAACTTTCCATTTTGAAGCTTATCCAAGCCATTTTGCGTTCCTAGCCAGAGTTCTCCTTCCCGGCCCTCTAAGAGAGATAAAACAGAGTTGCTGCTTAGGCCCTGCCCTTCGTGATATCGAGAAACACGTCCGTTTGCTAGTCTAAATAGGCCTGCGTCTTTGGAACCAAACCAAAGGCTTCCTGAGCGATCCTCAACAACTTGCTTCAAGTAGCCAGAAAGACCTTCAAATTGATCAGAGAGATCGAACAATTGACCACCCGCTTGTTTCAGAACCGTGCCATCAAGAAGGCCAAACCACTCATTCTTATTAGAGTCAAGGAAAAAGGCAGTTGCATATGCGCTTGCTAATTCGGTATTGGGATGAGGCAAAAAGCCACTTTCGCTCAAGTATAAAACACCACTATACTTGGTCCCGACCAACAAGCGATTGGATGCATCGTGAGAGACAAAGCTAATGGATCCGCCCTCTAATCCCTGTTCTGCGCCAAATTGGGTAATGACTCCAGATTCAATTCGATTCAGTACGCCCACCTTGTTGTCGATATTCAAAGTGCCCGCCCAAACCCGATTGTTGGTGTCCACATACAACGCGGTCACGTAGTTGCTTGAGAGCCCTTCATCTTCAGAATACGTTGTAAACGTACCACTACTATAGGAGAGAACGCCTCCCCCCCGAGTACCAATCCATAAAACGCCATCTGAATCAATTACTAGTTGATTAATGGTGTTGACAGGAATGAAATCGCTGTTTTTTGAGTCAAAGACGGTAAACTGGACCCCATCAAATCGAACAAGTCCTTCTTGGGTAGCTAGCCACAGGTAGCCGTCATTCGTTTGCACGATAGCACTAATTGTGTTCTGCGGAAGACCATTTTTTGTAGTAAAAGCCGTGTGTGCATACTGGGTAATGGCCTTTTGCGGATCCAACTTGATAGACGGACTTTCTTGCGCATAACTAGATAAAGTCAGGCAAAAAAGCATTGCGCCAATAAAGGCAGTACTTCGATATGTAAAATCGCGTAGTGTCAACGAAAAATGTGGTAGACCGCAGGTCCCTGCGAAGGGCGCTTGAAGTCGGATTAAGTAAGAGTCACATCTTTCGTATCGACGACGGTTGGAAAAGATTAAGACCGTTGATGCCACCCGATCATCGCTTCCGGACTCAATCGCGGGGCATACTGTGCACAGATCGCGCACGATGCATTGACAGAGCTCTGCAGATGCCACTACCTTAACCGACATAATCACTCAAGTACATCATGCATTTCCGGAATCGCCTCCACCTATTAAGACGCGCGTATTACTTCCTACCGTTTGTGTTGCTTTTGTCGAGCTGCACACAACCCAAAGAGCAGACAACTGCTAGGGAGCCAAGCGCCATTTCGTTTGAGGGCCAACCCCTCTTTTCACCCGAACCATCCCTTGAACTCGTTGAGAAATACAATGAAAAGAAGGCTGCCTACGAACAAGACCCTTCCAAACTCGACAACCTGATCTGGCTTGGTCGGTTCACGGCCTACTCTGGGGACTATGAAGGAGCCATTCAAATCTATTCTGATGGCATTCAGTTAAACCCAAATGATCCAAGGTTGTACAGGCACCGAGGACATCGGTATATCACCGTTCGCAAACTGGATCAGGCCATTGAAGATTTCGAAACGGCAGCCAAACTGATTGAAGGTCTACCGAACGAAATAGAACCGGACGGCATGCCCAATGCTCAAAACATCTCAGTAAGTACTCTACACGGTAATATTTGGTACCATTTGGGACTGGCCTACTACCTCAAGCACGATTATCAAAACGCGCTCCGTGGATTCTCCAATGGCCTCGAAACGTCGAGTAACGACGACAATGTAGTTTCAACAACCCATTGGATCTACATGATTAACCGCTTGCTGGGTAATGAGGAAGCTGCCGAACGCGCTCTTGGTGGTATTACCCCTCAGATGGACATCATCGAAAACCACGCTTATCACCAGCTAACACTCTTTTACAAGGGCGAACTTTCGGAAGCTGAATTGCAAGGTGATGGCTCCGCAGGCGACGCCATTTTGTATGGAGTCGCCAACTGGCACCTCTACAATGGAGATTTAGTCTTGGCTCGTGAACAAATGAAAAAACTTACAAGCACTTCTTCTTGGGCTTCGTTTGGATACATTGCGGCGGAATCCGATCTAGCTCGGGGATTCTAACGCTAAATGGCTGAACCTCTCAAGACCTACATGAATGAAGCGGTCGTTCGCCGTATTGCTGCATTAATAAGCGTAGCACTCCCCTCATTTAGCGAAGCCGTGTTTATCCGTTTGGCTGTCGATGGTTTGGAAGAATTGGAACTCATTCCCCGAGCCAAGCACATTACCGTGTCTCTCAAGCAAGCACTACCTCAGGATCCAGAAGAAGCCATATCCATACTCGTTCAGGCAGTTACATCTGAACATTCCCCGGGCAGGCTTCCGGGAATGGAGTCATTTTTCTACTACCCATTTGTGCACTTTGTGGCCCAGTATGGACTCGGCTGTTTTCACACTTCAATGGGGGCGCTTCACGTACTGACGCGATTATTCACCTCAGAGTTCGGCATTCGCCCGTTCTTGAGTCACTATCCCGAAGCCACCTTGACCGAACTACACGTGTGGGCAACGGACCCGAATGAACACGTGCGAAGATTGGTATCTGAAGGAACGCGTCCTCGTCTCCCCTGGGCTTTAAGGCTTCCTCGGTTTCAAGAAGATCCAGGCCCCGTATTGGATCTGTTGGAAAAATTAAAAGATGATCCATCCGAGTATGTCCGCCGTTCGGTTGCCAACAACTTAAACGACATTTCTAAAGACCACCCTGAACTAGTGTTGAAGGTGACATCCGATTGGTGGACCACAGGAGACCTCAAGCGCCGAAAGCTGGTCAAACACGCACTTCGGACTCATATCAAGGCTGGAAACCCACACGCTCTGTCCATTTTAGGGTATGGGAGCCAGAGTGCCATTCAAGTATCATCCCTATCCTGCACCCCCCAATTGGTCTCCATCGGAGGCAAAGTGCAAATCGACATTCAGTTAAAAAACCCAACAGCGGGGAAAGCTACAGGACTCATCGATTTGCGAATACACTTTGTTAGATCGAACGGCCTGCGCAGCGCGAAGGTGTTTAAAGGCAAGGAGGTTGTTTTAGCGCCCGAAGCCACCACGTCATTTAAACGAACCATTTCAGTTGCTCAGCAAACCACCCGAACTCATTATCCCGGCGAACATTTGGTTGAAGTGGTAATCAATGGCCAAGTCGTAATAAGTAATTCGTTTATTGTTGGTTAGCAGCGTCGTATTCCACGTTTCCGTTAATTATCGTCATGAGCACCTTGCCCGTGAGTAACGAGTCAGGTTGAATCAAACCCACATTTAAAGGGTCGATGTCCAGGACGGTAACGTCCGCCCATTTCCCCACCTCGAGCGTCCCGGTCAGGTTTTCGCGATGTGAAGAAAAGGCAGGCCCAACGGTGTAGGCCCGAATGGCTTCTTCCGGAGTAACGGCCAGCTCCGGATACCAC
This sequence comes from bacterium, assembly GCA_013204185.1. Lineage (GTDB taxonomy): Bacteria > Bacteroidota > Rhodothermia > Rhodothermales > UBA10348 > UBA10348. The sequence continues at coordinate 22,530 of JABMOI010000050.1, read as the reverse complement.
CCACCTTTTGGCGTGCCATCTGCTTTTTTTCTAGTCACGGCAGCATAAACCCCGTAGAAAAAAGACCAGTCGGTACCCGTAAAATCTGAATTAAACAAAAGTGGAACCCCATTTTGCCGCATGGTTCTCCAAGCGTAGGCCCCTTTGATACGATCCGGACCGACGCGATCTTCAGCCCACGGGCTATCCTCCACCGCATGCCCTGGTTCCATGGAGGCTATTAAACCCAATGCATGAAAGCGTGAAAAGTCGTCCGGATGAACTACTTGAGCATGTTCTATGCGATGTCGGTTGGCCTGGGCCTCAGGATTCATTGCAAAAGTGCGCTCATAAAAATCTAGCACTTCCCTGTTACCTGCGTCCCCAATCGCGTGAATCCCAACCTGAAATCCGGCCTTCATGTAGGTCGCAACCTCGTCTTCATTGAAACCATAATCTTCCCCTGCCAAACCCCGTTGGCCTGCTTGGTCGGAATAGTCCTCGACCATCCGAGCTCCTCGGGATCCCAACGAGCCATCATAATATGCTTTTACCGACCGTATTTGGAGCATTTCTTCGGCGTCCGCCGTTGGTCCTTGGCTCGCCCAGTACGCAACATCAGGCGCCCCTACGACCCCAACAGACAACATGGCCTCAACGCGCATTCGAAGGGCTCCGCTGGAGGCCATCGTCTGGTAGGCCGGCAAGTAGTCTGTTCGTACACCGGCGTGGTGCGTCGATACATACCCAGATTCAAGCATGCGATCAATGCCATAGTCCAAAATGGCCATCTTCTGCTGCATGGTCCGCTCTGGAATGGCATCGTTGAGTAAATCCGTCGCGTTATTAAGCAAAACGCCCGTTAACTCGCCCGTAGCGCCTCGAACCAGCGTTCCGCCGACCGGGTCGGGCGTATTAACGCTCAGACCGGCCGCTGCCAAAGCCGCATCATTCCCCAAGGTCCCAAAGCCCCGCATCCCCCTGAGCACCACGGGGTTATTCGGAAATAGCTCGTTTAGAAACGCCTTATTGGGAAGAGCGTTGGCCCATGCGGCTTCATCCCATCCCCTACCCAATATCCACGTTCCAGCAGGCACGTCGAGGGATGCAGCCAATCGGTCTGCTATATTTGATTCCGTTACAACACCAGTCAGGTCGACTTCTGCATTTTTCTCACCTAGCTCGTGCAAATGTCCGTGGCTTTCAACGAGTCCAGGAAGTACGGTGGCGCCATTTAATTGAACGACGCGCGTATTCTCACCAATCAGTCGTTCAATTTCCTCGGAGGACCCAACCGCTACAATAATCCCGTTTCGTATGGCTAATGCCTCCGCATCGGGGATCCAGAGGCCCACCTTTTCATCAGTGCCCACTTCATACGGGGCGCTTGCGGCCGGCTCTCCGTTAGGCCCCGGATCGTCCCAACTCATCGAATAAACGTGCCCGCCTGTTAATACTAAGTCCGCCGGTTCCGTTGCGTTTTGACAACCAGAAAAGAGGCATATGAATGCTAGTAAATTAACCAGCGTAAACAAGGAGCGAAAAGAACGTTCTCGTACTTTCATTTTTAAAGAGAGATCACTTTTGCAAAAGATCACTATAGTATGTGTCTCTTGAATATAGAACTCACGTCTTTTATGAAGCGCACAAATAGAAGAGTTGTTATACTCAAGCTCACAAAAGTAGGCCCTTAACCGAATACGTAATTTGCCACTCGCATGAAAAACATCATCACTGCGTGCTTTCTGTCACTCTGCACGCTAACCGCATTTGGACAAAACGATGCGGATGTTAAAGCAGTAAATGGCGTCCTTGACAATATCTACAAAATGGCTTCTGAGACTAATTTCGAGGGGTATTTTGGGCTCTACACGCCCGATGCCATCTTTCTAGGCACCGATGCAACAGAGCGCTGGACCATGGACGAGTTCAAAGGTTATGCTAAGGCGTCATTCGATCGCGGCAGAGGTTGGACCTACGTCCCAACGGAGCGTCACGTTTATTTCTCACCCGATGGAAACAGCGCGTGGTTCGATGAGCGGCTAGACAACGAAGGATTTGGCGAGTGTAGAGGAACCGGGGCGCTCGTCAAGGTAGAAGGCGAATGGAAAGTGAGTCAGTATAATTTGACGGTGCCCATTCCAAACGATATCATTCGAAATGTAGTCGGACAGATTCGTGAACATCTAGGTGAAAACTAAACGTTTTCAAGAATTAGACTTACCTTTAGGCACACGCTTGCAGGAGCCTACCATTTCATCGGCCGGACATCATGACAGAAACCAAAATTAGATTTTCTTCGAAAGATGGAGCACAATTCGTCAAGGAAGTAAAGTCAGAAGTCAACCAGTATTTCGTCAGAACGGGCAAGTCCAAACATGCCAACGCGGCCATGCGATTAAAAACAGTCGCCATTCTGCTCATGTTCTTCGGTCCGTATGCGTTGATTATGTTTGCCGGTCCAACGCTCATGCAAATGTGGTTACTTACGTTCATTATGGGCATAGGAGCAGCTGGAGTGGGTTTCAGCGTTTCGCACGACGCGCTTCATGGCGCTTATTCGCCCAATTCCAAAATCAATGCCTTCTTTGGCTATTTCTTTGACTTGTTGGGTGCGAATAGCTACATGTGGAAAATCACGCACAATGTGATTCACCACACATACACCAACATTACGGGTGTGGACGAAGACCTAACCGTTTCCCCTTTGGTGCGCCTATCACCTGAAGCTCCGCGCTACTCGTTTCATCGGTTCCAACACTTTTTTGCTTTTCCTGCTTACAGCCTTGCCACCATTAACTGGTTGTTAGCCAAGGACTTCCAGCAGTTTTTGAAAAAAGACATCGGTCCTTATAAAGATAAAAAACACCCACCGTTCGAGATCTTCATGCTGGTAGTGACCAAGGTGGTAGCCGTTTTGTACCAGATTGTGATCCCACTTTGGCTTCTGGATATCACGTTCGTTCAGTTCCTTGTTGGATTCCTTACGATGCACATGACTGCAGGCCTCATTCTTGGTGTCATCTTCCAGTTGGCACACGTTGTAGAAGGCCCTGAGTTTTTACAGCCCGATGAGAATGGGGACATGGAAAGCGCCTGGATCATTCACGAAATGAGGACGACGGCCAACTTTGCGCGTGAAAACAAGCTTCTGACCTGGTATGTGGGCGGTCTCAATTATCAGATTGAGCATCACTTATTTCCGCAAACGTGTAGCATTCACTATCCGGAAATCAGCAAAATTGTTAGAGAAGTAGCGGCAAAACACAACGTGCCCTACAACTATCACCCGACCCTAATTAAGTCGATCAAGTCGCATATTGCCATGCTGAAAATGCTGGGGCAACCTGTAACTGCGTGATGAATAGAATTGATTTTACACTCCCAAGCGTGGGCGCGATGGAATTGCGCGAAGTTGAGGGAATGGTGTGGCTGGAAGACGGATTTCTAACCCTTGAGGTGAAGCACAAGTTACTTGGACTTGTGGACGAAGAGGCAGAAACCGTGAAAATAGAACCGAGTGCGCTCGCGGACATCTACCTAAAAACAGGCTGGTTCAAAGATCGCTTGGTCTTGGTCCCAAAAAAGCGGGAATTGTTGGATGTGATTCCAGGGAAACATGTGAATGACGTCCGGCTTCGCATTTGGAAAACGAAACGCCGCCAAGTAGAACAACTTGTTCGCGATTGTTTGCGGACGCCAAAGTTAGGCTAACCAAGCGCTCAGGCACCCGGCACTGCTACCTTAGCAGGCTTCCGGCCGGCCAGAGGGCAGGCCGTATCGGATAGAAACAACAGATCCAGTCCCATCCTCGTGAAGCGTTACTACAAAAAGTCGATCAAAGTCGTTTTCTGACAGGTCCTCAAGCTCAGACCCGATCAATAAGTTGACCAAGGCGGGCGTGGTGTTCGAGTGGCCCGCAACCAGAATGGCCGATGCGTCCGACGTTTTAATATCGTTGGCAAGCGCTGCCAAAAAGCCTGATGAAACTGGGGTCTGGACTACTTCTAAATCGTGAGATGCCGCAACAGGGGTCGCCGTACCAAGTGTACGATTGAAGGGAGTCGAAAAAATAACTTCCAAGTCAACGTCCACTAAGACGCGTGAAAGCTCGTTCGCCCGAGCCGAACCAAATGGCGATAAATTGGGGTTTGAGCCTTGTTCTGAACACGTTTCGCCGTGCCTCACCAAAAAGACGACCTTGTCAGACGATGCTGTCGCTACTTCATGAGTTGTTGAATAATCAACTATATGTGAAGTAAACCAAGGACTCGCTAAAAGTGTAATGACTAGGAGGGCGTTTTTCATGGACGTGTTATTTGTTGAACTATTGAAAACATAAGAAAGTCAGCACAAAGTTACATCCGATTAGTACATTCGAACCCTCAGCCGTTTTTCACGTAGCACAAAGCGGCAAATAAATCGAAGACCATCCATCTTGACTGAATATGGGATACTTTTGGGCTTATTCTTGGATACTCATCCCCATTGCGGGCATTGCAGCTGGGGCTTGGAAGGAGTGGTTGAAATTCAAAGCCGAACAATCCAACCTAGGGGATTCGACCAAAGAATTGGAGCGTGGTGTTAAGGAGTTGACAAAGCAGTTGGAAATGGAAAATGCCGCACTCACCCAACGTATTCAAAACCTGGAAGCCATCGTAACGAGCGTTGACTGGGATAGTCAGTTGGCTCTTCCGGCCACAGAGCCTCTACTGATCATTGATCCAATAGAGCCCACGGATGCAGAACAAATTGCTCAACTTGCGAAAAAAGTACGCTAGTTTAGTTTTAATACACGTGTTTTCAAAGATGCGCCTTTTCCCATAGCTACCGTTGGAACGAACCTTTATTTGGGCATTTGCCGTCATTCACGCCGCCCTGATTCTCAATGCTTTGGCCAACGCTTGGTGGTTTTGGAAAAAACCACAGCCCGCGAACGTCGGTTCGCTGCCTCGCGTTTCCGTGTTGGTCCCAGCAAGGAACGAAGAATCAAATCTACCTAGGCTAATCCGTTCATTTCGGGCCCAGAACCATCCAGACGCAGAACTCATTCTGTATGATGATCTTTCTGAAGACAACACCTGGGAAGTTATCCAGCAATTTTCCAGCTCGAGGATCAAAGGCGTTGAGGGTGAGCAGCTACCACCCGGGTGGGTTGGAAAAGTAAATGGATGCTACCAACTTTCGATTCAGGCCTCTGGAGAAGTCTTTCTATTTCTGGATGCGGACACGGAGTTTTTGTCTCCGTCGGCGCTCCGAAACATGTGTATGCGATTCGAATCGCGCACGCCATCAACCTTCCTTACCGGCATGACGCTGCTCAAAGGAAAGGGCCACCTAATCGTTTCATTCGTTGGGAATTTCATTTTGAGTGGGATTCCCTGGTGGCTGGCGGAAAAAGTCCCCTTTTCGTTTATGTCAGGCGTGAACGGTCAATGCTGGATGATCACGGCTAAAGAATATCGCGAATTCGAACCTCACATTGAGGTCAAATCGGAAGTGCTTGAAGACGTCATGTTAGGTCGATACCTACATAGATGCGGCCTCATCCCTATTTTGGATGATGTACGAAGCGACCTTGCCGTACACATGTACTCCAGCTTTGGAGAGGCTTGGAGAGGATTTCGGAAAAACGTGGCCTTTATGCTGGGCGGCTCCGCTTTCACCTCTCTCTTGATGCTGTCCGTGTTTGGCGCCCTTTTTATATACGCACCCATTTTGAGTTTGTGGTTTTTGGTGCCTTTGTATCTTGTTAAATCGATCACTGACCGTGTAACGAAGCAATCCTGGCTAATTACCTTGTTTTCTCCCGTTTCGTATGTGCTCGCTATCGTTCTAGGCCTGGATTCAATCTTGACGCGAAGTCTGGGGCGAATTCAATGGAAAGGTCGCTCTATAGAGAAGTCAAAATGAATGAACTGAAAGTCCGGCTCCTGAAAGAATCATTTTCTATCCATCGGCTCGATCCGAGTCGGCCCATCCCAACAACCGTGTTGGGATCTCCCGTGTTTTTCGTTGGAAGAACGGCGGACGAATTGTCCATCGTGTGCCGATCTGATATTCCCGTACTGCACGCCCGTACAGAGCCCAACTGGGCCTGTTTCAAAATGGAAGGTCCACTAGACTTCGGATTGACAGGAATCGTAGCACGACTTTCGGCGACGTTGGCAGAAGCTAAGATCCCTATTTTTGCCATATCGACCTTCGATACAGACTATATCTTGGTCAAACAAGAGGACCTCTTTCACGCAGAAAGCGCCTTAAAAGAAGCGGGATACCTTATTTAGCGAGGTCAGAATGGCAAAGAAGGAATCAGAGATCAACGTGGCCGAGGATGTGCAGAGCGTTCTTGAGCAAACATCCAACCCAAAAATTGCAGCTCATTCCTCCGGCTTCTTTAAAACGGGGATCGGCGAATATGGTGAGGGTGATGTTTTTAGAGGGATTCGGGTTCCAGTACTACGGAAAGTGGCGGCAGAAGCTAAACATCTCCCGCTCTCGGAAGTGCTTCGTCTGTTGAAGTCGGCCTATCACGAAGACCGCCTTACAGCTTTAATCATGATGGTTCAGCTGTTTAAGACGGCCACCGAGCGTCACCAAAAGGAGATTGTTAAGACCTATTTAGCGCATACCCATCTGGTTAATGGCTGGGATCTTGTGGACGCTTCTGCACACCTCATCTTGGGACCCTATTTCTACGAACGGGACCGCTCAGTCTTGTTCGAGCTAGCAGAATCTTCCATGTTGTGGGAGCGACGCATCTCCATTATGTCGACATTTTGGTTCATCAAGCAAAAGGACTTTCGAGATTCACTTCTCATCTCGCGCATTTTGCTACACGACACCGAAGACCTGATTCAGAAGGCGGTAGGCTGGATGCTCCGAGAGATCGGGAATCGAGACCGGGAGGCTGAAATCGGTTTTTTAAATGAGCACTACAGGGAAATGCCACGGACCATGCTCCGCTACGCCATCGAGAAATTCCCAGAGCCGTTGCGACTCGCCTACTTGAAAGGGACTATTTGACGGACTGATAACCTACCTTATCTCCAGACCTCATCCAAGAATGAACTGTCAGAGCACTAGGTATCAGGCATGGACCGACCGTCTACACCAGAACACTGGAACGCGATCTATGGCAAGTATGAGCGCCACGAGTTGGGTTGGTATACTCCTCGCCTGGCGACCTCCCTGGAGTGGATTGAAAAGCACTCCCCTCACCCTTTGCCATCCATTATTGATATTGGTGGGGGGTCTTCGACGCTGTTGGACGATCTGATCGATAAGGGATATCAAGACATTACCCTAGTAGACATTTCTGAAACGGCGCTCGAAGAAACGAAGAGAAGACTAGGAAATCGGGCTGGAGCCGTTCGGACTATTTGTTCTGACATTCGATCGGCCGACCTCGTATTGCCTCCGGTTCAGGTTTGGCATGATCGTGCAGCGTTTCACTTCCTAAGAAATAGCACGGAGATAGCCGCCTATAAGGCGTTGCTACTCAACACGTTAGAGGAAAAAGGGGTGTTCATCTTGGGCGTGTTTTCGGTCAATGCCCCAGACCGCTGCTCCGGCCTGATAGTCAACAAGTGGGACCTAGCGGGTCTTCAGATGGAGTTTAGCGGGACCCTAACCCTACTCGAATCCAAAATCGAATTGCACATTACGCCGGGCGGAGTTGAGCAGGAATACCTCTATACTACTTGGCAAAAGAGCAAACACGCGTAAAAATAACCGAATGATAATTGACTGCACCCCCGACTCCATCATTTCCTGGAACTACTTCCTACAAGGCCCTGGACACGAAGCGATCTGGCAAAAGAAATTGACCAGCGAACAAGGCTCCATACTTATCGATGGCGAGTATTTTACCATCAAGAAACACGGAGTGACTAGCGGTAAATGGACGATCCAACAGGGTTCAGAGGTCGTGTACACAGGCACTAAACCGTCTGCGTTTAGGCGCTCCTTTCGAATTGAGGGAATGGGAAAGACCTACGATTTGGGTCCTCTATCTATGTTTTCTCGTAGTATGTACTTTTCTTGCGACGGAACGGTCTTAGCTCTCATTTCTCCTAAGCATGCTTTTACTCGCAAAGCGGAAATCGAAATTTTGCCTACGGACGCCGATTTCCCACCCATCGTTTTTGCATTCTGGCTAACCATCCTAACTTGGAGAAGAAGAATGCATAATTCCTAAACGCCCCCTATCACTTAACCTTCTCGGAACACCCATGAAACGCCGAATATCCATTTCTTTGGTCCTCATCCTATTCCTTGGTTATCTACCAGCTTTCGGTCAACAATCCGCTATAAAGGCCGGCCACTTGATTGACACAGCAACGGGAAAGGTGCTCGACAATCAGATTATTTTGGTTGAAAAAAACGAAATGACCGGGCGCAGTAGCATTCTGGAAATTGGACCCAATGTGTCCATTCCTGATGGCGTTCGTGTCATTGATCTTTCGGATCAGTGGGTTATGGGAGGCTTGGTCGATGCGCACGACCACTTAGCCATTACCTATAAGGAAGAGCCTGAAAGTTGGTTCTATTACATGACTATCATCATGGACTCGACCCCTCTTCGAGCCATTCAGGCCATGAGTACTGGTTTTCAAAAATTGGCATCTGGATTTACCATTGTTCGCGACCTAGGTAATAACGGCCTCTACGCGGATACCGCGCTAAGGCAAGCCATTGAAATGGGATGGGTTCCAGGACCAACCATCATCAATTCAGGCATTATCATTGGCGCCTTTGGAGGCCAACTTTACGAAACGCCGGAGCGCGAAGACACCGTGTATCCGGAATACTTGAATGCGGATACCAACGATGAAATCGTAAAAGCCATCCGGCGTAACATTCATTACGGAGCGAAAGTGATTAAGGTTTGCGTGGACTGCCAAGCCTATCCGTATACCACAGATCAACTAAAGCTGTTTGTTTCCGAAGCCGCAAATGCCGGTCAAAAGGTCTCTGGTCACGTCCAGACAAGAGAAGGAGCCAGGCGGGCCATCGAGGCAGGACTCTGGTCGCTCGACCACGACAACGCTTTGGATGCTGAGCTACATTCCATGATGGCGAAAAAAGGCATCTGGAGAGTGGGTACGGAAACGCCTAAAGCGGACTTCATGCGCCCTATGAGCGAGGAACGTTGGAATAAGCGAGTTGAAATGCTTCGCGATGCATTCGATCAGGGAGTTAAATTGGCGTTCTCTACTGACGCAGACTACTACATTCCCGGTTTAAACCGAGGCGAATTGACCATTGAATTCCTGAGGACCTGGATTGCAGCAGACATCCCAAATAAGGAGATCCTCAAAGTGATGACTACAAACGGGTACGAAATTAGCGAAACACAAGATGCCAGGGGTCCCGTTAAAGTTGGTTTTGCAGCAGACATTATTGCGACGGCTGCGAATCCTTTAGAAGACATCAATGCCTTGCGTGACGTCCGCTTTGTGATGAAAGACGGCCGCGTGTTTAAGCAGGATGGTGTCGTGAATGCCCTCGATTTCTTCCACAACGGCCCTGTGTATGGCTGGCGCAAACGGTAAGAATGACGCCCTAGGGCAAAGCTTTTACCGTAAATCAGACCAGTAGAATGCCATTGGGGGCCGTTCCACAAAGTGGAACGGCCCCCAATTCTTATCTGGAATCTGTAAGCTGTTACTTGCTGGTCAGATCAATATTTCCATGTGTTGTACGAGCCCGAATGCTCCGCCCGCCTCCGTTTACACTTCCTTCAACACGCTCTCTTGAATTCTCCCCACGAACCCGCATCTCTCGATCTAGCCTGATGTTTGGCGCGCGTAAATCCAGTTCGGCCCCAACTCCTGAGCCAATGGCTACATCAATGTTGCCGTGTTGAGTTTCAAAAGAAGCATTCTCTTCCCCAGCCAAAAAGACATCGATATTTCCATGAGAGGTGGAAATGGAGGCTTCACCATTCAAATACTCAATGTCGATATCTGCATGGGAAGTGCTTGCATTAACCCGACTTGCATCGATTTCTTTGACTGAAATATCTGCGTGGGACGTCTCAAGGTCTACTGAAGCGGCTTTGATTGAGTAGCCTTTGATATCGCCGTGAGATGAGGAAATGCCTAAGCTCTTTCCGCTAATTTCAGCGAACTCAACGTCTCCATGCGAAGTCCTCAAGCTGACCAATCCTTCAATGTCGTCCAGGTCAACATCCCCATGAGACGTTGTTAAATCGATATCGAATGTAGATGGAATAACAATGGTCACCTCAATATTCATGGAGATATTCCAGTTCATACGAGGGGATTCAGCCGTAACATGTACGTTGCCACCTTCCTCGTAGACTTCCCATTCCATCTTTTCAAACCTGTCTCGCGCTTTTGACATGTTTCTGGAATTAAGCGTGACCAGAACGCTAGCTTCCGAGCCGCTTCCGGTCTGGATTTCGACATCGGCATGTGAGATATCCACGAGTAGCGCGCTGCCAGTGCGCACCTTGAATGATTTTTCGATCATTACTTCAGCGTTTACTGCATCCTGGGCGTTGCCGTCCGATTCGAAATCACTGAATTTGGCTGAGACAGCCTTAATTACATCGCTCGCGTTTCCGTGGTTAGCTGCACGGGTCACATTTTGAAACACTTGAACTCCGCCTAGCAGAAGAAGAACAATCAGAACGGTTCCTAGAAATTTTGTACGCATGGTATCGGGGATATTATCGTGTCGGGAATGTTTGTACTACGTTTGGCTCTCATAAACTGTTACACCCTTCAACCGTGAACCACCAAAAGCCAAGTGCCGCATCACCCAAGTAGATTCTTCCTAGTAGGAAAAGGTTTGCGTCACAGTTTATTTACTCTGAAATTACCTTGGTCCAGCATCAATGAATGGTGCGTCTCGCGCGAAGGGCTGGATGCCACGAATAATCTCAACCCCTCCCATGATTCGATCCTTTTTACTCCTGTTAGCCTTGAGCGGACTTTCCTGCTCAAACATCGAGTCGAACCAAGGGACTACGCCCACCCCAAACGTAGTGTTGATCTTCGCAGACGATTTGGCCTACGCGGATATTGGATCCTTTGGCGCCACCGCTTACACAACCCCCGAACTGGACAAACTGGCATCGCAAGGCGCTCGTTTTACCAATTTTTATGTGAGCCAGCCTGTTTGTTCTGCGTCTCGCTCCTCCTTGTTAACGGGCTCTTATGCGAACCGATTGGGCATTCATGGTGCGCTCGGCCCAAGCAATACGCACGGCATTAACGCCGACGAAACGACTTTGGCGGAGCTCTTCAAGACTAAGGGTTACTCAACCGCCATTTTTGGGAAATGGCATCTAGGCCATCTTCCCGAATTTCTACCTACCCAACATGGCTTTGACGAGTTTTACGGAATCCCCTACTCGAATGACATGTGGCCGTTTCATCCTGAAAACCCGGAAGCGTGGCCTGATCTGCCAACCTTGGAAGGGACGGCCATAGGGGGAACGAACGTAGTCGGGTACAACACAGACCAGTCTCGGTTCACCACAGACTTTACAAACCGAACCGTTCAGTTCATCGAAAAGAATGCGGCTGAGCACAAGCCATTTTTTGTGTACCTAGCTCACCCCATGCCCCATGTCCCCTTGTTCGTCTCAGAAGAACGCGCAGGGAAAAGCGGGGCGGGGCTGTTTGGTGACGTCATTCAAGAGATCGATTGGTCTGTCGGACAAGTCACGAGTACCCTGGAACGATTAGGTATAGAAGAGAACACGATTGTCCTGTTTATTTCCGACAATGGCCCTTGGCTCAGCTACGGGAATCATGCTGGATCTGCCGCGCCCCTCAGGGAAGGCAAAGGAACCGCCTTCGATGGCGGCGTCCGCGTCCCCTTCCTGGTTTCGTGGCCAGGCACTATTAATTCGGGCAGCGAGGTTTCGACCCCTGCCATGACCATCGACATCTTCCCCACCATCGCTGAAATTCTTGACGCCCCCCTTCCAGACAAACCCATCGATGGCAAGTCCATCTGGAGCCTAATGAACGGATCTCAAACCGAACCTGTTCAAGAAGCGTACTTCTTTTACTACAATCGAAATGAACTGCATGCCATGCGCAGTGGCAAATGGAAGTTAAATTTTCCACATAGCTTCCGAACTATGGCAGGCAGAGAACCCGGGAAAGATGGCATTCCTGGCAAATACGACTATTCCGCAACGGTTGGACTGGAACTGTTTGATCTGGAAGCAGATATTGCGGAGACAACAGATGTATCTTCCCAGTATCCAGACGTAATGGAACGCCTCATGAAACTAGCCGACGCAAAACGAACGGAGCTAGGCGATGCGCTACAAGGCATCGAGGGGACCGAAAATCGAGAACCTGGTCGAAGCACCCCTCCAAACACCACTCAGTGATTTACACTCCAACGAGCCTTGTTAATCCGCCTCACCGGCCATCCCACGAATCAATAAAGAGCAATGGACAAGCAAAAAACAAAACACTATCTCATGGGCGCCCTGATGGGTGCGGGCCTTGGAGCAGTCATTGGTCTTTTCACGGGCACACTAGCCCGAAGCGCTGCAATTGGAGCGGCCATTGGCATTGGTTTGGCGTTGGCCGGGATGCTTAAAAACGTATTAAAGAGCTGAAATCGAAACGGCCTCGCCGTTTAGCCTCAATTCCAGACGTAACGCAGCGTTATCATCGCCCTCAAACGAAGCGGTTAGTGATACCGAATGGCTTCCAGGCGCAACCGATAGTCTTGACGTTTCGACACTGACTTCAGCAAGCACATGCCAGGACGCATCGTAAACGCGCCCAAATTCTCCTCCATCGAATACAAACGATTCTCCTTTTCCTAAGGTCACATCTAACAGCAACGGCTCGCGGTTATCGAATGCCAGCTCAATGCCAGTAACGATGCCGCCTTCTGCTGTCAAAATGAATGGGACTGCTTGCTCCGCTTCGTTTGACTTGAATTCGAACACGGTTTCTTCAGGTTCTCCTGGCTGCTTTTCCCGATTTACGTGCCGGAAAATGTGGACGGACACCGGCGTCAAGGACCAGCCATTCAGTGAGTCTACCTCCAAATGATACTCATTGTCCCTCGACCTAAGACTCTCTTTTAGTTCATTCGAAAGCGAGTTGGACATACGTACCTTTTCCCAGTCTCCAAGTAACTGTAAGATCTTGGAGGACAATCCGTTGCCTTCAACGGCGTCAAACGAGGTCACAAAGCCGTATCCCGCATCGTAGCCCGCCGATAGAGAAAGCATCCATTCAATGTCCTCCAGACTGGTCGAAGTCGTCATTTTGAACCAGCCCAGCATGCCAGGCATGAGGTTGCGCTGAAAATAAGCTTGGTTTTTCAAGCGATATTCAGTTTGACTCTCCCTAAACCCGGCATACCACGGTTCGCCCCAGTTCATCCGGGTATACATGTGCCAGAAAAAGTGCGTGGTTCTACTGGCATCCGCGATGTAATGAGATCGGATGTCTTCGTTCAGGTTGTCGAACCACGTTTGGGCGAACAGCGACTCGCCATAATTCCCCATCCCAGTAGATCGGTTTCCTTCTAATCCGTCAAACGATATTTGGCGTAAACCCGCTTCATTGTACAGGTTGGCCAGCGTCGTTGCCATTTCAACGGAGAGGTCCGTTTCTGATAGAAAGACTTTATATCCGTGATCGTCGAGCTTGGATATCGTGCTTCCAGCTTCATGTTCTTCAACCGCTGTCCCAAACGCGCCTCGAACCACTCCTCGCAACTGCCAAGGCTCTGAGGCCGAAACCGAGGAATACGTGATAATCTCGTTACCAATTTGGGCAGCCATCAAATAGCTGGTCTGAGACTGATTGAAAAACCCAGGATCTTGGATGTGAATTAATGGCTGGCTCGTCGTTAGGGACGACACAATTGAGGTCGATCCCACTTTCGCTAGCCTAGCATCCGGAATGGGTGTCACATACGGGTCGTTCGTCGTGATGAAATTGGACAGGTTGTGCGTTCCAATCATCAATCCGCGCTCTTTGGCCCGGTCCGTTATTCTTCGAAGGCTGGCCACTCCGTCAGGAAAGCTTTCTGGGTTTAAACCAAAGTGTCCCCAGGTTTCGAATGGACCATCATGGTATAAGTACCTGAGTCCAGCCTGCTCGGTAATATCCATCGCACTATCTGCCGACACTTCATCAAAATTCATGATGATGTACGCGGCATTCGCAGAGCGTGCCTGTTTACCCCACACCCCGTCAATCATGGGATGAGGAAGGCCTTCTGCTAATTCGATAGCCCCAATCGTGGCCAGTGTTCGCTCGGTTGGGACGCCAAATAATGCAATTTTAGAGCCCACCACGCCCCCATCTTCATAGGCTGGGGCAACGTAGCGGTCGTATCCTCGATTGGGAATCACGCGGTCCGTTGACCGATTCCGTGTATATGCTTGAAAGGTACTCCCCATGGAATCGGGCTTAGCAGCCTCAACTCGGTACAAGACGGATCGGGATTTCGATGGATCCATGTCGTAGAAATTGTCCCCCTCAAAAATATCCAATTGAGGCATGGCATCGTTTTCATTCCAAGGATAGCCGCCGAGCGTGCGAATATTTAGCGCTTGCAACCCAATGGCGAACTCAGGGCCGCGAGCAATGCCTACCGTTTCACCAATAGATTCGTTGATGGTTGTGGCAAAGGGTCCCCAAAGAACTAAATCGACCGAGTCTGGCTCGTTCAGCTTAGTTAGTTCAAACACGAGGTGAGTTGGCTTCTCTATGACTGATACGTGGGCCGTAAATCCACCAGGGAAATAGAGGTCGACGCCGTCGCCACTAGCAACTGCTTTCTGAGGCTGCGCGAACTCACCGTTTTTGCGGATCTGTAACAACGGCGAAGGCCTTGACACAAAATCTTGGCCATTAGACCAATCCTGCATGCGTACAACTTGCCCTTTCGATGAGATGGCAATTCTGAAGGTGTCGCTTCGAACAACGAGGGCGTGATCTTCAGAACATGCGCTCAGCAGGAGCATGAGTAAAACAACTCCGCTCAGTATGCGCCAATGGATGAGTGGTTTTTGAAGAAGCAATTTCATGAACTTCGCCTTATTAACGGGATACAGACTAAAGATAGGCCTCGATGAGCGATCATGGCGCGTATATTTGGCTAGAACAATTTGAATACTTTGCACCCGGCTATAAGCCGTGGTTAGCTTGAAAATGAATCGTATGAATCGTCCATCTCGTTATTATCTCACTGTTCTGCTAGTCAGCGCATTCATTCCCCTGTCTTGTGCGAATCTAAACCTTGGAGATTTAGAAGGCATCCTAAACGGGAATGCCCCTTTGACACAAGATACGGTTGCAAAAGGCCTTTTGGAGGCGCTTACCATTGGAACCCAGCGAACGTCAGCGACCTTATCCAAGGAAGGTGGATTTTCCTCCAACTCATTGCTGCGCATAGCCTTGCCGTCGGAGCTTCAGCAGATCGAATCCCGACTTCGAACCCTTGGTTTGGGGAAAGAAGTAGATCGTTTTGAGCTCCAAATGAATCAGGCGGCGGAGCGAGCTGCGGGTGAAGCCATCGATGTGTTCGCTTCAACCATTAGATCAATGACCATCCAGGACGCCTTCGCCATTCTGGACGGCCCTCCGAATGCGGCCACGATGTTCTTTAAAGAGCGGACATCACAGGAATTAGCCTCTCGGTTTGCGCCCGTTGTCCAATCTGCTATGGAGCAGGTAGGGGTCTACGGCGTATATACCTCTCTCGTAGACACGTACAATGCCATCCCTCTGATCAAACCCGTTTCTGTAGACTTGGAAGCCTACATCGTCGAAAGGACACTCTCAGGGATGTTTTCCGTCTTAGAAACAGAAGAATTACAGATTCGACAAGACCCGGTTGCTAGGACCACCGAATTGTTAAAACGCGTATTTGGAAGCAGAGATACCAGATGAATAACATCCTGAAAACGATCCTCCCTATTCTGATTTTGGCCTTGATTTCGCCCTTGGTGAGTCTTGCCCAGCAAGGCGCCCCGGACGTTCAAGAACAGAGCCTTCCAAGCAACGAAGCGCTATACCGTTCCGGAATTGAATTCGGCCTTTTTCTCGATCAGGCGGAAAAACGGAAGGAAATGTGGCACGGGAATTTCGAAAAAGGTCAGGTGTCCGATGCGCTTCAAAAGAGAGCAGACGCCCTTCATGGGACGTTTTACCTAATTGCAGTGGCCGTTGACGGGTGCAGTGACTCGGTGAACACCATTCCCTATCTCGCTCATTTGGACCAAGCCTCAGACCACATCTTCATGCGCGTCGTGAGCCCCGAGGCGGGGAAGCACATCATGGAAGCTCATCGCACGGCGGATGGAAGAGCAGCTACGCCTACCGTGCTTTTGTTGGATGAAAACTTTACCGAAATCGGTGTTTTTATTGAGCGCCCAAAAGAATTGCAAGATTGGGCTCAAGGGGAAGGCAAAAAGCTGGCGTCGAGCGAGTTTATGAAAACAAAGTTTGCCTGGTATGACGAGGATCTTGGAAATCAAACGATGTCTGAAGTGCTAGATCAACTTGAGGCCCATTTGGCCAAATCAGGCCACCAGCACGACTAAACCTTCCTCAATAAAAGCGCACCCAGCCCAACCCATCCAGCCTGAGAGTCATACTAAAGCTTATTACCTACGAGACCACCTATGAAATATATTGTCAAGAGCAAAAAAACAGTTGACCAGGCTGCAACGGATTTTGAAGCCGCTGTTTCTCGGAACGGATTCGGCGTACTACACACCTACGACTTGAAGGCCACGCTCAACAGCAAAGGAATCCCGTTTTCTAACGAAATCAGGATATTCGAAATCTGTAACCCTGTGCGAGCTTCTGAAGTTTTGGCGGCCGATATGGAAATGAATCTGGCCCTCCCGTGCCGAGTTTCCGTCTATGAGCAAGATGGAAGTACGTTGTTCGGGATGATTAGCCCGAGTGCCATGTTGTCCATGCTTTCAGATGCTCCAGGTCTCAATGAGGTTGCAAATCAAGTAGAATCGTCGATCAAAACGATGATTCAAGAAGCCAAATAAACGAACATTCTATGTCTAATCTACTTCAAGCCGCTTTTTCCGATCTAGAATCAGAACTCGCCAAAACTCGCGTCATGCTGGAACGCATTCCGTCTGACCATCTGGATTGGCAACCACATGAAAAATCGTGGGACCTGTTCAAGCTGGCCCGTCATATTGCCAATATCCCAACTTGGGTCGGCATGACCTTGAATTCAGACGGGCTGGATTTCTCCGTCCCCTTTCCTCCCCGCCCCGTTGCAACCACGCCCGCTGAACTGTTGGCAGAGTACGACGCCAACTGCAAGCAGGCGCTTGCAGACATTCAGGCTGCAACCGACGCCGAATTCGGAAAAACGTGGACGCTCAGCAAAGGGGATCACGTTATTTTTGCCCAGCCTAAGAAAGATGTTATTCGCGAATGGGCCATTAGCCACATGGTTCACCATCGTGCGCAGCTTTCGATTTACTACAGATTGGTTGGAGTCTCCGTACCCCCACTTTACGGACCTTCTGCTGATGAATCGTAACATGCGTCTGCCCTGCATTCACTTTACCCCGTCCTTCTAGCATGAAAAACCAACTCGTTCTCTTGATCTTTGGGCTACTCCTAACCGGCTGCAGTACAGAGTCGGGATGGAACCCTGACGAACCGCGAGCCTTCGTCACGACGCTAGGCGCCGACACGGTCTCTGTAGAGGTTTACCTTCGAACGGAATCGTCAATCGAAGGCGTATTGGTTGAGCGTTCTCCGTACACACATGTTATTGATTATGCAGCTCAGCTAGATGGTGACGGGATGATATCTGAACTCACCTACACCAAGAGGACGCCCGAATCGAATCCGACGGGTCCGGCTGCGGAAGGTGCCCATTTGATGTTGTCCGATGGAATGGCAACCATTGTTCGGGAATCAGCAGCTGCCACTGATACGATTTCTGTTGCAGCGAGCGCAGGTACCATTCCAACGCTGGGTAGGAATGCCTCTTCCATGTTTATTTTTGAGTATGTAGCTGCTCGTTTGCATGCAGGTAACTCCGACGTCCTGCTGTTGAGCGCGAATGGATCTGAAGCGCGCCCGAATGCTTCTGCCGTCGTCTCCTCCGATACAGTATCAATGGACTACTTCGGAGCGCCGCGCAAAGGATGGACCGATAGCAAGGGCCAACTGTTGGGCGTTTCTGGCGCAGGGACCACCAACAAGTCCGAAAGCAAGCGGGTTGAGCCGTTTTTGGTAGGTCAGATGGCTGAGCGTTGGGCGGCTATGGACGTGGCTGGAACAGGAATTGGAACGCCATCGCCCGGCGCGACCGTCGCCATTTCTCTAGATGGAACGCACATCGAGGTCAAGTATAGCCAACCAGCCAAGCGCGGCCGTGAAATTTGGGGTCAATTGGTTCCGGAAGGCCAGGTATGGCGAACAGGAGCCAACGCTGCAACCCATTTTGCAACAAGTGAATCGCTCACATTTGACGGTCAGGTTTTACCGGCTGGCACATACACCTTGTGGTCTGTGTACTCGAATGGGGGGTTGACACTCGTTATAAACGCCCAAACGAATCAGTGGGGCACCGTTTATGACCAAGGCCAGGATGTTTTCCGCTCAGCCATGATTCATTCGAGTCGAGCAGAGTCAAGCGAACGATTCGAAATCACCATTGAGGACACAGCGGAAGGCGGAGTGATGCATTTCGACTGGGATATGGATCGGTTCTCCATTCCGTTTACGGTAAACTAGATGGCGCTTTCTCGACCTTAGCAAGTGGCTCAAATGAAGGCGGGGGGCGCAAAATGCGCCCCCCGCCTTTTTTTGTTCGTACTCTTCCGCCAGGCAAGTACGAACAAGAACTCAATTTCTGCAGCTTTCGGTGCAGTCCCAACTCGATTAGAGTCTAAAGTTGCGCAGGGTGTACGTAAAGTTCAGTATGATGTAGCGGCCCAACACGTTAGACGAATTGTCCTCGACATAGAACTCAGTGATAGACCTAGAAACGTTGGTGTTTTGGTTTAGAATGTCAGCCATGATCAGTCTGACCTCCCCGCCGTTTCCTTCCAAAAATTTATACCCTAACGCAGCATTCAAAAGGAACGAAGTGTTGTCAAATCCAGCGCCTAAGCCGCCCAGTTTGTTATACGTAAGGCTCGTTTCTAGAACCAACGCCTTTGTAGGCATGCCGGTGATTTTACCCGTGGCGCGGTAGTTGGTGTAGTCCGAATTCAGATCAGGATAAATCGAGTTTTCCGAGATGTTGTAGCTGAAGTTTTGATTCAACGTAAAGTCCAATCTCGGGCTGATATTTGAGCTAATAACCAACCCACCATTGAGACCTTTTTGGTTTGAAACGTTGTCTTGCCCGTTGATAATGCCAGGTGTTTCTGACCAGTTCACACCCGCATTTAAGTTTACGTTGCTCTTGATAAATGAAGCCGGACGGCCAAACGTGAGGAAGGAACGGAAGTTTTTATATCCTTCGACGTTGATCGGACGGGAAAACTGAGATCCTTGAAGTAGTGTTACGCCACCGTCAAGAACCATATCCCGCTCAGCAATCAATGACTCGTTGCCAATCTGATTGTTACTGAAACTCATGGAGGCAAAGCCAAAAAAGATGCTGCCGGTCTGCAAGTTGGTCGTGTTGAAACGAGCAGAAAACGTATTCGTGAAGGACTGATCTAGATCTGGATTACCTGATGACAAAAGCAATGGATTGCGGTTGTCAATTACATCCTGAAGCTGCGAAATAGAAGGTGTGTTGGTGTTCGTACGATACGACAGGCGCAAGCTTTGTTGTCTAGATGCACCAAGCTGTACGTCTACACTCGGCATTACATTAGAGAACGAGCGGTCCACATCGAACACCAATGGATAGGTTTGATCGCCTGTCAAACTCACATTCTGAACGTCCGCGCCAAGTGTGATGCGTAGTCCTTCACTTCTTTTGGTGTAGCTCAAACCACCTCGCTGCGTAACAACGATGTTGTTGAATTGGCTCGAAAGTGCAGGATCTAGCACACTGTACAAACCGGTTCTTAGGTCGTACGAATTCGCAAGACGCTCAGAATCGTTGTTTGAAACGGAAGGAGAATAATTCAGCTGAACCTGGCTCGTTTCACCAACAGATTCAGTGAGCGAAAGTCGGGCGGAGTACGAAGTCCCCGTAACATCACTATTTGTGACTTGGTTGATTATTTGGTCGTTTGAACCGTCATCAAAAAACAAGTTATTCGACAGCTGTGAGTTATCTCCTAGCGTGTTGTTGGCACTTGCGCTTAGGTTCAACGAGACGGTTCTTCCGCGTTTTTCAAATCCTCGTCGGTACAACAAGCTACCAGAAGCATTCAGACCGGAATTGTCTGATACGTAATTGTTCGTGGTTTGGCTGAGCATTTCTGCCGTGTCCAGCACGTTGGTACCAAACAAATAGCTGGCTGCAGTATTGCTCTGCGTTGTAATTCTAGGGGTAAAAATGAGTGAGTTCTTATCGTCAATCGTGTATTGAATGCGTCCGCTAAATCGGTGATTCAAATTGTCTGATGAGGACGTGCTGTTTTCACTGTAGAACTGGCTCGCGCTATTTGTTAAGTAGTATTCGCGATCCGAGAGAGACGTGCTGCTATTGTCAGACGCATTGAAGAAATAGCTTCCTGTGACATTTAGTCTAGAGCCGAATTTATCCGTGTAATTCACGCCCACAGCATGCGTCGTATTTAGCCCGCCCTGATTTCCGATGAGGAAACTTCCGGTGCTTCCGCCGCCACCGCCGCGTGAAAACCCGCCGCCATCACCGCCGCGACCACCGCCGTCTCCACCGCGGCCTCCACCACCTCCACTTGGGGCGCTAGGAGGACGTCCACCGCCCGCTCCTCCACGTCCGCCACCACCAGATTGACCTACAACACCCAGCAAATCGTCAATCGCAAAGTTTTGCTGGTTCACATTGTTAGACATTCCAATGATGGAAATGCGTCGGTCATTATCAAAAATGTTGATGTTTCCACCGCCGATATACCGGTCCTCTGAGCCGTAACCACCATACACCTTACCAAACTGGCCGTTGCTCTTGCCGGTTAGCGTAACAATGTTGATCGTTTTCTGCGTGTTATCGTCCTCAAAACCAGTGAACTGGGCCTGGTCGCTCTGACGATCGTAGACTTCGATCTTGTTGATGATTTCCGAAGGAAGGTTTTTGAGCGCCGCGGCTGGATCGGATCCGAAGAATTCTCTTCCATCCACTAGGACGCGAGTTACTGTTTCGCCTTGCGCTGTTACTGTACCATTTTCCACGACTAAGCCTGGCATTTTTGCAAGCAAATCCTCGGCTGTGGCATCAAGATTGACTTTGAAGGCCGCTGCGTTAAATACCGTTGTGTCTCCTCGAACTTCGACGCGCTCTTGAACGGCTTCTACTCGAACTTCATCGAGCAGCATGGTATCGAATTTCATTTCAAGCAAACCCAAATCCGTTGGCGCAGCGCCTATCTGGACGTCTTTCGAAATGGGTAGGTAGCCGATAAACGACAATTTGACTCGGTAAGCACCTTGTCTCCGGATCACAATGTTGAACCGGCCGTCTGCATTGCTGGCCTCTCCTACTTGGAGTGTAGAGTCGGCTACAAACGTCGCAATAACGTTCACTCCCGGAAGAGATGCTCCCGTTTTTGCATCGATGATTCGCCCCACTAGGGAGCTGTTTTGGGCTGCTAGATGGCTAACAGCGAGAAATGAGAGTAAGAGAAAAGCGAGTAGCGATTTCATCGAGGTAGAATTGACGAATGATGATCCGAAATGGGTTTCAATCGGGGGTTAGACGAGGGCCCCATTCATTCAATTCCGACTGCCATTCCTCTATCATCCCTCTTTTTGACGAATACACATATTTGTGACGATTGATAGCAGATTGTGACACTTTTGTGACAAACTGCACAAGGTACCGGGCGCCAAAACTTCGTTTCTGTGTTCAGCCGGTTAGTTACCGGCCCTACGTCGATTAAAGGGTAACAACAGATTCCCGCCAAACGAAAAAGAGTCCCAATAGGCTTAAAACGGCATAAATAGCTGCTGATACCGTCAAGTATGGGGCGGAAAAGAAAACCAAGGCGGCTAACGGTACGGCTACGAGGCGAACTATTTCTAAAAACACGACCGCGTTTCGCCTGGATTCAAAAAAGAAGCTAAAGAGGAGCATGGTCGAGACAATCCAAATCGCCAAAAAGGCCTTCATCGTTGGTTGAAGCTGTGCGAATTGAAACAGGAAGTACGCAATGGGGCCTAGAGAAAGCAGAAACTGCGCCAGCAAATACCGATGGGCCTTAGAACGGACATTCTCGTTATATTTTTGATGTACGTCCCCAGCATAGGGTTGAGCCGTATACCCCACCATATACTCCGGTTGCCACCCTGGCTTATAAAAAAGCATCTTCAGCTTATCCGAAAAAGATCGAGCTTTGGGCACCGATCGGGCCAAATCCAAGTAGTGAGACACATTGGCGTACAACGGATTCCAGCTATTTAAAGGCTTGGTTATGCCATAATC
>JABMOI010000049.1 GCA_013204185.1 bacterium | reverse complement strand
TACAACGCCTTGTGCTCCATAAACAGCACAGGGTCTTCCATGCGAATGGCAGCTTTCAAAAGGCCTTTGGCATCTGCGGCGTTTGAAGGCATCGCAATCTGGAATCCAGGCATGTGAGCAAAAAACGCCTCAATATTCTGGGAGTGGCATAAGCCACCATGAATGTAGCCTCCCACGGGGACGCGAATCACCATCGGGCAGCCCCAATCGCTGTTCGAACGGTAGCGGTACGATGCTACCTGGTTGCGTAAGGCCTGCATGGCTGGCCAAATGTAGTCTCCGAACTGAATTTCAACGACGGGTTTGTACCCAGCAGAGGCAAATCCAACCGCGGTGCCAATGATAGAAGCTTCCGCCAGCGGGGTGTTAAAACAACGCTTGCTTCCAAATTTGGCAGTTAGCTCACGCGTCGCAGTGAACACGCCACCTTTTCCGCCGGCAACATCCTCTCCGTACACTAGAACCTTGTCATTGCGTTGCATTTCTTCATGCAACGCATGGTTGATGGCATCCACAACCACAATCTGATCTCCACTCGGTGTGGTCGCTTCATACTCGAGACCTAGATCTCCCTCATAAAGGACATGTTGGGTCGCGGTTGCCGGATCAGGATCTGCCTGAGCATCGGCCCAAACGGCTGCTTGATCTACTTCAACTTGGACTTCTTTGCGAATCGTTTTGATAGAATCAGCAGTCAGAATACCTGCTTCCAGAAGTCTTTTTTCAAGCTGAATGATAGGATCTTCGCGCTTATCTGCTTCCAACTCTTCAGGCGTGCGGTATTTCGCGTGGTTGTCTGAAGAAGAGTGGGGGAGAAGGCGAACCAGATCTGCAACGAGGCAAACCGGCCCTTTTCCTGCTTTGATATGCGCAATGGCCATTTCTGTGGCCGCATACGTTTCAAAAAAGTCCGTTCCGTCCACATGGACGCGAGCCAATCCTTCATAGCCTTTGGCTAACTTGAAAGCAGAACCGCCCGCCGTTTGGTCGCGCACGGGGACCGAAATGGCATACCCGTTGTCTTGCACAACAAACAATACGGGAGCTGCTTCACGGGCAGCCCAGTTTAGCGCTTCGTGAAAGTCCCCTTGAGACGTAGCACCGTCGCCGCAAGAGCAGTAAACAAATGCATCTGTGTTTCCATCGCGTTGCAGAGCTAAACCCGCGCCTACAGCTGGCAAGAACTGAGCGCCAACGGACGAGGAAATAGGCAAAATATTGCGAGAACGATTTCCAAAATGCTCGGCCATCTGGCGTCCGCCGGAGTTTGGGTCGTCGGCTTTGGCAAGATGGTGGAGTAATACTTCGTTTGAATTACCGCCAAGCATGAGATACATCATCATGTCACGGTAATACAAACTAAACCAATCGATCCCTGGGCGGCTTTGTAAGCCGATAGCTGCTTGGGTGGCTTCGTGCCCGGCACATCCAATATGGAAAAAGCCTTTACCCTGTTTTAAGAGGTTCAACATTTTCTCATCCAAACGACGAGATGTTAACATCTTGCGGTACACGTGCAGCAGCGTGTCCTTTTCAAAATACTCAGGGCCTATGGTCGCGACTTCAAAATCACCTATATACTTTTCTCGTCCGTTTGAAGAAACAAGATCAATGGCTACAGAGGCCCCGTCACCCGCAGGAGAAGTGGCGTTTTTGGTTGATTTCGATGCTTTTGCCATGAGGAGGTAGTCTATTTCAAAAATGCAGCTTAAAGAAAGCGTTCTACACCCTAGAATACAAAAATGTTTGCTACATGGGAGTATCCTCGGATGAAGCTTCTCCCAAAAAATAACACTGTTAATAGGGGGCTGTATCCCGTCTTAAGCTTCCGATTCTTCAGGCAATGTCTCTTCGTATTGAAGCTCAAACCAGAAGCGGGTGCCACGACCAAGCGTGCTTTCAACGTGGACCGTTTCCCCGTGGGCGGCTAGAATCTGTTTCACAATGCTAAGTCCGAGCCCCGTACCACCGCTTTTACGTGATCGATCTGGGTCTACTCGGTGAAAGCGCTCAAAAATGCGCTCCAAATGCTCTTCTGGAATCCCTCTTCCTGAGTCGACCACTTCAATTCGGACTTTATCCAAATGGCGGCGGTACCGGCAGCGGACTGTTCCTGTATCAGAGTAGGCGATGGCATTGTCAATCAGATTGATCAGAACCTGACGAATCCGAGAGCGGTCTGCGCGGACAAAGAGCTCAGGATTCTCCACAATCAGTTGGATGTTTTTCTCTTCCGCCTTTCCTTTCAGGACCTCGTAAACATCCCCCAATAGCTCCGAGAGCTCAAATACCTTCGATTTAATCAGGTCCTCTCGGTATTCGAGACGCGCAATTTCGATCAGGTCGTTAAAAAGGTTATTGAGCCGCTCGAGGTTGTTCAAGCCTTTTTCCGCGTAGAACCTACGCTGATCCGCAGTTAAGGTGGGAGAGGCCAAGGCTTCAAGGTAACCCCCGACAGCAAAAATGGGGTTCCGAACTTCGTGCGAGACGTTTCCGATGAATTCATTTTGGAGGTGCGCCATGCGCTGGAGTTCGTCAATTTTCTCTCGGAAGGAATCCGACATCAAATTGAGGCTCTTGGCCAAATCATGGAATTCGGAAGCCCGCGATTCCACAATGATCTCTTCTTCAAAGTGCCCTTCGCTAATACTCTTTGCGCTATTCCGAATCGCTAATAAAGGCTCCGTAACTCGTTGCGCAGCAATCCAAGATCCAAATACAGATAGAAGCAAGGCCATGAACATAGCTGCCACCATCGTGAATTGGAGACGGCGAATGAGACCGTAGAGAAGAGGCCTAGGCTGGCTTATTCGGACAATCATGCCCGAGGCCGGACGTTTCATGGCAATGAAAAACAGGTATTCGGAATCTTCCAGCCGCTCTGCATAATTAACCTCGATGCCGTTGGTAAACTGCATTTCGGGCAAATCAAACAGTGGATTACTGAGACCTGATTGAACGCCTTCTTGACCCAGGACCAGTGAATCGTTGACCACTACGTCAATCTGGATGCCCGCCATGCGCTCCATCGTCCTCATGCGTATGAGGCGATTTACGTTTGACGATTCATCTTCCAACAGCCCCGATATCCGAGATATCTGCTGAAACATGGTCTGTTGATAGGCAATCTGGACTTCATTCTTGAGAACGAAGGTGATGTAGAGCCCAACAGAGACCACGGCGATTCCGACGAAAAACAGAAACGTCAGGATCATCCACGTTTGTGTCGACGCACGCGTAGGAAATACCCGCCCGACCAAGCGTGAAAGCATATCTATTACCGGATTGGCTCTGCTTATTCTTCGCCGGTTGATTCTTCTTCTACAAAGCGATATCCAACGCCGCGAACGGTTTGAATGTGCTGAGCAAAAGAACCAAGCTTCTCACGAAGGTTCTTTATGTGAGCATCGACAGTGCGCTCGGTTACCATCATGGCATCTTTCCAGATTGTTTCTAGAAGCTGCTGACGGGTAAACGCTTTTCTTGGGTGACGCACGAGGTAACGGACCAATTCAAACTCGGTTAGAGTCAGGCCAAGATCTTTACCTTCTAGGGACGCACGATACTCATCTTCATAGATGGTTAAGTTGCGAACCTGAAGCGTTCTGCTTTCTTCGATTCCGCTTCGGCGCAGAACTGCTTTTACGTGTGCCACGATAACCTGAGGAGACACTGGCTTGGTCAGATAAGCATCTGCACCTAGCATGAGGCCTCGTACCTGATCGTCTTCTTCGCCTTTTGCAGACAGAAATACAATCGGAATGGTTTCCGTTTCCACTCGACTACGCAAACGGCGACAGATTTCATAGCCATCCATTTCTGGAAGCATGATATCTAAGACCATCAGGTCAATATCTGGAGTGGCTTTCTCTAGCGCTTCACTACCCGTGTATGCTTTGTGAACGTTGAAGCCTTCCTGTTCGAGGAAATGAGATACAACTTCTACAACATCTTCTTCATCATCAACCAAAAGAATGTGAAGTTGGGACGGGTCAAACGTGCTTGCCATGGCGTTCCAGGGTATAAAGCGACTAAATAAAAATGAGAGGGAGGCCATCTCCCGGATTCTTCTCCTTGAATCTTACGACTCAAGGGAGCGAAATATACTACAAAGAGAAGAATTACGTAAACAAGTTGAAATTTGTCTTCAATTAAGAGAAATAATTCCGGGGCACTCTGCCAGAGACCCCGCACACTTGAACGTATGTGATGCTACTGCATAGATCGGCAACTTCAAAGCAAGTTGGCGAATTCAGTCCAAAAATGATTGCTTTATCGCCCACAGCGACTTCTGAGGCGGATTCTGATTCGGGGCCTAAATCAACCATAAACATGTCCATACACACCGTTCCAACCATTGGATACATGCGACCACCGATTCGAACGGTCCCTTTATTGGTCAACGGACGCGGAACTCCGTCCGCATAGCCCGCTGAAATGGTCGCAATACGTGTTTCTGTGGGAGATGTCCACCGCATCCCATAGGAGATAGGCGTGCCTGCGGGTACTGTTTTGATGGCTGAAACGGTTGACACGAATTCCATCACGGGTAAGAGGCCCTCGGGTGGCCTTTCGGGCGGCAAATCCAGTAACCCATATAACGCAATTCCAATTCGGGCGAAGCTCATTAGAGATGGGTCGATACTGGGATCATAGGAGAATGCGGAGGCGCTGGCCGCTGAATGTAGGGGAGCCGGGGCGCCCCCCAGCGCCTTCATCAACTGCATAAATCGCTCAAACTGAATGGCCGTAAAGTCTGAATCGGGCACATCTGCATTTGAAAAATGAGTCCAAATAGAGCTCATCAAGGCCATAGGTGACCGGTCTACGGCTCGAATCAAGTCCTCTGAAGCGGTAGGAGCTTGCCCTAAGCGCCCCATTCCAGTATCCACCTTAATGTGCGAAACCAACGGTCTCTTGAAATTTTCGATCACAGAAAGAGATAATTCTGAATCCACAATTGCTTCGAGATTCCACTCATGGTAGAGCCCAATCCGGTCGGCCATGGGCGGGGCAAACACCATAATATCGGCCGAAATACCCGCTTGGCGAAGGGAAACGGCCTCGGCTACGGTGGCTACCGCTATTTTTTTAATCCCGTGGCGCTCCAAACGCTTCGATACTTCAACGCTTCCGTGTCCGTAAGCATTGGCTTTCACGACCCCGATCATTTCGACCTGTCCAAGTCGATTTGAAATCGTCTTAATATTATGATCGAGCCGGTCCAGATGAATCTCTGCTCGAGTGGAGGTTGGAACCTGATTTATGTTGGAAGTTGATGTCATAACTCAAACTAGCACGATCGGGGCAAACGTGGAAGGCTTTTCCTTTGTAAATTGTGTAGGTACGAATTTCTCTTCCGGATACATGAGCATTCGGCACATTCCAATTAGATGGTAATTCGCTGGTTAAATGATGATTTATCTTGGCAAGAATCATAATATTACGGGCGGTTTAACTCGGCTGAATCTAATTTTAATAATTACTGACTTCACCAGGGCGAACCATTGACGCTTGCCTCTACTAGAAAGACACTTTACGCATGACACAGGAGCACACGCCACATTTACTCATTCAGGGCGGGACCCTTTTAAACCCTGAATCGGGCAAACAGAAAAAAGCAGACATCCGAATAAAGGATGGAGTGATTGTAGAAGTAGGAGCCGGTTTGAAATCTCAAGGCGAAGCCTCGTATGATGCAACGGGTAAACTCATATCTATTGGTTGGATGGATATGCATGTCCACCTTCGCGAACCTGGGTTTGAGCATAAAGAAACCATTATAACAGGTTGCCGCGCAGCGGCTTATGGCGGGTTTACCGCCGTGGCTTGTATGCCGAACACCAACCCTCCCATTCACACACGGGACGTGGTTGAATTCATTATTGAGCGCGCCGAAAAAACGCCAGTTGACGTACATCCTATTGCGTGCGTATCCAAAAATCGGGCAGGAGAGAGCTTATCCGAAATGGCAGACCTCGCAGCTGGCGGAGCTGTCGCTTTTTCGGACGACGGTTCGCCGGTGCAGGATAGTGGCCTCATGCGCCACGCGCTAGAGTACAGTTCGATGCTAAACATGCCCATTATTAACCACGAAGAGGATCTCGCACTAGGTGTCAAAGGACACATGCATGAGGGCGAAGTGTCTACTCGGTTGGGTCTTGCTGGCATTCCCGGTTTATCCGAGGAGATCATGATTGCCCGCGATATTCTGTTGGCGGAGTACACTGGAGGTCACGTACACGTCGCTCACATTTCAACGGCAAAAGCAGTAGATCAGGTCAGGGAAGCAAAAAAGAACGGAATAAAGGTCACCACAGAGGTGTGCCCGCACCATTTTGCCATCACGGATTCGTGGGTAGAAACCTCCGGTTACGACACCAACACCAAAATGCATCCGCCGTTGAGACCTCAATCTGACATTGATGGCATTAAAAAGGGCCTTGCAGACGGTACCATTGACGCCATTTGTACAGATCATGCACCACACGCGTCATTTGAAAAAGAAGTCGAGTTTATTTCGGCGCCTTTCGGGATTTTAGGACTCGAAACCGCATGGGGGCTTACGGGCCGAGAAATCGTTGCGACGGGTGTGCTGAGCGTGGCACAAGCGGTTCACAAGCTATCAGTTGCCCCACGGAGCATTCTCAGTATTGATATTCCTTCGATCGAAGTAGGTCAAAAAGCGAATCTAACGATTTTTGATGCCACGACTGAATGGGAGTTTTCGGCCAAAGACATCAAGTCGAAGAGCACAAACACGCCGTTTGTAGGCTCAAAGATGGTTGGAAAAGCTTGGGCCGTCTACAACAAAAGCATATTAGTGGATAACACGGCAGAATAATCCGGCAGAATGGTTCGGCAGAACAACCAGGTTGCCCTAAGACCCTTTTTCAAGTCTTTTCCCTAAGCGTTTCGGTAATCCTTCGTCCCAGACCCTTTTGACGGAGCGTTCCACATTGTAGGGAATGCGCTTTAGTTCATAGGAGAAGGTGATTGGGTCGAATATTCCGAAAGAGGCTCGGGGATCGCCGTCTCGCGGTTGTCCCACACTGCCTACGTTAATCATATATCGGTGCCCTTCACGCACTCGGAGCACGCCTAACTGATTGCATAGAATGCCTGGCAAATGGGTGTGGCCCACAAAACATAGATCGGTATCAAAGTGATTGAACTGATCTTGTGCCAGGAAAAAAGATTCGACACGAAGCCATCTTTCAGGATGCCCGGGGGATGCGTGGACAAATGTGTAGTTACCCACGGTTTCCGTATAGGGCAGGGATTTCAGCCAAGCACGCTGGTCTTCGCCAATCTGATCTGAATTGTGCTCTGCCGCTATTTGGCCTTCATCTGGTAGATATTCAATGCCTTCGCCCGTGGCAACAGCCAAGTCGTGGTTTCCTAAGACCGTTCGCTCACATCGCTCTTTTACCAGATCGATGCAGATAGCAGGGTCGGCTCCGTATCCAACTACGTCTCCCAAACAATACACTTTTTCCACACCACAGCGATCAATTTCGGCCAATACGGCTTCCAAGGCTGCTAAGTTGGAATGGATGTCTGAGATAATGGCGATTTGCAACGGGATAACTCAAATTCTATGACTAAAAAACGACTTGGGGCCCAAGATCGGTAGTTCTGTGCTGTCATTTCAAGATTCGTATTAACCATTACCGTTTCAAGCCGTATTTTCACACAAGAAGCTCTCGGTATTCCGTGAGCCGTGTCGAAATCCTTTTTTTACTCTACCAAGGTATACCATGCAGCGTGCGCGAGTCGGTGTATTTTTCGGAGGCCAATCTCCCGAGCATGAAGTCTCTGTTATTACAGGTCTTCAGGCAGTGGCAGCCTTGGACTCAGATCGCTTTGACGTCACGCCGGTCTACGTTTCAAAAGCTGGGCATTGGTTCATTGGGAAAGGCCTCGATCAAATTGAAGGGTATTCCGACATCCCCTCGTTGCTGAAAAATGCCGGAGAGGTGGCTGTTGCGCCAGGGCCTGGAAGAACGCTCGCGCTCGTTCCTCGAAAACGAACCTTGTTTGGAAGCCAACCTGAACTGCTTTTGGATGTGGTTTTCCTAGCTTTTCATGGTGGCCCCGGTGAAAATGGAGCGGTTCAGGGCCTGTGCGAGTCCATGAACGTACCCTATACGGGCAGCGGCGTTTTGGCTTCATCCATTGGAATGGATAAGGTCGTGTCGAAGAAAACCTGCAAAATGGCGGGCATCCCCGTGGTTGAATGGGTTGAAGTTTGGGAGCCTGAATGGCGTGGAAAGGAAGAAATACGGCTTCCAGAAATTGAGCAAACAATTGGGTTTCCGGCCATCGTTAAGCCCGTTCGACTGGGGTCTTCTATTGGCATCAAAAAGGTAGATACCCGAATAGAGTTGGATGCAGCTATCGAAGAAGCGTTTCGCTACGATGCTTCGGTAGTAGTTGAAAAATGTGTTCCAAACCTACGGGAAATCAATTGCTCAGTGCTCGGAAATCGAGAGCAATGTCGCGTTTCTGTGCTGGAAGAGCCGGTTTCTGCCGAAGGGCTACTCACGTTTAAGGATAAATACATGCGTCCTTCTCGGAGTGGCGGAAAGGCTGGACTCTCAAAGACAGGCCAAGCCGAAGGAATGGCTTCGCTGGACCGAATGATTCCTGCCCCCATTTCTGAGGAGCTTGCAGAGCACATCGAAGGGCTTGCCAAAGCAATCTTTAGCGCGTTGGATTGCTCCGGACTTGTACGGATCGATTTCCTGATGGACAATAAAACGAAGCAAGTCTGGTTTAATGAGATTAACACGATCCCAGGTTCGCTTTCATTCTATTTGTGGAAACCGGCAGGTATCCCATTCGATGAATTGGTTCAGGAATTGGTTACCATTGCCATTGCAAAATTTGAGGACCGCTCGCGTCGCGTTCGCTCGTACGAAGTGAACTTGCTGGCTGAACGGGCCAGCGGCGGGATGAAAGGGGGTCTTAAAGGCTCGAAAAGTTGAGCTATCGTTAAAACAGGATTTGTGTCTTAAAACTTACACTCTTGAGTTACTCAATGCAGTTCATACGATTTCGTCGTGTCTCGCTTTCCACGCTGTTAGCCGCCACTGTTTTGTACTCGGTTGGGTGCATGGTAAGCCCGTCACGAATTGACAAGGCCCGTTTGCTTTCCCACGTTGAAACCCTGTCTTCTGATGGGTTCGCTGGCCGCCGCACGGCAACAGAAGGGGGCGCTATGGCCGTTTCATATGTTGAAAACGCGATGCAGGAAATGGGATTGACGTCCTGCTCCGAGGCGCTGCGAGTCCCATTTGAATTCTCTTCTAGGCGCAGTGAGGAACTGGTTTCAGGCATCAACCTAGTCGGATACATTGCAGGAACAGGCACCTCACCCAAAACGATAGTGGTCACCGCTCATTTCGATCACCTCGGGGAACGAGGCGGCGAAGTGTTTAACGGAGCCGACGACAACGCATCGGGTACAGGAGCGATGCTTGAGTTGGCAAGGTATTTCATTGCTAATCCACCACTTCACTCCATGATTTTTGCCGGTCTAGACGCCGAAGAAATGGGCCTTCAGGGAGCGCGTGCGCTCGTAGCCTCACCCTGTGTTTCAGGGCGAGATGTAGCGCTGAACATCAACATGGATATGATTAGCAGAAGCCCTAAAGGTGAGCTTTATGCAGTGGGGACGTTCCCCTATCCCTTTTTGAAACCTGCTCTAGAAGCTCTTCCCGAGCGCGATGGGGTTACGCTCTTGTTTGGGCATGAAACGCCCGGCACAGGCTCGGACGACTGGACGAATTCTTCGGACCACGGGCCGTTCAATCAAGCAGGAATCCCATTCATCTATTTCGGTGTGGAAGACCACCCAGGCTATCACAATCCAACCGATGATTTCGCCGAAATCACGCCCGAATTTTATTACGAAACCACCGAATTAATCCTGGATGCGCTGCTCGCCTATGATGCAACGCTTGATACGTTAAGATCCGAATAGTGGAATTATGAAGGTATCCGCCCTTACTATTTATCCGATTAAAGCGTTGGCTGGCATTGAGTTGCAGCGGTCAGTTGTTACGCGGCATGGACTTCAGCACGACCGCCGGTTTATGCTGACCGACCCAGCGGGTAAGTTTATGACCCTGCGGGCGAACCCAGAACTCACGGCTTTCTCGGTTCACCTAAAGGATGAAATGGTGGAAGTTGTTCACCCCACTGCGGGCAGCATCGAGTTCCCCGCAAATCCAGGTGAAGGCCGCACTAGTAAGGCCACGGTGTGGGACGATTCGGTCGATGTGACGCCCGTTTCAAGTGAAGTCGACATGTTTTTTTCTGATGCGCTAGGTAGCGCCGTTCGGTTGGTTGGCATGCCAGACTCTTCCGTTCGTTTGGTTGATCAAACGTACGGAAGGGAGCAGGACGTCGTGAGTTTTGCGGACGGATACCCGATTTTGGTACTTGGTGCGGCGTCCTTCGAAGAACTGAATGCTCGGATTGCCTCAAGGGGCAACGATCCCGTACCAGTGAACCGATTTCGGCCGAATATTCTGATTTCAGGAGCAGCTCCATGGGAGGAGGACGGCTGGAAGGCTATTCAATTCCCAACGTTGTCAATTCGTCTGGTAAAGCCGTGCGCTCGATGCCTCGTCATTAGGACAGATCAGAAAACGGGGCAAAGACATGCTGAGCCGCTAGAAACGCTCCTTACCTACCGGAAAATTGGATCGAAGGTCTTGGTGGGCATGAATGCCATTCCGGATGAGGCAGCAATTGGCCGCGTTATTGAAGTGGGCGAATCCTTCTCCGTTTCGGATTGATTTTATC
>JABMOI010000048.1 GCA_013204185.1 bacterium | reverse complement strand
GACAATGAGTATCTCCCTTATCCCCGCGAGCATGAGAGTGCTAAGGGGATAATAAATCATCGGCTTATTGAACACCGGCAAGAGCTGCTTGGAAACACTCTTGGTAAGAGGAAACAGGCGAGAACCGGTTCCTCCTGCTAAAATAATGCCACGCATTCGAATAGTATAAAGCGTGGGATGAAAAAATGAGAATTTTGGTGACTGGCGGCGCCGGTTTTATAGGCTCCAACTTCGTCATCAGATCTTTGGAATCTAAATCGAATCTCTCCATTACGGTTTTGGACTCGCTAACTTACGCTGGTTCGGTTGCCAACTTGGAGGGTTCCTTACAATTCATCAATTTTGTTCGCGGCGACATCAGGGATGAAATCATCGTAGATAACCTTGTCTCAAGTGCCGACCTAGTTGTTCATTTCGCTGCCGAGTCTCACAACGACAACTCCCTCGAGAATCCCAGGATTTTTTTTGACACGAATGTTATGGGGACCTTGACAGTTGCCAGCGCGTGCGCGAAGTACAATGTGCGCCTGCACCACATTTCCACTGACGAGGTGTTTGGAGACCTTCCTTTAGAGAGCACAGAATCTTTCTCGAGTGAAACGCCTTACAAGCCATCAAGTCCATACTCTGCCTCAAAGGCCTCGAGTGACCATGTTGTGCGCTCTTGGATACGTTCCATGGACCTTGTCGCAACCATCTCAAACTGTTCGAACAATTACGGCCCTCGTCAACACTGGGAAAAGTTGATTCCTCATACGATTCGAAACTTGCACAATGGCGTCCCCGCAAAGCTGTATGGAGACGGACTGAACGTTCGCGATTGGATTCATGTCGACGACCATATTGATGGGATATGGCTAGCGATAGAAAGGGGCGTCCCAGGCGAGACTTACCTCTTTGGTTCTCGTGACACGCAATCCAATAAATCCGTCGTAGAGTGCATTTTGGAGAAAATCGGGCTAAGAGATGCCAAATTAGAGTTTATTCGTGACAGGCCGGGACACGATCGAAAGTATGCTGTTGACCCCGTACTCGCTGAGAAAACCCTGGGCTGGAAACCAGCACGAGGTTCTATCTTGAACGAACTTGAAAACCTGATCCCGTGGTACGAGAAGCTCCTGCGTGACTGAAGCCATTAAACTCATGTGGTTATTCTTGATTTGCAGCTAATCCAAACTTTACATGCCGATCGTAAGGGCTCAAGGGTTGGCAAAATTTAACTAGGTTAATCTAAGGATAGATAGCCGGACGTTTTTTAATAATTGTCGCAAGCTTTGAATTAAGTCAATTACTTTTCCTACTCGTGGCACAAGCGACCTCAGAACAGGAGATCACTGGTAAATTATCGATTGCGCAATAACATTTGGAGTCAGCACATGAAGAAGATAGAAGTTATAGTCAAGTCCTCTAGGAGACCCTGGGCCCTAGATAGGCTATTGAGCTCGCTCAGGCTCCACCTCAAGAATTACGAAAATTGCGAAGTGTTCGTGGTCGACGATCGAACCGAGCAGAAATTCTTGGACGCACTTGAATCAAAGTTCCCAGAAGTGAATTTCGAAAATCGAGCGATCTGGCCCCCGTCCAACATTCATCCGCACCTATTGCCATATGTAGAAGCCTGGAAAACTGCTGTTACTCATTGCGTGACGGATCATGTTCTGGTCCTTGAAGACGATCAGTGGCTTACTAGTGAATTGGACTTCGCGCTATGTCTAGATTTTATGAAAAAGAATGATACTCGGTCCCTGTTCTTGGGGTCATCATCTTTTGATCTCGTCGACGTTGAGCTAGGTCAATCCGATGTTGAGGGGTTCGACTTCTATCTTCCACGAATTTTTGCCGATTCTAGGGGTTCAAGCTTCGCCTTTGGCAAAACTTTGACGATGCGTTTTTTGACATCCCCAAGCATGATTGTAAAAAAATTCATCAGCCTCGCTTCGATTTTAGCGCCCACCATCTTTGGCAAAGCCTGGCAATCTTTGGCAATGGTGAATCCAATGTGCGGAGCAATCTACCAGCGAGATCATTGGTTGAGAATCTGGAGTGGAGGCACGTCCGCTATCAACGAAAATTTGCAAATTTCTCGGATACTAAAGGACTTGAATCACACCCGCCGGCCCTTCAGCTTCCTCGCGGTTGCGCGAGAGAAATCCATCGAAACGACATTTAGTTCGTCGATTTCTTGGAGTCTTGGTACTGATGTCGACTGGGTTAGCTTCAATCGAGCGTGGAGCGAAGAATGGCTATCCGGAAATCTTCCGAGCCCCCAAGGGGTCAGTGATTGGGATTCGAATCACTTGGCAGAGATGCTCGAAAACCGACTCGGGCCGCAACAGGCAAAGTCCTATAAAGATTGGGTGATTAAATTCAAGGCTCTTCATTCCAAGAATTAGATCTCGCTGCACTACAGACAGTTGGGGAAAAGCCATCTTTCAAGGCTTGTGAACATGAGCTGCAATTCCCAGAACCATCTACAACTGAGCTTCACCAAGTTCGAGCTGGGCTAAATGTCCGCCTAAATTACCAAAATTTTGGTAATCAGAATGACAAGTTTGCGCTGCTTAACTTTGACTGGCCCGCTTCCTGTCAGCCGCAGCCCGTGCTCTCTTGTTTGGATCCAGCTCCAGCTTGCGAATCCTGGTTGCCTCTGGGGTGACCTCAACACATT
>JABMOI010000047.1 GCA_013204185.1 bacterium | reverse complement strand
GGATTGGGCCTAACGGGAAATCCTACTGGCGTACTGCTTACAGATGGTGACTATGAAGCGCTTCCCTCCCTTCTGAGCACAGCCATTGCTCGCCGGCTGTCATTGGTTGTGATCGTTGCATTTGATGCCTCAAACAAACTCAGCCCCGTCAATACGCTCGCTGCGATCAATGCCCCTTCGTTTCTAGCGCACAACGCACAATCCCTCGTCGATTTGAGTATTGGAGCTCGGGCCATTGCAATGTCTGCCAGGCACCCAGTAGTGATTGCTTGCCCCGCAGTTCGCGCTCTTGGAGAATGGACGAAAGTTGTGCTTCCCAGCCCGCTTCCAGCCTTAGAAGCCGGGCCGGAAATCACGTATTACCAACAAGAAATTGCCGGCCAAGCTGCTTGGCCAGCCACCCTAGACAC
The DNA here is from genome assembly GCA_013204185.1 of bacterium. GTDB lineage: Bacteria > Bacteroidota > Rhodothermia > Rhodothermales > UBA10348 > UBA10348. The sequence goes on along the minus strand of JABMOI010000047.1, from coordinate 11,488 downwards.
CCAACGTCCTACCGGAAGCGGATTCAACACATCCGAAGAAATCTCAGGCAAGCAGTCATTAGGTCGTAATCTGTTCTTGCACAAGGCTTTACCAGCCTTATTGAAACAGGCTTTAAGCGAACTTTCCCAGCACACCGGAAGGCCTTATGCTGCTGTAAACACTCCTAGCAAGAAGCCTTCCAGCGCAGTAATTGTCGCGTCCGGCATGGTCCATTCCGGAGTTTCTTCTGAGGTCGTTCGAGTACTCCAGATTCAGCCATTCCCTGACGAAGAACTTGCAGCATGTCTAACCGGCATAAAAACCGTTGGCGTGCTCATCGATCCTTCAGCAATCGTACCGGATCAGAACGTGCTGATTCTCCGCATCCGGGCAGCGAGTCTGAAGAACCGGAAAGGTGGAACGACCAGAAAGTGGTCGTTCCACCCCCAGTCTTCCGAACCAGTAGACATCGTACCCATCGTTTATTCCGAACGTGGACTGACCTCTCCCTCTGTGTTCGAAAAACTTCACAGCAGGCTATCGGACGAAACCCGAACAGCTTCCACTCTTATTCTGAACGAGAAGCCGGGCTCAGCCAATGCGCGCTTGCCCCACATCGAACAGGCCATTCAGCGCATGCGTAAAGCGGGCGTGGTGGACGATGAAATAGAATATGTGGCGCCGCCTGCTGCTTCTGAAGCGAAGTCATTGATTGTTATGGGCACTCCCGGTGAAGATGTCTGGCCAACGCTCAAGCAGATCTGTACTTTTCTGTCTGACGTCGGGCTCGGCGACATCAGGGCCAGTGCCATCTCTGCCGAAGGTATGCAGAGACCTGTGTTAGGGTTCGTCCATACTGAAACCAACTTGTCGGAACGGGTACCTGTTCTGTGTTCCTCGCGCAAAGCGCTTTCCACTCAGGAGGCGAGGCGTCATATACCTGAAGGCGCCACGGTATTGATTCCAGAAGCCCCTCTGAACTCGGGAAAATTGCCCTTCTGGATGACTGAGAAATCACTAGACGTACGTCAATTTGATGCTACTCTCGGTCAGTCCGTCCCAGATTTGCTTCGACGTGCCATCTCTACCCTTCCTAAACTAACGGGCGATATCCTGTCTGCTAACGGATTGGATGTTGAGCCCCGTGGAAACCTTACGGAATGCCCTGTTGCTGAATTTGCAACTGTACTTGACAGCCCACCGGAAGTGGCTCCCTCTGCTGACCTGGCCGACCGGGGGCATGGAGGTGCACCCGTTTCCGATCCGGTGCAATTCTGGCAGTCTTTGGGTCAGCTATCCAGAAAGGGACGAATATCTGAAGCTGTTGTTGAGCCCATTTTGACGTCAGGAATGCTTCCTGCCATGACCGCACCTCTGATTGCAGGTGGTTTGCCAGAAACCGTCTGTCCAACCGTTATTCCTGAACGGTGCACGGGCTGCGGCGATTGCTGGGCCGTCTGCCCTGAGTCTGCCGTTGTGGTTCGGGCCTATTCCGTCGAATCACTTTGGAATCAGGCTATCCTTCAGGCTGGGACAAAATTTGTACATCTGAAGCGCCTGGCAGCTGCCGTACTTAAAACCGCCCATGCGCTAATACGAGAAGACATCCTCCACAATTTTAGCTCGATCGGTCTGCTGTTTTCTGAATCCTTTACACGGGTCATGGATCAGGCTGGACTTGCGGGCGAAAGACGAGACGCCATCGAAAAGGAAATTGACATCTTCCTTTCCTCCATCTCTGAATTGCGTCCCATTAGGACAGAAGATTGGTTTGAAAAACCGGAAAAATCAGTCCCGGGCTCTGGCTCACTCCTGTCTATTGCAGTAGATCCAAGTGCTTGCAACAACTGCGGCGCATGCTTAAAAGCATGCGCCGAGGATGCTATGGAAATTCCGGCATCGCTAGAACCGGATGTTTCTTGGCCCCAGATCGCAGCTCTTGGCACGTTACCTCAGGAGCAGGATGCTCACTTGGCGTCCCTCCACTCTACTGCGCCTTTGATTGGAAAAACGTCGACCCATGTGTTCCGACCCGTGAGTACCGATGTCGGAAACCTGAATCGAACGGCCATCAGACTGTTTTTAGAGGCCTTGCACCACGCGAGTGCGAACAAGATCAGAAGCGTACTTGACCGGTTGGATGGCGTGATCGATCGAATCGATCAGGGAATGCAGACCACCCTGTCGAGCGGCGTGAAAGTAAATGATTTCGAACAGTTTTCGCGCCAGCTACAGCAGTCCGAAAAAGGACTGGAACAGCATTTTAATGACGGGAAATCACGGCTTACAGAGCGTTTGAGTCTGTTGGCAAAACACCGACTGATTCTATCTCAAGAAAGAGACCAATTCGGGGATCGGTCCAAGATTTCGCCACATTTCGTCCTTGTGGACGGCCTACAGACCCGAAATGCAGGGCTCGCAGACTATCCTGCTAATCCCTTCGCCATGCCATACCTGAAATCGGGACGCGAACATATTGCCGGACTGCTGAATGGAATTTCTTCGGGTTTGTCAGGCACCTACGCACGCCTGGCATCCAATCTGAGAATCGCAGAATCCCTCTTGGATGATGTGTATGATGAGGGAAGCACGCCAGAGATCACGCCAGAGGATCGGGCTTGGGCGCGCAAGTACAGACCCGAAATCGCCCTACTAATGGATGTGCCACTTTCTGGATCCCTTACGTTACTGGATCTGGATCTAGGCGTCCGGACGCTCATGCTTTCCGATGGTACGGATCGGCCCGAAGTCAGGGCTTTCGTCAGAGCCGCGGTCGCATCCGACTTAGTTCGGGTGGGTAGCCTGACCGTCGCACAGCCTGGGTTGCTCTTTGGCGAACTTCGCAATGGAATGCAATTCGATGGTCCCGTGCTGTTTCAGGTATACGCCCCAGATCCTGTGCAGGACGGTTTTCCAGCTTCCGATGCGCTACACATTGCCAGACTCTCGGAAACGTGTGGGATCGTTCAGCCCTTCACACATGACCCCGCTAGTGGCACTTCGCACCTACCTTCTACGCTTTCGTCCCACTTCACTCCGGCCGACTGGCTGGTCAGACAGCATCGATTCGATCGGCTATTTGAACAAATTCCAAGCAGCGAAAAGGCATCTGATCAGATCGTGCTGTCCGAGTGGCTAACATTCGATTCTGAGGGTCGGTCCAAGACAAGGCCGGTTGTTGATGTGGCGCAAAAAGGATCCAAAGCCAGCCGTTTTGGCATAATTGAAGCTGGAGTGGAAGTGGTTGAATCGATTCTGGATCAAAAAACGGATACCACTGCGAAAGTCCACGCGAAGGTCGACGTACCAGACCACAAGAAACCTGCAATCGAGGTGGTTTCCGAATCGGCCATTCCGGACCCCGCTCCCGATGAATCGAGAATGCTGGAATCTCTTACGGAAAAATTGTTAGCACTCAGTGGATTTCGAGATTCAGATGTCCATTTTCTTGAGTGGATCAAAGATAATACTGTGGAAACCACGGAATGAACGCACGTTTTTTCCATACCACCCCTTCGTTCAAACACGGTGTGCATCCGGATGACTACAAGCATCTCACCCGGGATCGCCCCATAGAACGACTTCCGTTTCCGGATTCGGTGGTAGTCCCCATCAGTCAGCATTTGGGTAGGCCATCCAAACCCATTGTCTCGCCAGGGCAGTACGTGTATCGTGGACAGCTTATCGGGGAAGCGACGGGGTTTGTGTCTTCTCCAATGCATGCTCCCATGAGCGGAGTGGTCCGCGAAATTATGTTGCATCATCACCCGTCAGGTAACATGACGGAAGCTGTTGTCATTGACCGTGATCCGCTTTCGGCGCAGACCCTGTTCGGCGAACGCAGGATAGACTGGCGGTCCATGTCGGCGAAGGAGATCATTGATGAAATTGGCATTGGAGGCTTTGTTGGATTGGGGGGCGCGGCGTTTCCAACGCACGTGAAGCTAACCATACCTGAGGGCAAGAAAGCCCGGTTTTTCATCGTGAACGCTGCCGAATGCGAACCCTATCTGAACAGTGACTATCGCATTCTACTCGAAAAAAGGGAAGCGGTCTTCGAAGGAATTCGAGTATACCTCAAAGCCCTGGGAGCAGAGCGCGCCTACATAGGCACGGAATCGAACAAGGCCGATGCAGCCCGGTTCATGCGGGAAGGAATTCCATCCGACCTACCATGCGAAGTGGTTGAAATGGAGACCAAATACCCTCAGGGAGCTGAAAAAATGCTCATTGAGGCGGTTTTACACAAAGAAGTACCTTCTGGAAAATTACCCATTGACGTCGAGGTAGTCGTCAACAATGTGGGTACTGTTGCAGGAGTTGGAGAGCTGTTTTTATTCGGTCAGCCCCTGATTGAGCGCGTGGTCACCATCACGGGCCCCGGCATTAAGACCCCTGCAAACTTGATGATTCCCATTGGCACAAGGCTTTCAGACGTCGTGGCCTATTGTGACGGCATCATGGATAACACACGCCAAATTTTGTTCGGGGGACCCATGATGGGAACGGCGCAACGGTTTCTGGACGTGCCCATCATGAAAGGTACTTCTGGTGTGCTGTTTCTCACCGAAGACAAAGTGGTTCATCGGGAAGAGTATCCGTGTATCCGATGCCAACGGTGCGTGGATGCGTGTCCGGTGTATTTGAATCCAAGCAGGCTCGGAGCCCTGGCAGGCGCCAGGCTGTACGAGGACATGTTGGACTACCACATTATGGATTGCATGGAGTGTGCGGCCTGCTCGTTTGTGTGCCCTTCCAATATTCCTCTGGTCCAGCGATTTCGAGTGGCAAAAGGTCTTTTGCGTGAACAACAGGCACGGGAAAACGAAAAACAGAAGGCACAATCATGATGTCCCGCGAACATCCAGATCTTTTGTTGACGACGTCTCCGTTCGTCAAAGATCCTGCTGATGCCAGCTGGATTATGTGGCAAGTCAATTTCGCCTTGATGCCAATTGCTGCTGCTGCCTTTTGGTACTTCGGACTGGCAGCCTTGCTGGTCATGACAGCAGGTATCCTGGGAGCCATGTCCATGGAATTTGCCGTCTTGAAAATGGCGTCCGGATTTCCTGGAAAAATACTAGACGGTTCCGCCCTGCTTACCGGGCTTCTACTTGCCCTGACCCTGCCTCCCGGCATTCCGCTTTGGATGGCATTTGTGGGTGGAGCGGTCTCCATTGGGCTTGGCAAGGCTGTTTTTGGGGGCGTGGGGAGCAATATGTTCAATCCAGCTCTGGTCGGACGAGCCTTTCTGCAGGCCGCTTTTCCGGTGGCCATGACTTCCTGGCCCGCCGTTTCGTCTGCCGACCGGTTTGTATCGGCTTCATCCTCTCTTTTTGCTTTTCCATTCATGACCCCAACCGTGGATGGAATCTCTTCTGCCACGCCGCTTTCTGCACGGTTTTTCGACGGCGTTTCCGCGCCGCTGCAGGATCTGTTGATTGGAAATACGTCGGGCAGCTTGGGGGAAACGGCCGGTCTGCTCATCCTAGTTTGTGGAGCCTATTTGGCAATCAGAAGGGTTTTCAACTGGCGAATCCCGCTTGCTATTTTTGGATCAGTCATCCTGCTGACATCCATTTTATACCAGATTGATCCCGAAATCTATCCAAGTGCAGGCTTTCACCTGTTTGCAGGCGGAATGATGCTCGGGGCTGTATTCATGGCCACAGATCCCGTAACGTCTCCCCTCACCCAGAAAGGGTGCTGGATATTTGGCGCGGGTATCGGCGTCATGGCGGTTGTAATTCGCCAATGGGGAGGGTTGCCCGAAGGAGTTATGTATGCGGTTTTGCTCATGAACGCCATGACGCCGCTAATAGACCGATTCACCCAGGCCAGAACGTTCGGATCCACCCGATCGGAGCGATTTACCCGATGAGTACACCCGCTTCACATACCGCACCGAATACAGAGCCGAAGACCTCTTCGACTACCCCCACGAATGCCGCACCGAATGCTCCTGCGAATGCCCCTGCAAATCCTGGCGGCAGCGCAAAGATGATTCTGACTCTCGGGACGGTAGGCCTCATTTCCAGCATTCTGCTGGTCATGACTTATAACTGGACGCTTCCCTATATCGAAGCCAATCAGTTGGTCTATCTGGAAGCATCCCTCAAGGAAGTGTTACCTGAAGCAACGTCCAGAACGGAATGGCGCCTAGTTGGCGAGGATATGGTACCGGATGACGGCTCTTTCACCATCGAACCACGCTTATTTGCCGGTTTCAGGGATGATGGAAGCCTGCAGGGCGTTGCCATCGAGGCGCAGGGACAGGGCTATGCCGATGTCATCAAGATCATATATGCCTATGCTCCAGACTGCGCCTGTATTATTGGAATGAAAGTGTTGGAGAGCAGGGAAACTCCGGGACTCGGGGATAAAATCGGTAACGACGAGAATTTCAAATCCAATTTCGACGAACTCGATGTCAGGTGGAACGACGAACGCAATGCAACGGAAGGCCCGCTGGAACTGATTAAGCAGGGCACCAATCTCTCTGCTTGGCAAATTGATGGTATCTCGGGCGCAACCATTTCATCCAAAGCCATCACGGACATTCTGAATTCATCTAATGAAGTGGTACTCAAGGCCATTCATGCCCGCCTCGATCAATTAAGAGCTCCTACGAATGAGTAACTCTGCACACAATACTCCCGCTGCAGCCCGTGCGGCCTCCACGATTCCGGATCTCGTAAACGAGAAGGGAGGTATGGACGATTTCCTGAAAGGACTCTGGAAAGAAAATCCCGTTTTCGTCCAGGTTCTGGGCATGTGCCCAGTACTGGCAGTCACCAACACGGTAACCAATTCATTTGTGATGGGCGTCGCAACCACGTTTGTGTTGGTCATGTCTGCTATCATGGTGTCTGCTACACGGAGTTTCATACCCAAACAGGTTCGAATTGCGACCTACATCCTGATTATAGCGACTTTTGTGACCGTTGCGGACTATGCCATCAAGGCCGTCAGTTTGAGCGCACATCGGAGTCTAGGCGCCTTCATTTCACTTATTGTAGTGAACTGCATCATTCTGGGCAGAGCAGAAGCGTTTTCATCCCGGAATGGCATCAAGGACTCAGTAATGGACGCGCTTGGCATGGGAATCGGATTCACCTTTGCCATTCTGATGCTGGGTGTGATTAGAGAATCCTTGGGAAGCGGTTCACTAGCAGGTATTCCTATTTTTGGAAGCAACTATGAGCCGTGGGTGATCATGGTTCTTCCGGGAGGAGCCTTCTTCGTATTGGGGTTCTTACTTCTCGGAATTAATGCCATGAACACCAGAAGGAGCGGGGTGAAAAACTGATATGCATACCGAAACATTAGGCTCCATTTTTCTGAATTCGCTACTCATCAACAACTTTGTGTTGAGCGCATTTCTTGGCATCTGCCCTTTCCTTGGGGTATCCAATAAACTGGATACGGCTTCTAGAATGGGCATGGCCGTGACATTCGTTATGTTCGTGAGCTCGATGTGTGCTTATGGAGTGAATGTGCTCCTGTTATGGATCGAAGCGCCCTATCTGCAACTGATTTCCTATATCGTGATCATTGCTTCTGCTGTGCAACTGGTAGAGATGTTCATTAAAAAATTTAGTCCTGCCCTATTTCGAGCCCTAGGGATCTTTCTTCCCCTAATCACGACCAACTGCGCCATCCTCGGTCTTGCGCTTTTCCAGACCGCCAAAGGGTACAATTTTGTTGAGTCCCTGGTCTATGCCATCGGAGCGGGAGCAGGCTTCACGTTGGCCATTGTGCTAATGGCTGGAATCCGGGAGGAATTGGAACTCACTTCCGTGCCTGGAATCATCAAAGGAACAGCAATCGTGCTTATTATTGCTGGAATCTTATCCATGACGTTCATGGGCTTTGCGGGGCTTGCCTGACATGCTTATGCAAATCCTCATATCGGCCCTCGCCATGACCGCGCTGGCACTCGTCTGGTTCTTTGTCCAGCGTTGGACCTACGTCCAAACACCAACGGCCTCTGGGGACTATCTGCAAGGCAGATGGGGATGCGGCGACTGTTCTGTTACAGAGGACTGCGTTCTGAAAACGCTTACCACGTCCGAGTCAGATCCGAGTTAGATCCGGTCTAGCCAAATCTAACCCTGCCAAATCTAACTCTGCCAAATCTCGCCCTGCCAGATCTAACCTAGTCTCCAACGCCCATGTCCTGAAAATATGCTTCCTGGATGATGGCATTTTCAGCCGATTCGTGGTTTCGGATAAAGGACAAGAGCCCTTCCATTCTGCATTTCACCCGATCGATTTTTGCTGACTCCGCGTGCTGAATAGATTTCAGGACATCCAAGATGTGGGTCAGGTCTGAAATGATTTTCAAGTGGTCCTCTTCCAGATCCTCAATCTTGCTCACAAGGTGTGGAGCAATTTTGGTCATATCGGAAGTGAAGCCGCCACTCTCTTCGAGGTCAAAATGCTTTTGTAGCTGATTCTGAAAATCTCGCAACTGCCACAACAAGCCCAGCTTCCAATTTTTAAAATCATCTGGACCGGGCAACACGTCAAAGGCCGTATCCAGTTGGTTCAGAGAAACGTGTAGCGCTTTGTGTTCGTTTTCAATTTGCGCGCCAAGATCAGCGAATTGTCCCATGTGACCAGCTCCTGATTTCTTAATGGAAGCAATGTATGGACGTTTACAGAGGAGAACGCCCCATACCATGGTATTCCATTTATGACGCGCCTGATGTAGGACAAAGGAGCATGATTCTGTGCGCGAATACCTGCGGTAATTCCCGATCTCGCTATCCTAAAAGCCTCAAGCTAGCTAAACTCAATCCAGCCAGAATCGGGATCATTTCCAAAGCAGTCCAATCCCGCTTGGAGATAATAGGTGTGTTTGCAAATAATACCTCTGTAAACGGGAGGTGCGTCTGCAGGGAGTTCAATCTTGCACGTCCATTCGTACGGCGAATTGGCTTCTAACTCTTGTGCGTCGGCAACCGTAAGGTCTCTCTCTACAGTGATGTAGGAAGCACGAACGGTTTCCGTGTAGTTAATGTGTTTAGAGTTTTGGTTTCGGTAGAGGTCTGTGTTCTGAACCTCGACCTTCTCCTCTCCTTTTATTTTGAGATACACACGGTCTATCTTAACGGCCGAATCTTTGGTTTGAACCTTGATTTTGACGCTCATTGGCGTGGCAAAGACGAGTGGATCACATTCCACAAATACCTTAACTCCACCACGTGTAACCGCATTTGCAACAGCTTTGACCTTGTCAAAAAATCCCATAAAACCTCCTCCCATGTTGTGATAATACAAACATACGGGAGGATCCTAGGAAATTACAAACCGGTTTCGACTGGGTAGTCGGTCATGTTGCTCCAATCATAAAACGAGCCGTCGTAGAGCGAAACATCCAAACCAATTAAGCGCGCCACAAAGTAGGAGTGGGAGGCTTTCATGCCGGTACGGCAGTACACAATGGTGTGCTGCCCCTCGGCTACGTGGTACAGTGCTTTGAGCTCTTCCATCGATTTAAGCGTTCCATCCTCTTTTAGGTGGGAAGACCAGTCCAAATGAACGGCTCCCGGAATATGACCGCCGCGCGTAATGGTATTTCCCGGATCTGTTCCTGAAAACTCACCTTCACTTCTGGCATCAATCAAAACCGAATGCTCTCTCGCATCATTCACGGCAGAAGCCGTCATAACACGGCCTTCATTTAAATTGGCAGCCAGGTTTCCAGAGGCATAGGTTGGCGAAACATTAGAAGAGATGGTGCCTCCTGCGGCTGTCCAACTGGCCAAGCCACCATCCAATACGGCCATGTTAGAAAACCCGAGATAGTCCAAGGCAAAGAAGGCCCGCGTAGCAGACATGCCGTTGGAATCGTCATACAGAATGACTCTGCTTTCGTTGTTTACGCCGATGCGTTGAAACGCAGCGATGAGGGAATCTGGAGCAGGTAGGTCACGCTGGACGTTTTCTGCATTGATAGCAATCCAGTCCAAATCTAAAAACCGAGCTGAAGGAAGGTGTCCTTCGCTGAATTTCTCGTCGGTGGCGGACACGTGAACGATAATGGTGTTCGGATCCACAGAAGTCTGCATCAAGGCCGTGGCCGAAACTAAGAACTGTGGGTTTGGCTGGGATGCGGGTACCGATGCCACAGGTTGTTCAGAAGAACAGCCTACAACAAAAGCAAGAAGGAAAAAGCCTAAGATAATTCTAAACGTGAGCTGTGATTTCATGGCGTAATAAATATGACCGGGGCGTTTGAAAACAGGGACAAGTGCATTCTGTCCAACCAAACTAGTAACTTGTTATGACAAGACATAACAAGTTACTATGAAAAATAGAAACCAGGAGACAGAACCACGAACAAAGTTAGGGGTTCTTTTGACTCATCGGAAAATTAAATAGATCCTGGGTTGAAGTACGTTCGGACGTACAATCATTGATAACAGCCCAGTATCAAACATTCATCGGAACATGCGCACTCTTATTGTACTCATGGTATTGGCCGTAATGTGCCTGCCATCTTCGCTCTTCGCTCAAGAAAGACCATCTTCGCCGCGGGGTGAAGTTTCAACACAAGTTGGAGGGTCTTACACCGACGGTTCGTACTCAAACGGCAGTTGGATTGTAGTTGATTATGGCCGCCCTATTTTGCGTGGCAGAACCAATTTGTTTGGTGAAGGTGAATCCTACGGCAAAGGATTGTACGCTGGCGCCCCGGTTTGGCGCGCAGGGGCAAACGTTTCAACTCGGTTGTCGACCGAAAGAGACCTCATGGTCAATGGAAAGCGACTACCAGCCGGCGAATACTCTCTTTTTGTTGAGTTTTCTGGCCGTTCATGGACACTCATCGTTTCCAACCATAAAGCTAAGTCCAGCGGCAGATCGGCAGAAGAAGGACTTTGGGGCTCATACGAGTACACCGCAGATAAAGACGTGATGCGGATCCCAATGAAGGTCTCAACCAACTCCCTTGCCGTAGACCAATTGACTTATTCTTTCGTCAACATGACCCAGCAAGACGGTACCCTAGCCATTATGTGGGACAAGGAGTTAGCAACGGTAGACTTCGCTGTAGCCAAGTAACATGTCCAATTATCCTAATGACGGAATCGTTCGGGTTGGTCGCGAGACCAAAGGCCGGCGCGGCGCCGGAGTTACCGTTGTCATGGGACTGCCCGGAAGTGAGGACGCGCTCAAAACGTTGGCAAGTAAATTGAAAGCACAATGTGGTGTCGGTGGAACGGTAAAAAACCGAGTCATTGAGATCCAAGGAGACCAACGCGACCGCCTGGTAAAGATTCTAACCGATCTGGGGCATAAGGTTAAGAAAAGCGGGGGCTGAACCTGCTCGCAGCCGCCTATTTCGTTCCTGAAACGAGGAGATCCTCCAGAAAAAATGCAGCTAGCTCCGCCCTACCACTCAAATTCGACTTTTGGTACACCACGCCCGCGTGCTGCCTTATGGTTCTCTCGCTTCGCTCATAAATGTGGGCAATTTCCTGGTGACTGTACCCCTTCAAT
>JABMOI010000046.1 GCA_013204185.1 bacterium | reverse complement strand
GCCGTTAGCGTCGTCTTGCCGTGGTCAACGTGACCAATCGTGCCCACGTTAACGTGAGGCTTATTTCGCTGGAAAGTTTCCTTTGCCATTTTGCTTACCTGTCTGGTCGTCCTTAGTCGTTAATTTTTATGCTTCCACTACGCCTTTAGCAGCCGAGATCACTTCATCAGCGACGCTCTTCGGTACTTCAGCATAATGGTCGAACTGCATGGAATAGAGTGCTCGGCCCTGTGAGATCGAGCGCATATCGGTTGAGTAACCGAACATATTTGACAGCGGCACAAAGGCTTTAATAACCTGAGCGTCCGTCCGCTGTACCATATTCTCGATGCGACCGCGGCGACTGTTTAAGTCTCCAATCACATCTCCCATATATTCTTCAGGTGTTACCACCTCAACAGCCATGATCGGTTCCATGAGCGCTGGACTTGCACTGCGAGCTGCGTCGCGGAATGCCATTCGTCCAGCAATCTCAAAGGAGAGCTGATCGGAGTCCACGTTGTGGAATTTACCGTCATACAACCGAGCGCGAATTCCTTCAATTGGATATCCTGCCAGAGGCCCTTGACCCATCGCGCTCTTGATCCCTTTCTCTACAGAAGGAATAAACTCGCGAGGAATTGAACCACCTTTAATGTCGTCAATCCATTCAAGCCCAATGACACCCTCTGCTGCTGGACCAATTTCAATCCATATTTCAGCAAACTGGCCACGTCCACCCGATTGTTTCTTGTGGGTGTAGCGCTGATCTACCATTTTGCCAAGCGCTTCGCGATATGAAACCTGTGGTTTACCCACGTTTGCTTCAACTTTGAATTCACGCTTGAGGCGGTCTACAATAATTTCGAGATGAAGCTCACCCATTCCGGCGATAAGTGTCTGACCCGTTTCCTGGTCGACATTTACCTTGAAAGTAGGATCCTCTTCAGCTAGTTTCTGAAGTCCGTTCCCCAATTTATCGCTATCTGCCTTTGTTTTAGGCTCGATCGCAATTTTGATAACTGGTTCCGGAAATTCCATTTTCTCAAGAATAACCGGGTGGTCAATATCACAGAATGTGTCGCCGGTATGAACTTGCTTCACCCCTACACCTGCTGCGATATCGCCTGCACGTACTTCATCCACGTCTTCACGCGTGTCTGCGTGCATAAGTAGAATTCGTCCGATACGCTCTTTGTTACCAGAGGTCGCATTTAGAATCTGAGTTCCTTTGGTCAAGCGGCCAGAGTACACTCGGAAAAATGTTAGCTTACCGACGTATGGGTCAGTCATTACTTTAAAAGCAATGGCAGAAAACGGTCCGTCTGGGTCTGAAGCACGCTCAATTACAGCATCCGTTCGAGGGTGCACACCTTTGATAGCAGGCACATCGGTAGGGCTTGGCAAATAATCCAAGACACCGTCCAAAAGTCTCTGAACGCCTTTATTTTTAAAAGCTGTTCCGCAGAATACTGGAGTAATATCCAGGCTCAGCGTGGCTGAACGAACTACTGCTTTCAACTCCTCAGGCGTAATTTCTTCGCCTTCGAGATACTTCATCAGAAGCGCGTCATTGTGCTCAGCAACAGCCTCAAGAAGATTTATTCTCCAGTGACGTGTCTTGGTCACCAAATCAGCAGGAATCGGAATCTCATCAAAGGTTGCGCCCTGAGTCTCTTCATGCCAAATAATGGCCTTGTTGAGAATAAGGTCTACGATACCTTTGAACATTTCGCCTTCGCCGATCGGAATCTGTACAGGAACTGCGTTAGCTTTAAGGCGATCTTTCATGGCCTGGATGGCAGCTTCAAAATCAGCTCCAGTCCGGTCCATTTTGTTCACAAACGCAATGCGCGGAACGTGATATTTGTTAGCCTGACGCCAAACAGTCTCTGACTGAGGCTCAACACCACCCACGGCACAAAACAGCGCAACAGCGCCGTCAAGAACACGCAAGGAACGCTCTACTTCAACGGTGAAGTCAACGTGACCAGGCGTATCAATAATATTGATACGGTGATCTTTCCATTCACAAGTCGTAGCAGCACTGGTAATCGTGATACCGCGCTCTTTTTCCTGCTCCATCCAGTCCATGGTTGCGCCGCCTTCATGGACTTCGCCCATGCGGTGCAACTTGCCTGTGTAGTATAGGATACGCTCAGTTGTCGTCGTCTTACCTGCATCAATGTGAGCCATGATGCCGATGTTACGGGTCTGTTGAAGCGTGAATTTGTTTGTATTGCTCATTGAAAGAAGGAGTCAGCAGATTCGATATTCAGGTCGGTTAGAATCGGAAGTGAGCAAACGCTTTGTTGGCTTCTGCCATACGATGCGTGTCGTCTTTCTTCTTGATTGCACCGCCTTCGCCTTTAGCAGCACTGATAATTTCATTAGCTAAGCGATTAGCCATGCTTTTATCATTTCTGGACTTTGCATACTGGATTAACCAGCGAAAAGCGAGAGCCGTACGGCGATCTGGGCGAACCTCAATAGGAACTTGATAGGTTGCACCCCCAACGCGACGGCTACGTACTTCAACTAGAGGGGCAACATTGTTGACCGCCTGGCGAAATACCTCGACTCCTTCTTCTGATGTCCGGTCGTGGATGAGGTCGAAAGCCTGATAGACAAGGCCACGAGCCACGTTTTTCTTTCCACTTTCCATTACAGCATTGACAAAACGCGATACCAGTACATCTTTGTATACCGGATCGGCTGGAGTTTGTCTCTTCTCTGCAGTTTTTCTACGCATGTTATTCTACGCGCTGTCTTGTCTCTTAGAACTAATGTCTTGCTTAATCACAAGCGGGTTCGCTCACGTTGAAACGAAGCCCGGAAAATTGTTGGTACGATCCGGAGATTACTTCCGAGGTCGTTTGGCACCATACTTGGAACGGCTCTGCCGTCTGTCCGCAACACCCGACGTATCGAGCGCACCACGCACAATATGGTACTTTACACCCGGAAGGTCTTTTACACGACCACCACGAACTAGCACAATGCTATGCTCCTGTAGGTTGTGACCTTCACCAGGGATGTAGGCAATAATTTCAATTCCGTTAGTCAAACGGACTTTAGCCACTTTCCGAAGAGCCGAGTTCGGCTTCTTTGGTGTAGTTGTGTATACACGAGTACACACACCACGGCGCTGCGGACATGAATCCAAAGCACGCGACTTTGTTTGATTTACTTTAGGCTTACGCCCTTTTCGAACCAGTTGTTGGATCGTAGGCACGAATAATTACCGTGTTGTTTCTGTCAAATACCAGAGACTCAGAATCAGGGAAAAATGGCCCCGATCCATTTAGTGTCAGCCTCACAATATACGGACTCTTTTGACTAGTGCACGTATCTTTTCGTGAAGAAAGGTTGAGGAGAGACCTTTTTTGCACAATTAGTGCCACGTAGCCACCTGCAGGGGTATACCTTTTGATATATCGTTATATATCGGTGTACCGTACAAATGGGCCTAGCTGAACAAGCTGGACTCCCCGTTTTCCTTTTCAGCTGCCGGCTTCTTGGTTTCGCTGTCAGGCTGCTCAGCTGCACTCTCTGCGCCCTCTCCACTCTCTGCGCCCTCTCCACTCTCTGCACTCGTAGGAGCACCTTCCGTGAGCTCGCTATCCACGACTTCGCTTGAAGACGCTTGGCCATTAGGCGGCTCGACCGCGCTCACATCCGTTGGAGTTGTCTCTGCCTCTACCGGGCTTACGACCTTCTCAGGTTGCCCAATGTATTCTACGTATTCACCATGTGGACGCTTACCGAGTAATTCTACAAGCTCCTTCGGCCCTAACACTTCTTTTTCGAGGAGGGCCGTCGCCATGGACTCAAGCTTATCGGCATGCTGTTCGAGGAGTTCTCGAGCACGTACCCTGACTTCGTCAATGATCGCCCTGACTTCCTCATCAATTACTCGAGCTGTATCGTCCGAGTACGGCTTCGTAAAGGTAGGGCTATCGCTTCCTCGTGAAAGGTTGAACGAAACGTATCCAATTCGCTCACTCATGCCGTAGTCAACAACCATGGCGTAGGACATCGCGGTAATGCGCTCAAGGTCATTCTGCGCACCGGTTGAAATCCGATTAAAGATGATTTCCTCGGCAACACGGCCACCCATGGCCATGACCATCCTGTCCATTAATGCCTCGCGGGTATATAAATACCGCTCTTCAGGCAAATATTGTGCATATCCAAGTGCAGCAAGTCCCCTTGGGATGATGGACACTTTAACTACTGGATCTGTGTACTGCAGAAACCAGCCCGCGATGGCATGGCCGGCTTCGTGATAAGCAACAATCTTCTTCTCTTCCGGAGAAATGATTTTATTCTTCTTTTCAAGCCCAGCAATGACGCGGTCTATACTGCGCTCAAAGTCACTCATATGAATGGACTCTTTGTTTTCGCGCGCTGCAAGAAGTGCTGCCTCGTTACATACGTTAGCAATTTCCGCTCCAGCAAAACCTGGAGTTTGACCGGCCAATACCTCTTCATTGACATCGTCTCCCAAAATCAAATTCCGGGTGTGGACTTTGAATATTTCGGCTCGTTCGCGCCTATCGGGCTTGTCAATTAATATTTGTCTGTCAAAACGACCTGGGCGAAGCAAGGCCGAATCAAGAACATCCGGACGGTTTGTTGCTGCCATTATAATGACACCGCTGTCCGTATTGAACCCGTCCATTTCGACCAGCAACTGGTTCAATGTGTTTTCGCGCTCGTCGTTTGCACCTATCATCATTCCCTTGCCTCGAGAACGACCGATGGCATCGATTTCATCGATGAAAATGATACACGGAGCTTTCTCCTTTGCCTGGCGGAATAGGTCGCGCACACGCGCTGCACCAACCCCTACAAACATTTCAACGAAGTCAGAACCTGACAAGGAGAAAAATGGTGTCCCTGCTTCACCAGCGACGGCTTTTGCGAGCAGCGTTTTACCCGTTCCAGGAGGCCCTACCAGAAGAACTCCTTTGGGAAGCTTTCCACCTAGCTTTGTAAACTTTTTAGGCGTCTTTAGAAATTCGACAACTTCCTCGACCTCTTCCTTTGCTTCCTGGAGCCCAGCCACGTCCTTAAATGTGAGCTTATGTTCGCCCATCGCGTCGAACAATACAGCCTTGTTCTTGCCAATGTTTAACACTTGGCTACCAGGATTCATCCGGCGAATCAAGAATACCCAGAGCGCAATAATAATAATGAGTGGGAAGATCCATGTTAGTAACCCACCAAACCAATCCTCATCCTGACGAGCGTCGAATGCGACTTCCTTTCCATCAGACGTTGCCTGAGCTGTATTGTAATCGATCAGGAACTGCACCAGTTCATGATCAGCAGGCTTGGTCGAAACAAACTTATTTGGCGTTTGGGGAGTGTTTCCTGTCAGAATACCTGGCTGAATGGTTTTGACTTCAACGCGACCTTCTTGGACCGCTTCTGCCGTGTATATACCCTCGACACGCCTGTCATTCACCAACACGACTTCCTCTACGTACCCCTTGCTTACATGCTCCAGGAACTGGGAATAGTCTACGCGCTGTGGCTCTACATCCCCCATTCGGAGAAACAGGTGTAGCATCAGGGCCATGAATGCTGTCAGGTAAATCCACAGCATGAACCGAGGTTGACGATCAGGAATCCGAGGGCCTTTGCCCGTTTCAGGTTTCCGGTCTAGCTTCAATTTTTCTCTTTCGTTCTTGGACATCCAGTTTCGGATCGGGAACGATAAAACTCGTCCCCATAGATAAAATAGGTGATGTGGTAAGTACCCACGAAGGCGACTCGACCGTACAAACCGGGTCTATATTGGTTCCGATTCGCGGGCTATCCTATGGTGTACGAGACGAAGCAGGAATGAGGTGCAATAGACTTCTTCGAGGAGGTAGAAATGCGCCATATTTAACGATGGCTTCATCTGATTCGGGCTTGGTCTCAAATAGACCCCACCCTACGAGGAACTCTAGGCGCTCCCCTTCCGCATTGGTGAAAATGTATACCGGAAATCCTGCTGCATTTAATTTGGCGGTCTGAACACGCAGGTCAGCTTGGGCTGCATCCATAGTAATATGTGTCCCAAGGACTACAGTCCAACCGAGGGCATCCATGTTTGGCCTGCCCGTAGGAAGCAACGGCCTGAGGTTAGAGGATGTTCGAGCTCCCGATGCAGAATCCTCGTCATCTTCTGTATTGTAGGCATCGTCTTCGTTTGTAGAGGGCGTTACAGGACTTTGAGCGCCCGGTACCACTCGCGCTGCAGACGTCGTATCCGGAGGAATCTCCGAAAGAGAGGTATCCATAGAGTCTGGCAAGGCAGCCATCCCCAGTGAGTCAGCCATCGCTTCAGGTGAAACACCTGAAGCTAACAAGCTATCTAGGCGCACCTGCCGTTGGTTGGCTAGCGTTAGCGAATCTGGTTTGGCTTTTGGTGGTGGCGTTCTTCGCTCTACAATTGCTTTGCGCGTCCTTTCCGCCGTGAGCCCGAGGGCCCTGCCACGATAGTCGCTCGCGAGCTTAACATAAATGTCCTCCACGAAAAGCGGAGTGCGCTCCTCGTGAGCTTCGATATAAGTGTAGACTTCAGCTACAGGCCCGGAGGATGCGTTCGCGGGCGGCACTACTGAAGCTGGGGCTTCTTGGGCATTGGGATTAATGGCGGGACTTTCCTGTTCCAAATTCGGCATTTCGACCGTGACGGAATCTGGCGCGGCGGCTTTAGGCTGCTGTTCAGTAGCCGTTGAGTCTGGCACGACGACTTGAGGCTGCGGTTCAGCAACCGTTGAGTCTGGCACGACGGTGTCAGGTTCAACGGGCAACGTGGTCGATGTGGAATCCGGAGCAACTGGGGGTTGCGCGTCGCTTGGCGCCTGGACGTCGCCTGGCGTTTGGACATCACCTGGCGACTGGGCATCAACCGGTGACTGGGCATCAACCGGTGTTACCTCTGCCACAACGTCTGGAACGACCAATGCCGAGTCCCGCTCTACCCATTTATACTTGGCGGGCCAAAGTATGGCCATTTTTTCCCACGGCAACGTCACTGGGAGTTCGGTAAATATTTTCGCAGAATCGGCACCAGCCCATTCCATGTGCTTGGTTGCTGCTCCTAGCAGTGCTTTCCCGCTCTGGTCATATTTGGCCCAATCAGCGGCAACTTCTAAATATCGATTGATCGACTCTTGCATGTCAGCATCCTTGGCGAACAGGTAGGCCGCTTCGTAGGCGTTAATAGCCAGCTTTGACGAATCCGATTCAGCGCGTTCAATTGCTTCCAATCCCAATCGTTTTCGAACATCGTCAGAGAAATCCGAATCTGGAAAACGTTCTAGAATGTCCCTATAAATGCGGGTTGCAGCCGTTTCATCCCCAAGAGCGCGCTGAACTTCTGCTAACGCATATAAGGCGCGCTGGGCAACAACCTGCTGATCGTCCTCTTCAATCACTTTTCTGTACCACACGGCAGCCGAATCGGGCCGAGCCATGGACAAAAACAAGGTATTCCCTAACTCGTATCTAGAAACGGCCCGTTGCGCCCTCATTTCGACTTGAGCCGTAGAATCCCGCGGAACATCCGACGTATTAATTTGGGGCAGTTCACCATCTCCCAGTTCCTCAATCGGAACTACATCTTCAGGGTTCTCTTCATTACTTTGCTGCTGCGATGCAGCCGACAGAACCCCACTTCTCCTCCAATTTGGGGCCAATGCTCGTCTCCCCCACGTATCCTCGAAGTTAGCGCGCCCTTCCTGGACCCTGATTGGGTTTTTGTGGAATAAGTACCCATCGACGGTTCCTTCTGTGTCATTCAGGCCAGGAATAATCTTACCAGGCGGTAGCCCCCGTGTTGAAAAGGGATCGCTTACCTCAATGCCTGTTTCAAACGCTCTCTCGCGCTGACGTTCTGCTAATAGCCGCTTTTGTTCGGCCATTTCTACGGCTTTTTTCTTTCGAATCTCAAGGATCTTGGCATCGTACTCCTCGATGGACATCTCCCCCAACCAAAGCAGTGAGTCGTAGCGCACCAAGTCATTAAACACCCTTGAAAACTTCATAAAGCTCGTTTTGAGCTGATTCGCGTCTGTTATCGCTTCGGGAGCATACTGGATTTGGGTTGCCGAATAAGACGAAGATCGAATTCTGGAGCGGGCGTTGGTGGACGTTTCAAGGGATGCTGCTGCCGTGTCGAAGTGGGCAGCTGCCATCACGAAGTTTCTGTCGATATCTCGATAAAGTTCTCCCAAAGCGTAGTGGATCCGGCCGCGCAACTGCGCTGCATTTCCAATTGGATTGGGATCATAGAGAAGCTGCTCATAGGTCTGAAACGCCTCTTCGTCTCTTCCCGTCTCCTGCCAAATGCGAGCTTTCAACATGGATAGCTCCGCTAAATTGGAAAAGTTCTTGTCGTCCCGTTCCATTTTGCGCAGTTTGCCTAGCGCGTCGTTCGCATCCAAGTGAAGGCCCTGAACCCGAATGGCACTGTACCTTGCCGCGTAATCAAGCTCATATGCCGGTCTATATCCACGGACTCCGTCGTACGCATCGACCGCCTCTTCAAAACGGCCTTGCTGTTCGTAAACCTGGCCCAGCAAAAACTGCGCTCTTCCTGCGACGGTTTTGTCTTTCACTTCTTCGATGGCTGCAGCCAAGTAATCACTCGCCTCTGGCCAAACAGATAATTTTATTTTCAGTTCGCCCAAAAGCAAACTGTATTGGCTGGCCCACTTTTTATCGACACCTTCCCTCGCAAGACCAAACAGTAACTCTTTTTCGGCCAAATCCAACGCCCCGCTGGTGATCAGCGAACGAGCAAGCCACAACACCGATTCATCCACAAGCGAAGTATTTAGGTCAATCACCTCGCGGAATTTTTGGGTTGCACCGACAAAGTTCTCTTGGTAGAAATAAGACTTCCCGATAAGTAAGAGCGCATCGTCCACCCATTTCGAGTCGGGATGACTCCTCAGAAGATCTGCGCTTTTGAGCACGGCGCTGTCAAACTCTCGCGTGCCCGTACCCGATGTTCGTGGGTAAATCGGAAGAAACCGAACGCGGTCGACCGGTTCGATGGTTCGAGTTAGGTTGTTGTACCCTTTTTGAAAAACTTCTTTGGCGTTGTAAAACGTATTGTAATACGCCGTAAAGTTGTCAAATCGATTACTTACGAAATCCGGCGTTTTACAGCCGGGCAACAAGACCACCAAGCCTGCTACCAGAAGGAGCATGCGCATTGGATTGGGTTTAGTCGAAGTACGTGCGCGAAAAAGACGCATATGGATCACGTCAGCCGGAAAATCCGCCAGAATGGTTAAAAAGTAGTAGCGGTGTTGCTGATCGTTATCGTCCCTAATTAAAGAATACTAACATGAAGCATGTTTGTCCTTCCCTTAGCAGGAAGGGGCATCCCGGCGGTCATCACAACGATGTCTCCGGCGCTTGCCAAACCTTGCTCCTTTAAAAAATTATGGACAAGTTCAATGCCCTTGTCCGTATCGGACTGAAAAGGAAAGTAGAATCCTTTTGTTCCCCAGGACAGTGCCAATTGCCCTAGGATCCGTTTGTCGTCAGTGAAAGCATATAGGGGTACATGGGGCCTATGTCTTGCAATAAATCGGGCGGTAGAACCGGATGATGTCAAACAAACAATCGCCTTTGCGTTGACTTCATGCGCAATAAAATAGGCTGTTTGTGAAACGGCTTCCGTGACAGTTGGGTTTCCTGTAGAACGAATTCGGGTAATTTGTTGGTCGAACAATACCTTTTCGGCCTCAATTATGATGCGCGACATAACTTCTACAACCTTAACGGGGTGAGCACCCACTGCCGTTTCTCCGGAAAGCATTAATGCATCGCTTCCGTCCAGCACCGCATTTGCGACATCGCTCACTTCTGCCCGAGTGGGCCGTGCGTTCTCAATCATGCTTTCTAGCATCTGAGTCGCTGTTATAACGGGTTTCGAAGCGCGACGGGACTTTGATATGATTCGTTTTTGAGCCGCAGGGACCTTAGAAAGCCTCATTTCAATGCCAAGATCTCCCCTAGCCACCATAATACCTTCTGATATGGCAATGATTTCGTCGATGCTTTCGAGCGCTTCAGGCTTCTCGATTTTTGCAATGACCATTGGTTGATGGGTCTCTTTTCTGATGCGATCCACTAGTTGCTTCACATCAGAGGGGTCTCTCACAAAGGACAAAGCAACAATATCCACTTTCATTGCCAGTCCGAACTCCAAATCCCGAAAGTCTTTCGTGGTTAATGCAGGCGTGGACGTTAGAATATTGGGCAGGTTTACCCCTTTACGGGAGGAAAGTGGGCCTCCAACAACCACTTCGGTGATCACGTCACGTCCTTCAAAGCCTGTAACCACTAGTTCAAGGTTACCATCGTCCAGCAGTATTTCCCCGCCAACTTTAATGTCCTCAAAAAGTGTGGGATAGCTTACGTGAATGCGATCCTTGGTCCCTTCTTTGAGCGGTTCTGCTGTGATCGTGAGTTTTTGGCCGGCTTCTAGTTCTACCGAGCCGTTTTTCATTAAGCCCACACGCAGCTTAGGGCCTTGCAAATCCTGTAAGATTGCGATTTGCCGGTTCTCTTCCTCAGCTACCCGGCGCACTGTTTCAATGAGGCCTCTATGGTAGTCGTGAGAACCATGAGAAAAGTTTAGGCGAGCAACATCCATTCCTGCTAGAATCAAATTCCGAATGGTCTCTTCACTTGAAGATGCGGGGCCTAACGTGCAGACAATTTTAGTTCTTCGCTCCATAGCTGGAGATTACTTCTCTTTTATGATTGGTTTGGTAACGACCGGGTTGGGGATGACCGGGTTGGTGGTTAAAGATACCGCATTGTGAGTCCTGAGATCCACAATTATCCCTTCAACACAAGAAACGCACGATTCAGGAGCCCTGGAAGCCCACTCACAGCTTTTCTGAAAATATTTTAGTCAGAAGTGTATCAAACCGCTTTTAGGTCCCGTAGGAAGGGTTCACGCAATAGGAACGTCATCGGAAGTCTTACTTCGTTCCATCATGTTTTCAGACTTGGGAGGGTCAGTTTATGAAAACAAATTCTATCTTTATGACTTCATATCGTTTCGTCAAGGCATCCGTTCTTGTAGCAGTTGTTGCCGTTGGGTTAGTGCCAATTCAAGCTCAAGCCAGCGGTGCTGCGCATGATACTCAGCTAACTTCGACGGTTTCATCGCCGGATGCAAAGCGACTTGATTCGGCCGAGTGGAAACGGTTTGGATTAGCCATTGAGGATGCTCTTACCTCTGATCACGAAGGAGTTCAGCAATCTGCACTAAGGCTCATTATTGCCTACAGCAATGACCTCAATTTCTCCAGCTCAGCTGTTGTCGATGTCATGCATCTCTACCGAGAAGGAAGCACAGAACCAACACGCAGAATGGCCGCCGTTTCACTTTCTAAAATGAAATCGAAACTGGCTTTGGGATTTTTAGAGCGCTCATCTGCTTTTGAGCAGTCCGCAGTGGTAAAAACAACCATTGATGCCATTCTAGCATCAGAAAATGGCTGATTTAGCCGCGCACTAGCGCTCTGTTAGCGTTTCAGAATGAAAAAGGCCTCGACAGGTATACTACCTGTCGAGGCCTTTTCATATGCTACACCGACAATGTCCGTCAAAATGAAAGGGCATCCGTTTTTTCCACTATAAACGGACGCCCTATTCAACAGAGAAATCAGTAGCCACACATCATTTCATCTGAGCTTTCCGGCCGATTGGTAACGACCGTATTTTCTTTACGAGACCGATTTTTTTTCGTTACAGTCTGGCATCGAAATAAGACAACGATTTTGCTGAGTTATTATTGCCCGGTGTTTTTTGCTCAGTGTTTTTTGTCTTGAGAAAAACAGTTTTAAGACAGTTTTATCGGTAATGATATATATTGTAGTTCCTCAAACCCTACAAATATGCTCCTTTCAAAAACTTCTGAGTACGGAATCCGGGCCATGCTTCATTTAGCAGGGCTCAGTAGCAATGAATATCTATCCGTAAAACGGATAAGTGAGAACCTGAACATCTCATTCCATTTTCTGACAAAGATTTTCCAGCAACTCTCTAAAGCCGGATTAGTCGATTCGTATAGGGGTCCGAACGGTGGGGTTAGGCTCAGCCAAGCTCCAAAAGCCATCAATGTGAGAGCCGTTGTGGTTGCACTTGACGGCGATGGCCTGTTCACGCAATGCGTTCTGGGACTACCTGGATGTACTCATGACCGGCCTTGCCCGCTTCATGCGCAATGGACCGATTCCAGAAAGGAAATTGAGCGTATGCTGGGTGAAAAGACTCTCGAGGATGTCGGAAACGACCTGCGAGCTGGTGGATATCGATTGAACCCTGGCCAAGAATGGATCGACGGATAGTGGATTGCAGCGTTTCCGGTGTCGAGTTCTGGGTACCTCTGGGACCGTTTGACAAAAGCGATATGAATTAGAAAAGGGCGGGATCCGAATGGATCCCGCCCTTTTCCTGCAATTGGGTCTAGGCCTCAAGGCTTAGATCATGCGTAGCACCCTAGAGGCGCTCTCAGCTTAACCTTCGCCGCGTAGGAATTCTACGATAGCGCGAGCTTCTGCTTCTTCGATTCCCAGGGGAACCATAGGTACTGCATATTCAGCCAACATAGCCTGAGCATCAGGATGCGATTCGAGCATTCCTGTTGGGTTCAAGATCATGTTGATGACGTAAACAGGTGAACGACGATCCAAAACGCCACCAAGAGCTGGGCCAATCACTTTGGCATCCAGGCCATGGCAAGCGGTGCATTTAGCAGTAAACGCTGCTTCGCCCGTTGCAGCAAGCACTGCATCGTAGGCACCGAGTTCTAGTTCGGTAACAGGGCCAATTTGAGCTTCCATTGAAGGAGCAGCTTCCATTGCCATTGTTGAATCGGCTGCTGCATTATCGGTGCCTTCTGTATTTTCACCGCCACAAGCGGAAAAACCAAAAGCTGCTACTACGAAAAGAGCTAAAAAGAGTCTTGCGATTTTCATTCGCTACGGCCTCAATATCAAGTTAATGTGGTTGATTGCGCTATACCATCGGGGATTCCGCTCCTACTGCGCAATCCAATCAATTTCCGAACCGCTGAGTTCTCTAACAATGAGCCCCAATCGTACTCTTCAATAATTCAGCATTCCTCCACCCTGTATCCACAATTCCCCAAATGCGCTTCTTGCACATACTGAGCTAGAAGACGACTGAAGTCGAAAGGTATCCCCAGTATGCAATGTCTTCACCACCGAAGTCGTTTCCTGGCATGAAGGCGCTTAATCCTCCGGTAAGATTGAGCGCGGCATTGTACTTGTAGGTAAGCGTAAAGTCGACCTCTTGACCAAGTACCGAATCCGATCCACTTGTCATTTGAGGCGCAGTAAAGTGATGTAGGTCGAGGGCAAGGCTGGTTTTGTCATTCGCTTTCATGGCAGCAGCTAATCCGATGTCCTGCAACCCCTTAGCAAACGTACCGGCTCCAACGAAATAGTCCATAAAGCCATAGAACTTATGGTTTGTGGCGAACAACGTGTCAAAGTTTTTCACTTCTCCGTCCGAAGCATCACTGTCACCAGAAACCAATGTAAAGAGCGCTCCAAGCTTCAACCCATTGCTGTCATTGACTAGAAAGTTCAAGCGAGCGGAGGCCAAATAGGCACCGATGGAGCCCAGACGGCCGGTCGCTGCTTCTAGCTGATGTCCCATTTGATAATACCCCTCAAGCTCGTAGTCCAATGGAGACTTCGATCCATTCAGCGCCGCGCCAGTCGTATATCGCTGGAGTTTGTTTTCACCTTCATCGGGGCCACCGCCAATGGGATTGGTTGAGTTATCCGCTAGGAAAAGCAATTGAAATCGATTGTCTTTGTTTACCGGAAACGTCCCAACTGCGCCAAATAGGTTATCCCCGACTGGAGTTCCAGTTACCCCGATGAGGCGAGCAGCAAAGAAGTCTACATTTCCCTTATCAAGCTGATATCCAAGTCTAATGGCGTCGAATGACCGGCCTACATTGTGCCACCCAACGGCGCCCACTAATCGCTGATTCCCAACGTTTATTTCTTGGCGGCCGAGCGTTGCGCTAAACCCCGAGCCAAACGCGTTTGTCACGTTGAAATATGCTTGATGCACGTCAAATAGGGGTGCACTTCCGTCCATGGTTCCACGCGCGAACGCAGGATTTTCCCCTCCCCAAGTCCTTGAATCCTGAAACTGTACAAAAACCTTCACATCTTCCGTAGCCTGAACGCCTACGTTTAATCGTGTTCGGAGCAAGGAGTAAAAAGGATTGTCTGTATTGGCGTCAAAATCTTTCGCCGAATACTCACTACGATGGCGCAATTGCCCAGTCACCGAAAGCTTATCCATCATTTGTGCAGAAACCAATTCCGAATGGATTGACAGGAGGATAAATACCAAACCAAGGGCGGCAGTAAAACGGAGACGTTTCATCGGTGTATACCTTTATATTTCAACATGTTATACAATGCTTGTGTGGCAGCTTAATCCACAAAAAGGCTTGCTCACGACATGCAAAGTAGGCATATTTTTTATTTAAGACATTTTTGTCTTCTTTTATCTGCCACATTCACGAAAGATGCACATCGAGACGCAGAAATCAGGTCCGTGACGTGGGGGTTCTACAAATTGGATTGAATGAACGCCCCGCGCTCATGTGCCTCTGTGTTCGCGGGATCGGCGTCCAGTATTTCCTGATTGAGCGTTTTCGCTTCGCTCCACCGGTCGTTCTGCATGAAGAGAATAACCAGCGCCTCGCGGGCATCTTCGGAGCCAAGGGCCCATGCAGATCTCAAAAGGCCCTCCGCTTTGGCCGCGTTTCCTAATTGCTGATAAGCCAATCCGGCATTGTAGGCCTTTCTAGGAT
>JABMOI010000045.1 GCA_013204185.1 bacterium | reverse complement strand
CGCCAGCGCGGCGGTGGATGAACTCGAGTGTTGAGTAGTCGGCGGTGACGTCGGGTTCGATAGCCAACTCCGCAAGCGCTTCGTCTATGGTCATGTCCCGCAACACGTTACCAGTAAAATTAGCGGCGATGGCCGGGTTCTGAATCAGGACGCGCGCTCCTTGGGCTACCAGTTCCTCAACTTTCTTAACCACGTCTTCGGGGATATCGTCGATGTTCGGAAGAACGAGCAAGCTGTATTGGAGGCCATCTGGGAATGTTAGCCGTCCATCCGACACCTTCATGCGATTGATGATCACATCGGTGTTCACCACATCGAAGTCGTACCCAGGGCTGAGGCCATTTAGCGTTGGGCGATCTGGGTTGCCTTGGCGCTCTGGGAAGAAGTTGGGCGCCTTATCGCCATAATAGTAGGCTACATCGCTCACAAAGAGGCCTTCGGACAAGAGGTAGGACGTGCGCGAGAGATAGTCGTTGAAGGGTTTGGCCTGCTCCCACCAAGTGGTGGTTGGGTTGATGTCTGCTCCGGCGTGATAGGCCCTACCGGGCACGCCAAATTCGGGGCGTGTGTTGGCAAATGTGTGGAAGGTGAGCATGTTCAGTCCTTCCACGAACGCGCGATCCACGTGCTGTTTCATGGCCTGCGGCGCGTCCTTCCATCGCCGCCACGTGGTGAACGACTCGGCATCGACCGTGCCGAGGCCATAAATATGGGAGGCGCTGGCTACTTCCTTGATCAGGAAAATATTATTGTGTTGGATCCAGAATTCGCCGCGAGGAATGGACA
Organism: bacterium; assembly: GCA_013204185.1. GTDB lineage: Bacteria > Bacteroidota > Rhodothermia > Rhodothermales > UBA10348 > UBA10348. Next base: position 6,151 of record JABMOI010000045.1, on the reverse strand, counting down.
CGTTGCCAAGGGCTTTGAGGGCATCTACTGGGCAGGAGTCCCAAACGGGAGGTCCTGGGCCACCGGCTTCGGCCACCAAATCCATACCGTATTCAGCAAGGAACTGCCTGCCTGTGGTGTAGTGGCTGAGGATTAATTGATCGCTAATCGTCTTGCTAAAATCATACAGGAAGCTCTCGTTTCCGCCAGGCAGCTCCCAGCCAGAAAAAGCGGGCAGGTACTGTTCGATGTCGTAATCGTGGTGGTCTTTAAATATGCTGCCCATGGCATCCGTCCAGGGCGTGGCCTCGTCCAGCTCCATGCTGTCGAATTCGAGGTAGCCCAAACCGGACTCGGCCGCATTTTCCTTGGTGATGTCCAGCCGTTCGAGGATGTGCCCTAAGTGCCGTTTGGTGGCTTCAGGGTCGAAAAAGTCGATAAACAGGCCGTTGGAATTCGGGCTCGGGACAATCAGGTACTGCCCTGTGTTCGAAGTAATGAACCGAAGGATTGTCCACTCGCCCGGTGGGGCGTCCCACGTCAATGTCGTGCCGTCGAACTGCGCATCAAGTAGTACAATGTCCGAGAGGTTGGCAATTTTCTTGTCGGGGTTGTCAGGAACAGCGAGTACGGCTACTTCTTGGAAGTAAACAGGGGTGCCATCGCCATTTCGCGGAGCTTGGGCTGGAACCTCAGGGAACGGCAATTCAAGAGAGATGGGGCCAGGACCCGAGACCTTGATCTCAGAGGAATAGAGGGCTTTGGCCGCCCAGTCGGGGGTTACCCAGTCTCCGCCGGCATTCCAGCCGCTGGAGGCCACCATCCCAATCCTGATTCCGAGTCGCTTGCCTTCCGAAAGGGCGTATTTGATCAGGTCTACACTTTCGTCCCCAAGAAAGGCCGGGCCAATCCCAAAAGCGCCATTCGTGTTGTTTCGAGCCTCAACATCCCAAATTTCGGCGCGCCCCATCCCTTTGGCCTTCATTTCCTCGAGGTCAAACGTGATGGACTCCTTGGTGACATCGCCGTTGAGCCAAGCCCAGTACGCGCCCGGCCTGGATGGCATTGGCGGGTCTACAAAGCCATTCGCCAGCTCGAGAAGCCCTTTTTCGCCGGTTTTCGGTCCCTGGCAACCAAACTGGAATGCGGAGAAAACAAGCAGAAACGCGCAGGTATATAGTGTGTGGGTCCTTTTCATGGGGAATCTAATCTGAAGTGGGTGTTGGTTGCGCATGCTAGGCAGAAAGTAATCCATTCTGGTCGCTGCTGCTAGTCGGGAAGGTCTCCCAAGAGCCCAATGGTTGCATTCAAGAGTAGCCCTTTTTGCAGCCGGACAAATTCTAGCATCAGAGCCTTTCCTGAAATCGCCCGGATGGTCATATCGGCTAAATCTTGATCCGATATCGCGTTCCACAATCCATCCAAAAGCGGGCCCTTTACCGAAGGAGTGTCTATCAATGGGTGGTTGACAGGCGGGAAGTTCAGGATTTGGTACGAGCCCATGAAAATGTCAACATTCTCATCCATCAGCTTTATGGACCCAATCTGCTTCGTGTTAAAGCCGATGAGCCGGTCTCTTATTTCACTCTCGTAGAGTTTGATATCTCCTGTAGAAACCAGCGACGCGAGGGTAGAGCGATTCAGCTCATTGGAAGGATCGAAATAGGGGATAAACTCATACCTCGCGATGTGTTGGAGGGTGTCACGGCTTACGCCTGGACCGCTTAATCTAGCCGATATGTTGGCGAGTTGGTCGAGTAAGCTTCCGTAGTTTTCAATGTCCAAACTCAGTTCCGTCGAATCGGCCCGGAGGTCGGAGACGAGCGATTGAAGATACTGACTCTTCAAGATCTCTAGCTTTCTGTTATCGTTCCACGTGTCGATTTGGAAGGCAATCAAAATGCCTACGACAACTAAAAAGACCTCACCCACAGCATAAACAGCATATTTTCTCGCTTTTTCCGAGAAAATGGCCTGCATTCTAGGTCCTGAAAGAAAACGAAGCATGTAAGACGACCAGAGGATTAGAGACTGCCGCGTTCAAGTGGAATTGCGGCTAAAGTGGGAGCGAATGTTCGAGTGACGGAAAGTAGCTGTTTCAGGCCAGCCTAGCCAGTGCCGTCACACCAAGGGCATCAGCGAGCGAGCCGGGTAGGCTGTTCACGGTTTGCCCTGATACCTTGTAAGATGATGAATCCATAATCGCTCTTCATAACATTGAATAGTTGGTCCGGGCTGAATGAGACTCATAGCCTAGTGACCGATCGTCCCAAGTCTAAATGAGAAAACCCCCGTTTGCAATTGGGCTTTGCCTACTGTTTCTCCGTGGAGGGTTGTGGGTGGTTGAGGACGAATGGCTGAAAATGGGTAGTATGCCTTGTCACCAATATGGCGCGATTCGATCACTGACTCAAGAGCAAGCCCTTCCAGGGCCAAAAGGAAGGGATTTAGGCCGGTTTTGCAGGAAAGAGTTTTCTGGCCAGTTGAAATGTGGCGTGAGCGGTGGCGCGATTTTGACATTTTTGGCGCATATCGACCATGTCTGGCGCGATACCTGCCTAATTGGCGCCATTTAAATGTTTTAGGCGCGATTTGGAGCGGGCTAAATATTCGGCGAGGCCGAATTCAGAGGGGGACAGTAGCATCTTCCTTCAAGGTCGTTCGACTTGGCGGTGAGCTTATGCTGACTGCCGGAGCACGAAGGGATCCATATGTCACTGGGCTCCACGAAAGGAATGGCGTCAAAGCGGATGAAATCGCGCCAGAAAGGGGGGGATCGCGCCAAAAACCGATTTATCGCGCCAAAAAGTGGGTTCTTGCGCCAAATAATACGGTATTGCGCCACGCGGGAGGCGAATAAAGGCTACTTAATAGCCACTGAAACGGCAGAGGAGCGCTTTTGAAGAGTATCGCGCCATATAGCGCTTTATTGGTCTTCCTTAACTTCAGAAATCGGATTGGCGCCACTACGGATTGGCGCCACACACTCCAGCATCTTGGCGCCGAATCTTAGTTACGGGTGGATTTTTAGGTTTTAGGCTTCGCACATGTCGCGTTTTCTGTCGCGACTCCCGTTTTGGTGATGAATAAGCCTTCGGATCCCGACACTTTGTCGGGACTATTGTCGGGCCTCTCATCCTGAATGAAACCCCGGTTTTAATAGTTCATTGATCGAATCGCTTGTGCGCTGATAGAAGTGCTACCAAATATGGGCGTATTACGGATTCGACTCGGTTAACCTTGGCATACTGCATTATGTCACTTGGTGAAGCCTTACTCTGTTTGATAACCTCTTGAAGAGCTTCTACAGCTATATCTAGACCAATTCTGTTCCTGTACTTAAAACAATCCGCAACTGTTTTTGCCAGATTGGATACTGCAATATCGGTTCCAGATACATCGACGTACATCACGCCTTCCGTGAACGATTTGTCGCTAATCCGGAATACTTGTATTCGAGGCGTGTCGATTTTTGGAGTTTGCATCCCTTTGGGGAGTGCAATCTGAACAGCAGATGGAATTTGAGTACCTATTTCGATGTACTCCAGCGCACTGACAAGGCAAAGCACCGCTTTGGGTATTCTTTTCATCACAGCCGTTGCGTCCGGATGTGATGGCAAGTTGAACTAATGGCTGGGGGATTTACGGCAGTTTGTCTGGATACGATGCGTCTGTTTTTTTCGGGGTCAGATCATTAGAAGTAGCCTGCGATCATATTGTCATTATCCATAGTGAAACAAATTTCACCACGCCCGTAGAGTATGTTTCACTTTGGATAAGTAGTGGTCACCAACCGAGCCCTCAAACGGCCCTTTCCCAACCGCACGCATCCTATTTCTCCCAGTCATAGATCAAGTCTGCAATGAACCTGCTCACACGGCCCGAAGAATATGTTATGTTGGCCATCTGGAAACTCCAGGATGATGCTTATAGCATTCCTATCAGAGAAGAGGTATCCAAGAGCACGGGATACGAATGGTCCCTGAGTTCTGTATTCACCCCTTTGGACCGACTGTCCAAGAAGCGCCTGGTTTCTTCGAATCTGACCCAACCGCAAGCGCTGCGAGGCGGCCGGCACAAGCGTGTTTATGAATTGACACCGATTGGGCGGCAGGCTTTGCTCCACATTCGCACGGTCGAGGAGACCATGTGGGCAGGTGTCACGGGCTTGGCCCTGAGCGGAGTATCCCGATGAGCACCAAAAACACGAACCCAAGACCACCCCGTTTTGCTTCTTGGCTGCTCGGGTGGTTGGTATCAGACCTATTCCATACACATGCTGGTGATTTCGAGGAATTCTACCACATAATGGTCCAAGAGCAGGGCAAGCGCCGCGCAGATTGGTGGTACCGGGGTCAGGTTTTGAGACTCATCCCTGATCAGCTGTACGAAAAGCTGTACTGGGGTACTGTTATGTTCAAGAGTTACCTCTTGGTGGGCGTTCGCAATCTGAAGAAGAGCAAGGTCCCATCGGCCATCAATGTGCTTGGGCTTTCTGCCGCCATCGGTAGCTCGATTGCACTTTTCTTGTTCGTTTACGGGCTAAACACGGCCGACAGTTACCATGAAAACGTCGACAATGTATTCCTCATCGGGCATACAACCGAAGACATGGAAGCGGTTGCCGGACTAAAGCAGAAATGGGGCACGTCTCCTGTGCCTATGGGACCGGATCTTGTAGATGCGTATCCGCAAGTCGAAAAAGCGGTCCGCTATTCTCGGCAGGGCGTCAGCGTGCGCGCCAAAGGGTTAGCCTTTCGCGAAACGGTATCGTTTGCCGATCCTGGATTCTTTGAACTTTTCTCTTTCCCGCTAGCACACGGTGATACGGCCTCCTTACTGAATCCTTCCTCAGTCATTATTAGCGCGGCCATGGCCACGAAGTACTTTGGCGAAGAGGAAGCGCTAAACAAGGAATTGGTCATCCGCTTTGCCAACGGCGCGGAAGAGGCCGTCATGGTGGGAGGGGTGGCAGAGCCCTTCCCGGTCACCGCCAAATTCACCTTCGACTTCCTTTTCGGTTTCGAGAAGCTGCTGGATGCCGGCCTGGAGAGTCTTGAAGATTGGCAGGCGCTCACAGCCACCTTCCTGGATCTACGAAGCGCAAGTGACGCGCCTTTTGTGGAGGCCCAACTCGCACAGATGATCCGCCCCGAGACCACCGGGAATGAGTCCAAACAAGTCCTCTCTTACTTTCTAGATAGCGTCCGCCATCCAAACTGGCTGACCGCCTTTCTGATCAAGGACCGGGCTATCAATGCGCCGCGCCCTATCGAATCGACCATGTTTGGCGGGCTGGCCGCGCTGATGCTACTCGTTTCGTGCTTCAACTACATCACCATTGCACTGGGCTCCGCCGGGCGAAGGCTTCGTGAGATAGGGATTCGCAAGGCAACAGGTGCTCAGAAACAGCAGTTGGTGATGCAGTTCCTAACAGAGAATCTGGTCATCTGCTTTCTGGCGCTCGCTGGCGGAATCCTGTTTGCCTGGGGTGCCACCATTCCATTCATGAACAGTATGGTTCACACCAGTGTGGAAATCCAGCCAGGATATCTGGGCAATGGCACATTCTGGATATTCCTGGTCGCACTGCTAGCCGGCGTCGGACTCATTTCAGGCTCCTACCCAGCATTCTATATCTCTTCTTTCCACCCGGTTGAAATCCTGCGGGGCAAGCGCACGTTGGGCGAAAAGAAAGCGCTGACTCGCTTTCTGACCACGTTCCAGTTCGTCCTGACCATCGGCACGATCTGCTTTGCTACGTTCGCGTGGTCAATTGATGATAAGCTGATAGCAGGCGACTGGGGGTATGAGCCAGGCCAGCAGCTTGTTCTGCCGGTGGTCAATGCAGAACAGTATGCCCAGCTTGAAAACGAAATCTCCCAGTTGGCCAGTGTTTCCATGTTTGCTGGAACACGTGATCATGTCGGGGCGAACAGGCGCCGCATCACTATTTCTGTTGAAGGCCAAGACGACAAAAGCTACTTCTACGGCATTGGCCCTTAGTATTTGGCGACGATTGGATTTGAACCTCGACAGGGCAGAATCTTCGATGCCGCGCACCTAGCCGACGATTCGTCATCGGTGGTCGTCAACCAGACGTTTGTCAATCAACGGGGTTGGCAAGACCCAATCGGCCAATCTGTGCGCATCGAGTCCAACGAGTACACGG
>JABMOI010000001.1 GCA_013204185.1 bacterium | reverse complement strand
GAGGCAGTTCACCTCGTTCTTCAGGCCGCGGTAATTGGTTCACACGGCGAAACCCTAATACTTGACATGGGATCACCCATCAGAATTGCTGACCTTGCCCAACATATGATCAATCGATCGGGTCGCAAGATCCAAATTGAATTTACTGGCCTCCGCCCAGGGGAAAAAGCCCATGAGATCTTGGTGTCGCCAACAGAAGAAACTAGGCAAACCTCGCACGAGCTAATTATGAGTTCACGAGTCGATCCTTTTCCGCTTCCCGGTCCATCTAATATCAGCGAAACAAATTGGTTAAAAGTGCAAAGTTAGTTCTGATCCCCTCGCGTTGCCCACTACAATCCATATCCCCACAGAACAATACGAGAGTTATTGGCGCGCGCCGTAAAGTTAATGGTATTTGGCCGTTAGTACGTTAAATAATCAGATCCTTTAGACTCCAGAGGTGGGTACAACTGGGGTCGAACGCCAGAAATTGGTGGTCATCGGGGCTAGAAGTAATTTAACGCACGCTCTCGCGAATCGTTCAAACGCCATTGTTATATCGTCGAGCGAAATGCTAAACCCTGACACCTCGATATTGGTACCCAAGAATTTGCCTGTGATCATCAACGCGTTTCAACCTGCGAATCATTTAGCCAATTTATCAGATCCAGTAAAGTATCTAGAGCAGTCACTAGGGATCCTTGCGCGGACGTTGGAATGGGCGAAATTTTCACAGTGTTCAAGATTGATCTACACAAGTAGCGCCGTTGTCTATGGTAACAATGCTAACTGCAAGGAAGACGATGCGGTTCAGATAAATGGCATACACGGTGCACTAAAGATCGCGGCCGAACAACTGGTTTCTAGTTTCGCGCGGCAGTTCGGAATCGGCTTCACCATCGTTCGACTCTTTAACCTTTTTGGAGGTGAAGATCGATTCTCGGTAATCTACAGGTTGGAGCAGGCGGCGAGATCGTCGTCGCCCTTTGGGGTGATAAACGCGGGCGAGTCACTTCGTGATTTTACTCACGTGACAGATGCTGCCAATTCATATCTACAATTGACTGCGGGCACGAATCCAGGAATCATAAATATCGGCAGGGGGCGCGGGATCTGCGTCACACAACTTATTGACTTGCTTCGTAGCAAGGAAATCGAACTAGAGCTAGAACACGTCACCCGTGATGAAGTGCGGGCGTGTGTAGCCAACACTGAACGCCTTGCGCAGTTCGCTGATGTCGAAAACTTTCTCGATCCGTTGACGTACCTGAGTAATCAGGTGCAGCCTTGAAGCAAAAACTTTGGCTCGTCACTACGGTTGCAGATTCACTCGATTCGTTGCTTGAAGGACAACCAGAATTCCTTAACCAGTATTTCGATGTCACGATCGTGAGCTCACTTTCCGACAAACTCGTCAACGTAGCCGAGCGAGAGGGTGTCGGTTGGCAAGCAGTTGAAATGAGACGCACCATTTCACCATTTCACGACTTGTTTTCGATCTGGCGTATGTTCAGGCTTTTGCGAAAAAATCGACCCGAAATAATCCAGTCTTACACCCCAAAGGCCGGACTCGTGACCATGATCGCGGGTCGTTTAGCCCGGGTCCCTCGGCGAGTGCACGGAATAGTGGGAATGCCTTTGATGGAAGCTCAAGGGATTCGGCGGTTACTCATGAAACTTGCCGAGCAGTACACCTACGTTAACGCGACTGCCTTAACATCCAATAGTTTCGGTCTCAGAGATTTTATCTATACGAACCTTACGAAGAAGCCCGTCACGGTTATGGGAAACGGTTCAATCAATGGAGTAAATATCAATCACTACAGTCGGGAAAATGTTCATTCCGATGTCCGCACTAGTCTGAATATTTCCAAGCATAATACTGTTTTTGTGTATGTCGGAAGATTGGTCCCGGACAAGGGAATAGTCGAGTTGGTCGAGGCATTCGTTGAACTCGCCGATTCCCATTTCGATGTAGACCTACTACTTGTTGGCGAAACGGAAGAAGAGCTAGCTTCGCTACCATCCAGCACCCGAGAAAAGATGGCAGGTTCCGACAGGATACATGAACTCGGATGGCGTCTTGACGTTAGACCTTACCTCGCGGCAGCCAATGTCTTTGTCCTGCCAAGTTACCGCGAAGGACTACCCAACTCGGTTATTGAAGCGGGAGCAATGTCATTGCCATCAATCGTAACTGACATTAATGGGTGCAACGAAGTAATAACCGATGGAGCAAATGGGTTCCTTGTTCCAATAAAGAATTCCCCATTACTTCTCCTGATCATGATTGAGATCATGAAAGGTGGGATTGACCTGGGCACTATGGGAGATGCTGCGCGATGCCAAGTTGTTGATTTCTACAGTCAAGATTTCCTCTGGCAGGAGATTTTGGACTTCTACCAGGATCTTGGCGGCGCATCAAATCGTTGCCGGTAACGGCCTTCGATGGCTAGGTAAAAGAGTGCGCTTGGAAAGCTCAAAGCCTTCTCTACGATTTTGTGCAAGCGACTCCGCTGACTGGCAAAGCTATCCGTTCCTATACTTTGATCTATCTCCCACAATCTATTCTGCATATTTTCACGCGCGGAAGTGCCTGCTCTATCGAGTCGGTACTCCCCATGAATTTCGCTTATGAATACGATTCGATGGTGCTGACTAACGCGAAACCAAAGGTGATAGTCCTCTACTGCTCTTAATTTGAGTGATTCATCAAAGCCGCCAAGTCCTTGGACCACAGCTTTTCGAATCACGACAGAAGAACACTGAATCACATTATTTTTTTTCAATTTTGATTCCGTGGCGACAGATTGACGTGGCGACGGGAGATAGAAGAGGCCGGGGAAACTGCGTCCATTTCTCCTCACCCAAAGATGAGAATGCACCATTGCTAGGCTCTCGTCTGCCTCAAGGACTTGGACTTGTCGCTGTAGCTTTCGTGGGTTCCATGCATCATCGTGATCAAGTAGAGCTACATATTTTCCATGGGCCTGTTGGATTCCATAATTTCTGGGTACTGCAGGCAAGTTGCTGTTCTCCGGCAGACGATAATATCGAATCCGTGGATCCTGCTCCACAAATTCATTGACAATTTGGGGAGTTGAATCTGTTGAGCAATCATCAACCACGATCGCTTCCCACGAGTCAAGGGTTTGGCTCTGAACAGAAATCAGCGTTTCCGCGATGTGCTGCTCCATATTATAAGTGGGAATTACCACGGATACCAGTGGTCCAGAGGTGGGTTCCATTGTCTTAGCGCGCGATCGCAGACTCGTCACGTCTGAGCTTCTCGAGTCCTTCCAGAGGGGATAACGGATGGAAATCTAGTTCTTTCTTGAGTCGTTTCAGATCAAAGGAGGTGCTACCTGGCCTTGGTGCCAGGGTCGGAAAATCTCCACTTGAGCCAGACTCGATTAGGGACGAATCCAGCTCAAAAACCGACGCCACCGCATGTGCAAACTCAAGTAATGACATCTTCACACCACCACTAACATTTAAAGGACCTGACATCTCTGTATCCAGAGCGCACCAAATTGCCTCTGCGCAATCCCAAGCTGCTAATGGTTCTGTCCACACGTCATCAACCACGCGGATTTTTTTTACTTCCCGCAAGTTGGAAATCCATGAAGTGACTGGATTTTGTCTTCCAGACGGCTGAGGCCACCCGTACATGAGTATCGGCCTGACCACGAGCGCACTAGCATTTTGCTCCATAACCGATTTTTCGGCCTCGGCCTTAAGGATCCCGTAATCATTAATCGGGTCAAACTGGCTGTAATCAGAGTAGCTTTCGGTCCTACCTCCAAATACCGCATTGGATGACAGATGCACTATTTGTGCTCCTGAATCTTTAGCGTACTTGCTGAGAAGGGCAGGTAGTTCAACATTGAGTTTCCTAAACTCATCAATTCGTTTCTGTACTGCATCTACACGGCCCTCAGCGGCTGTGTGAATGATCGCTTCAGGGGCAAAGGCGTCGAGGACTCGAACGACTTTGGAAAATTGTGTTAAATCCAATTCGCGTGTTTCGTACTCAACTCCACTACCGGTTGAATCTTTGGAGCGAACAATTCCGAGAATTTCCGTACCCTGCCCTCGGCTCTGAATCAAATGCTGACCCAGAAGGCCGTTCGCTCCGGTAATGAGTATCCGCACGCTGGTAAGGCTACATTGATGGATCGTGTCATGTCGTTGCGGTTCCATTCGCCGTTTTTCAAGTATCCCCCGAGCACGCTTCCCTCCCGGATACTTCACTCTCTATTGGGCTCAATACATCTCTGACCAAGGGCGCAAGAAGGGGGACATTTTGCTACCGGAGATGATTAACGAGGACGAAAGCTACTGCAGACCCCTAAATACTTCAATCCCAAATGAATCGCGGCGCTTCTGGAGGGGACAATAATATCCGCTCTACTTCGCTTGACACGCTCCGAAAATACTCATCCAACAGAAAGAAAATGATGGGCAAGGCGAGCAGTGCACTCCTTTTCCACTTTCAATGCTTAGATGCAGTATGGGATTTAGGGACAGCACGGATACGAAGACTCTGTACCCTAGACTATCAATGCTTCTAGGCG
>JABMOI010000044.1 GCA_013204185.1 bacterium | reverse complement strand
TTTCGCTTTCACGGGCAATAAATTTGAATTCCGCGCCGTGGGTTCAAGTCAAAGTGTTTCGTTTTCAAATACGGTTCTAAACACCATTGTAGCTGAATCTTTGGATGAAATGGCAGGGCAACTGTCTGCGAAGTTAGAATCCGGTAAGAGCTTGGAAGACGGCGTAGCCGAAGTCGTGCGGGCCACGGTTCACGAATCGAAAGCCATCATTTTCGGTGGGGACAACTACTCTGATGAATGGCACCAAGAAGCGGAGCGTCGTGGCCTACTGAACCTAAAAACAACTCTTGATGCACTCGAAACCTTGATTTCAGATAAAAACATCAAATTGTTTGAGTCCTACGGTGTGCTTTCCGAAGCCGAGCTTCGCAGCCGGGAAGAAATCTGGGTCGAGCAGTACTTCTTGAAGATCAACATTGAAGCGGAAACCACAGAGGCTATGGCTAGAACCATGATCATGCCGGCTGCCTCTCGCTATTTGGCAACACTGATTAAAACGGTCAAAAGTGGCAAAAAAGTTGGGATTTCAACCAAGGGCGTCAAGGAAGTGGCCGAACACATGGCCGCCTACGTCGATGAGCTCCAGCGCGCTCTTGGAAAGCTGATTGATGTGAATAAGGACTTGGGTGGGGATAGCGTTCACGAAAAAGCGCACCACATGCTGCACAACGTAATCCCTGCGATGAACAAAGTGCGTCATGCAACCGATCGTTTGGAACGCATTACCGCTGGCGATTTGTGGCCCTTGCCAACCTACCGCGACATTTTGTTCGTGAAATAGTCGCTCGACCCGCTTATGACGGTTATTCCTCTACAAACAAACTGGTATTGGCTAGGAGCTACATGTAGGGATATCCTGTGATGGGATAGTCTGCTTTGTTCGGACACTTGCTGCTGATTCATCAAATGAAACGGCAGAACGAACGTGAAGCGTAGAACCAAGAAAGCAGCCCTTTGGGCGGAGAGTCGTGGGCGAAGAGACCTGGTTTTTATCGTCTTGGTTTTCCTTCTGACGGCGGTGCCCGAAACGCTCGCCCAGTCGGTGTCAATCGATGGGTACGTGCGGACTGAGGCGATCTATGATACGCGTCAAGTACTGCAAGTACGAGACGGCGAATTTCATTTGTACCCATTGCCAGCAAGTGCTGCTTCGGCTGCCAACAATTTCTTGATGGCCAGTTTCCAGTCTCGAGTAGGCATTTCGACTTCTCCTGATAGTATTCTCAATGGCGAGATGAAGGCCCGAGTGGAGGCTGACTTCTTCGGGTCGTCAGACGCCAATTTGAGCACTCTTCGGCTGCGAATCGCGTTTGTAACGTGGACCTCGGGTAAAAATGAGCTCCTTGTCGGTCAGTTTTGGTCTCCCATGTTCACATTGGATGTCTACCCTCGTGTGGTTGGGTTCGCGACGGGAGCGCCTTTTCAACCGTTTGCTAGGTTTCCTCAAGTCCGGTTTACTCGGGAGTTGTCGAACCTAAATGTGGAGCTTGCTATCACAAGCCAACGTGATGCGTACGCCGAAATAGGAGGAGGGAAACTTCAGCATCAGTCAGGCAAGCCTGCGCTTCACCTGCATCTCGTCTCACGCAAGAACGAGGTAGTGTGGGGCGTTGGTGGCACCTCAAAAACGGTTCGGCCGGATCCAGCCAGCGGGTCATTTAGTGCAAGGGCTGCTACGGCATATGCTTCCTGGAATCCCGGAAATACACTTGTGCGATTGAAAGGGGTTTGGGGAGAGGACCTAGCCGACCATTTAATGACCGGTGGGTTTGTTACGGCTTCAGGTGGAAGTGCAGTGCCCATGTCATTGATTTCAACTTGGATGGATGTGTCACATAAATTTGGGCGGTGGGCTCCCGGCCTTTTTATAGGATACCTGACCAACCAGGGATCGAGAATAGGTACGCTTGAAGAAATTCAGTCCTCCAACGCGCGCGCTGAAAACATGGTCAACCTATTTCGCATCGCTCCGCGCGTTTTTTTCAACGAGAAAAATCTGAAATTGGCAGTAGAAGTAGAACTCACCTCTGCTTTGTACGGAGATTCATACAACTCCCGCCACCGGCCACTGGCTACGCTTGATCAGCAGCGAGTGGCAAATGTTCGAACCTTAATCACTGCTTCGTATCAGTTTTAGTTTCGCTGTTTACGAGAAGCCGGAACCGACTCCGCCGAGTCCTCTTCGGCGGAAAAATCCAAATCATCCACGTCGATAACGCCTGCAGCACGGTCCGGTAGTTGGGAGGTTTGGGCAGCCGCTGAAGAAGGTCGATTGCGAGTTGCAATGAGCTCTAAGTGAGTCATTAACTGATCCAGTTTGCCAGAAAAGCGATCAGTGTATTTTGTAACACCCCATCTGCCGAGCATAAAAAGAGTCATGGCTGCAGACAGTATTGCAAAAGCCAGTGGCCAACCATTCAGGTTGAGGCCTTCAAGGGCAATAGGAATCGAAATGATGGTGCCAAGAATTGTGGGCACTAAAAATAGAACCGAGACCGAAGGCTCAGACCAAAACAGATTGATCTTCGTTTTGCCGTTTTCCAATCTAGCCGTTAACTGAGCCTTTGTGCCAGAGTCTTGGACGGTCCATTCAAACGTTTTATCACGAGTCGTTACAATACCAGGATCCTTAAAGGCTTTTCGAACTTCCGTCAACATTTCTTCCCAATCGGAAGCACTAATTTCCCGGTCCAACACCATTTCATTTGTATAAGAAACGGGGCCGCCAATCAAATTTTTACCCTGTGATCTGGCTGAGCTCGCGCCCATTTCTGTAGCCGCCTTGAGAATAAAATCCGGATTAATGCCAGCTTCTTTGCCCAATTGCTTTAACTCGTCGAGCGATAGCCCAAGCGAATTTGTGGCTGAATCGTCATGAGAAAGCTCAGCAGCTCTCTTGATAATAGATCCGATTTCCTTTTCGTTATACAGTTTCATGGGGACACGGTCAATTAAGCTAATAAATGAGTATACGATGTAAACAGATCGACGGTATAGTCACTTTGTTAATGCATTTTGATAACTTAGCGCAACCAACAGGTTTTGAATCCGTCTTTGCATTTTCGACCTCCCAATTTGGAAGCGTTTTTTAGGGAAGTCTACGACGGTTCATAGAAGTCGCTATCTTATATAGTACGCGAATCGTTTTCAACCAACTTACAATCATCGGATGCCCAAGGGCAGTCAAGACAACTCGCCGTCTCAATCCAGTCAGCAAGATCGGATTCTGGTAGGTCTCGCTCTAGAGGGAGACCAGCACGCCTATCAGAAACTGATGGATAAGTACAGTGGTGCGCTTACGCGTCACGTACAGAAGATGGTGCGCAAGCAGGGTGAAGTCGATGATTTGGTGCAGGAGTGTTTTATAAAGGCCTTTTCGGCACTTAAATCTTATTCCGCCGATTACGCGTTTTCTACTTGGTTGTATAAGATCGCGACCAACCACACCATCGATTTTTTGCGCAAGCGTAAGCTTAAAACGATGTCAATCGATCAGCCCATTAGCACAAAAGATGGGGAAGTGGAGTTTGAGCTCCCAGACACGACCTACCGCCCCGATAGGCATATTGTCGAAGACGAACGGCGCATGCTACTTCAGGCGGCCATTGAGCATCTGCCGGAAAAGTATCATCGGGTAATTGTGATGAGGCATCAGCAAGAAAAATCCTACGAAGAAATTGCTTTGGAGTTGGACCTACCGCTGGGTACAGTCAAGGCCCATATTTTCAGGGCGCGCGCTTTGCTCTATAAGTTTCTCCGTGACAAACGCCACTCAATGTAAAAGCCAACATGTAGCGGGCGATATTCTAGGCGATATTCGGGACGGTTTCACACGTTGAATTGCTTGAAATTGGTATACTGAGGCTTCCTCAAACAGCGGCGGAATAGATCATGTTAGAACGGTATACACGGCCAGAAATGGCAGAACTCTGGAGCGAAACAGCTCAGTTCGATGCTTGGCTTGAAGTAGAGATTGCAGCCTGCGCTGCCTGGTCTAAATTGGGAGTTATTCCAGCTTCAGATGTAGACCTCATTCGTGAAAAGGCCTCGTTCAACGTAGATCGAATCCATGAAATTGAGGAAATCACCCGGCACGACGTCGTCGCATTTACGCGTTCCGTCAGTGAGTCACTGGGCGATGAGCGCAAGTGGATTCATTATGGCCTGACTTCGTCTGATGTCGTTGACACGGCCTGGTCTGTTCGTCTAAAAAAAGCAAATGCGCTCATTCTGGCTGAAATAGACCGAATGATTGGCGTCTTGGGTCGGCGTGCTCAGGAACACAGGCACACATTGATGATGGGTCGTACGCATGGTATTCATGCCGAACCGACCACGCTGGGTGCCAAGTTTGCCTTGTATTACGACGAAATGCGACGCAATCGGAAGCGATTTGTAGATGCAGCGGAAGGGATGCGCGTGGGCAAAGTATCTGGATCGGTCGGAACGTTTGCTCACCTTCCAATGGAAGTTGAGCAATTCACGTGTGAGTATTTGGGACTGGGCGTCGCACCTGTCTCGACACAGGTCCTCCAGAGAGATCGGCATGCTCACTACGTGGGTGTGTTGGCCCTAGTTGGCGCTACGCTCGAAAAAATGGCTGTTGAGGTTCGGGGCCTTCAGAAATCGGAAGTTCGAGAAGTGGAAGAAGCGTTCCGAAAAGGTCAAAAAGGTTCTTCCAGTATGCCCCACAAACGAAATCCTGTGGGATCTGAAAACGTGACGGGCTGCGCCCGCCTCCTAAGGGGCTACATGGTAACGGCCTACGAAAACGTGGCGCTGTGGCATGAACGGGACATCTCTCATTCGGCCGCCGAGCGGGTCATTCTTCCCGATTCCACGACCATTCTGCATTATGCGTTGAGCCGTTTTTCAGGGTTAATTGACAACCTCACCGTGTATCCTAACAATATGCGCCGCAACATGCAGCGGACATTTGGGCTCTATAACAGTCAGCGTGTCTTGAACGCTCTGATTGAAAAAGGACTTATGCGCGAGGACGCGTACGACCGCGTTCAGCCTCCGGCCATGATGTCCTGGGAAACGGAACGTCAATTCATGGATCTCGTGTTGGAATCTGCGCCCATCCGGGAGTTTTTGAGCGAGGACGAAATCAAAAATTGTTTTGACGACGAGTACCACCTCAAGCGCATCGACGCCATTTTAGCGCGCGTGGGGCTGTAAATACGCCGTCTCGGTTTTGGAATAAGGTTTAAAAGGAAAGGGGCGCATCCCACTCGTGGGATGCGCCCCTCTTTTCTATACCAAAG
>JABMOI010000043.1 GCA_013204185.1 bacterium | reverse complement strand
TATTCTACCTTGGGTTTTTGGTGCGGCGCGTTCGGCGCCGCACCACTTTTTTTGCCCTCCCATTTTTTTATGCCCTACCCATTTTTACGTCCTACCCACTTCCCGTTCAAACCGCCATCCCCCATGATCGCGACATTACCTTGAGCGAAACGCGCCACTTTCTGCGCCGCTGCGCCATTTCCCTTCGAATAGCGCCAATTTCAGCCGTATCGCGCCAATCATCACCCGAATCATGCCACCTTTCTTAAGGCATCCCCCCTTTTTTGCCTCTCCTGCGCATCTTTCTCTCCAATGGCGCCACATTCCCTATCAACAACCATCCCACACCAATCATTGATTTCCTTTGAACTCATAGACGGCCAATAGTCCTTGACGAACAGCACTTTAGCGACACTTTTTCGTTTTTTAAGACACTTTTGGCACGTGGCCTCAATCGCCGGCTCAAAACTGTCGAGGTTTTCCTGTTCGGTTTGCCCCTTCAACATGCTCTATACCTCATGACCGTGAAATTGAAAATGAGGAGAGGATGTCATGAACGTTACCACTACCGGTGGGCCATTTAACCGACCACCAGATTTTTTCTTCGGAGTCCTTCTCCGATTGTCTCTTGCCGCCGCGCTAAGCCTAGTTTTTGCCCAAGTTGCAAGCGGCCAAACCACAACCCTACTGGAGCATTCCTTTGACGGCGTGACGGCCCCCGATCTCCCCGCTGGAGTCACCGCCGAAACCACCGCCTGGAAAACCTCCACCTCTTCCCCATCCCCCGGCTCTGGGCTCAATAACCTAGCTCACACAGGTAGCACGCCTAGCTCTGTCGCGTTGGGCCCCATCGACTTATCTTCCGCTACGGCAGCCACGCTCACGTATTACGCGCGCCGAACAGCCTCCTACCCAGCGGATAGCTTAATTGTGAGATTCTCGACCGATGGCGGCGCTACGTTCCCTCACATATTTTCCTCAGGTGGCCTCCCCACTGAGGCCAGCGTCTACGAATTCGTTTCGATTGACCTCGCCGCGCCGCTCTTCGGGGAATCTGATGTGTATCTGCAGTTCGATGGCCGCGGTGGCTCGTCCAGCGGCGCCAACATCCGCATCGACGATGTCCTGATCACCGCTCCACTCGACCTCTCCACGACCAGCGCCTCCTTCGGCTTCGCCGCGGATTCTAGTATGTGGAATCCTGATAGTGGCACGCTCAATGTGTCCTTCGATCTATCTTGGCCCGGACCCGAGTCCATTCAAGGGTTTCAGTTCGACTTAGGATTTGATGCTTCACTGTTTAGTCTGAATTCAGTTACGTCCAACCATTCCTCTCTTAACGGCGCAGGCTGGCAAATCACTCAAAATGGTGACCGCGTGGTGGTGGTTAACCTGTCTAGCGGATCGCTTGAACCCGGCAACTACTCGGATCTCTTGACCTCGGCGTGGTCCTTTGTTGGCAGCCCCCTCGCTCAAGACTCGGTTGCTGCGGTATCCATTTCGAATCTGTTGGTAGCGGAATCAAGCCCAACCGGGAGCGCACTTTCCCTTCCAAATGGCTTACGCTCGCACGTTTTAACCGTGGAGGCCAACCTTGCGTCCATTTCTGTGAGCTCGGACTCGTTGCACTTTGGAAACGTCACCGTTGGGGACAGCGCGAGCGTGTCTTTGCTCATTTCGAACCCCACTGGAATGGCGGATCTCCGAATCGATTCCGTCCGAACGAGCTCCGGGGTCTTTTTTCCAGCAGCAGTACCCGCCACCGTCGCGCCTGCTTCAACCCAGCCTATCGTCCTTTGGTTTAAGCCGGCACCGTCGTCGTATGGCGCTCTTACTGGCAATTTGGTGCTCTTCCACAACGCCCCCTCGGATTCAACCATTGTCCGCCTCGCCGGAAACGGGCTCGGCGGCCGAGGAGATTCCGACGGGGACGGTGCATTTGACGTCGCCGACGTTATCGAGTCGCTCGACGTGGTCGCCGGCGTCGCTTCCTCTACCCCCGAAACGCTCCACAGATTCGATCTGTACCCATTCCCGGGTGGGGATAGCGAAATCGACGTGCGCGACCTCACGGTTCAGATTCAAGCAATCCTTAATTCAGCGTGGCCAGATGGGGCTGCGTTGCCAGCCGCAATTCCTGCACCAGTGAGCGGAAAAGGAGGAAACGCTTCTGCCTCGCTTCTGGCCCAAGGTGCATCTCTCTTTCTGGATACCAATACCCCTATTCGGGGCTTTCAGCTGGAATTCCGCATGCGAAGTCAACCAGTCTCGCCCCTTGCTGGCAAAAGTGGTATTTCCGTTAGCTCGCACTTCGATGCTGAGACCCTGACTTACCGCACGCTCATGTTCACAAACCACAACGAGCTCTTGCCAGCCGGAAAGCATTCCATATTAAATGGGATGGACCAACAGGCGGAGTTCATTTCTGGGATTGTGGTCACGGATACCAAAGAAAAGCTGTATGTCTTCACTCTGGGCGGCTTTTCTACTCCAGTCGAAACTCCAATCAGTCAAAATGGCTTGGGAATTGAACTCTATCCCAATCCTGTTTCAATTTCTGGGGGAAGTAAGGTGTCGCTGAAGTTCGCCGAAGAAACAGACGAAGCAGAGGTTGAAGTGGTGGACCTACTGGGGCGTGCGCTGCTTAAAAAGGCGCTGAGAAAGGGGCAATTGATCCACGAAATAGACCTATCGAAGGTGGTTCGCTCGCCTGGGATTCATTTCATCCGAATTCACAGCGGCTCTTTGCTCACTGTAGTGCCCTTTATGGTCGTCCCTTAATCCGGGCCGTGCTAGCTGTCCCTATGGGAAAAGGTAGCGATCCATGTACAAGAAGAGTAACGTGCTAGCGGTCGAAACCCACACTAGAAATACGACAACCAAGGCAATCAATTTCCACGTTCCAGAGGATTTGCGAGCCGTTTTCATCGATTCAAATGCAACATCACCAGAGCCTACATTTACATTCATCACCAACTCATCTGAGAGCGGGACCTGGCGTGTTTGCTGATGTTGCTCTCTCGCTGGAGCCACTGACATCTGAGATGCCGTTCCGAATGTAGATGTCGTTCCCGCTGTCGTTTCAATTGGAGCACGCCCAGCGTGGCGCTGAGCAAAACGTCCGTTTGTATTGCCCCACGTTGGCATCATTGGATTGTGCACGTCGTGACGTCCACCACCTGACCAAATGGGCTGCGGCTCTTGAACTGAACCTTGACCATCTCCAGACCATCCCGCGGGTTTACCGTGACCATCACCAGAGTAATTGGGTACGAACGGCGAAGGGGTCATTTTTTGTCCTTGGGACCGACCATCTCCTGAATGCGCAGGAATTCCTGCGGGCGTACCATTCTGCTGATAAGCGGGATAGGGAGAACGATTTAGCATCAGATTGTCTGTATCAGTCTTTAATAGCTTGCCGGGAAAAAATCGGGCTGCAACTATTTCTACTAAACGAGACAAATCAGATTATTTGCGCTAGAGGATGAAAAAAAGATCTAAACCAATCGCATAATTTTGCCAATGCGATCTTTAACCAAAAAGGGGTGCTCGAACAATACGAAAAAATGCTATTTCAAGCTCATCCTGTTGCGGATTTCTTCTAGGCTATCGCCACCATATTTTTCCAACAGCGCATTGGCTATTTCCATCGCGATTACCGCCTCTGCAACCGTGGAGGCTGCAGGTACACTGGTAACATCACTCCGCTCGTAGCGAGTGGGCTGAGACTCTCCAGTTTGGATATCCGCAGTGCCAAGCGGCTTGATTAAGGTCGGAATCGGTTTCATATACCCACGAATCACAATCGGCATGCCGTTCGACATACCTCCCTCAATTCCGCCAGCCCGGTTTCTGGTCCGTGGGAATCCCGTTCCATCAAACGTGATTGGGTCATGAACCGAAGACCCAGGAATCGACGCCGCGGCAATCCCATCACCAATTTCAACTCCCTTTTGAGCTTGAATGGAAAGAATTGCATGTCCAAGGCGCGCATCGAGTTTGCGGTCCCATTGAACATATGAGCCCAAACCAACGGGCACGCCCGTCACGACCACTTCGTAGACTCCACCCAGGCTATCGCCGTCCTTTTTAACGGCCTTGATGTGCTCAATGCAGGTATCGCCGAGCTCGGCGTCAAGCATGCGCACTTCGTTTTGATCAGCTTCTTCGCTGATTCGGTACGCGCCATCACTCATTAACGAGTTAACGCGCTCCAAGTACGCATCTGCACTGGAGTAACCAACGGCCCCAATCCGAACTACGTGGCTGCCAATCTGAATCCCGAGTTCGCTCAAAAACTTCCGCGCGATCGAGCAACAGGCCACGCGCATCGCCGTTTCGCGAGCACTACTTCGGTCAATTACAGGCCGAATATCATCAAAACCATACTTCTGGATGCCGGCTAAATCGGCATGGCCAGGTCGTGGAAGCGTAATTTTCTGAACGCCCTCGCCCGAACCATCCACGGCCATCACTTCGGGCCAACCCGATTTATCTTGCCTGTAAGCCGCGTTCTCGAGCTTTAGAGCAATCGGGCTGCCCATCGTTTTGGAAAAGCGCACACCAGAGTAAAAATGAACGAGATCCTGCTCAAACTTAGCTCTCCCTCCTCTGCCAAAACCCATCCATCGACGAGCTAGGTGCACATTAATGTCTTCTGCCGTAATG
>JABMOI010000042.1 GCA_013204185.1 bacterium | reverse complement strand
TTGGTGCACGACGATGTAGTGGACGACGCGGACCGGCGCAGAGGTATGTTTTCCATCAACGCGCTTTGGAAAAACAAAATTGCCGTGCTCCTCGGAGATTTTTTGCTCAGTCGAGGTCTGCTTTTAGCGCTGGATAACCGAGACTACGAACTGCTCCATATTGTGTCGGACGCGGTTAAACGAATGAGTGAAGGTGAGCTTCTGCAAATTGAAAAAGCCAGAAAGCTGGACATCGACGAAGCGACCTACTTCCAAATAATCTCTGATAAAACAGCCTCTCTTTTGTCCGCCTGCACGTCTTGCGGAGCGGCCTCTGCTACGGACGACGCGAACGTAATTTCCACGTTTCGTGACTTTGGACAGGCTCTAGGAATGGCTTTTCAGATTCGAGACGACCTATTCGATTTCGGCGTTAAGGACATCGGAAAGCCTCTGGGCATTGACCTACAGGAGAAAAAACTAACACTCCCCCTGATTTATTCGCTCTCTCACGCCACCAGTGCTGAAAGAAAGAAGATCATGAAAATCATTCGGAAGAAGGGTAAATCGAAACAGGATATCGCGGAGGTGTCTGTTTTTGTTACGGAAAAAGGGGGTATCGAATACGCCACGAACAAAATGATGGAGTTCGCCAGGGAAGCTCACGAGTTGATAGAAACCTTGCCTGATTCCGAAGCGAAATCGAGCTTAGCAGACCTCGTCACATTTACCGTGACCCGCAAAAAGTAAGACGGCTTATTTGTTCAAGAGAAAGGCGATAGCCAACTCGTTGAACTGCTCTGGCTTTTCAATATTACACACGTGGCCCACTCCAGAAATCACCTCCAAAAAGGAATCGGGAGTTTTGTATACCACCGCCCTAGCTGGGGGTAAAAACATATAATCCTTCCCTCCCATCAAATAGAGCGATCGGCAAGAAGACGTTTCTGACATCCACTTGTGGAGGCGCCGATTCACTTCAGGAACTAGCATGAGCCATCTTCTAAATTCTTCGGGCGCTACTCGCCGAGCCTCTCGTTTGAATACCCGCCGCGCTTCTTGAGCCTTTTTCCCAGGCATAATGATCCATGCAAACGTGGAGTAAAGCGTATTAAAGGGCACCATGTATTTCAGCGCCTGACCAGCCACGATTAGAATCCGGGCCATGGCCGTAAATCCAACCACAGCACCGGCATAAATCACAGACAGTACACGTTCGGGAGCCATATCGATCAGGGTACGAATAAGGATTGTACCTAGGGAAACGCCCACAAAATGGGCAGATTCAATCTTTTCATGATCCAAGACATCCAGAATATCCTGACTCAGTCCTTGCAACGTGTACCGAGAGCCGTCCCCTGTGTAGGCGCTGGACTTTCCGTGGCCTCGCAGGTCCACCAAGAGCACATTAAACTCCTTTTGGAATGCCCGAATCTGCTTAAACCAAACCGCAGAGCTCCCACCTGCCCCGTGCACAAACACGACCCATTCTTGGCCTTTCTCAGAAATAAAAGATTTGTAGGATAGCATACGGTGCGTAGAAACAGGTTGGCCATATATACGGCAGATTCCTTGTTTGGGTTGTCTTTATTTCAGAAATACTCCGTTTCTTGAAGTCTAGGATCGAAAACAGCGGTCTTGGATAGTAAGTACAAATTGGACGACATAAACGGTAGCGAAATTGCCTTTCAAACGCGATTTTTAGACATGAACACTGTAGACCAACTATTTCAAGCTTCATTTACCAGTGCGCCAGGAGTCATTGCCTCCGCGCCCGGGAGAGTGGAAATTATTGGCAACCATACCGATTACAACGGTGGTACTGTAGTTGGTGCCTGTATTGAGCGACGGTTACACGTGGCACTCAGCCTGCGATCTGACGCTGTTATTCGTCTTGTTAGCTCGTCTGAAGGAGCCATCGTGGAAACGACACTGGACGCTTATTCGAGTGAGGACGTGGCCGATTGGGCTAGGTATCCGCTGGGCGTATTCGATGAATTCAGCATTCAGTTTGGGGCCTCTTCCGGATTCGACTTAGCCGTTACGTCAGACATTCCTACCGGAGAAGGACTTTCAAGTAGCGCTGCCATCGAACTGGCCACAGCGTTGGCACTCAACGAGTTACTGGGATTAAACCTCCCCGTTTCCGCTTTGGTTGGCCTCAGCCACCGGGCAGAAAATCGATTTGTGGGCGTACCGTGCGGCTTATTAGATCAATCCACGGTTGGGTTTGGGAAACGGAACGCGCTCGTTGTCTTGGACGCAGCTTCTGGTAGGCACCATAGTTTTGCCATGCCAAGTGGCCACAATCTGTTTGTGTTTCGAACGCATATTCGGCATGAACTTCAGCATTCTCCGTATGAACAGCGGCACAAAGAGTGCAGAAACGCACTTGTGGCTCTAAATCAGGTCATTCCAGGCACTCGGCACTTGGCCCATTTGCATCCGCTCGATATTGCAGCGTACGATGTGATTATGGATAGCGTTGTGGCCCGCCGCGCGCAACATGTGGTCGATGAACAGCGGCGAGTTGGGCTGTTTCTAAAGCATTTGCACGAAGGCGACATGCGCGCGGCGGGCCAACTTCTGACCGCGTCGCACAAAAGCTCGAAAGAACTGTTTGAAAACTCGACCCCTGAATTAGACTTTTTAGTAGACGGATTAAATCAATTTCCGCATGTGTTGGGTGCTAGGTTGTCTGGAGCGGGCTGGGGCGGCGCCGTGATCGCTTTAACCACCTCCTCATTCACTTCTGAAGATGCGAACCGTATGGCAGACGCCTACGAGGCCACGTTTGATGCCCGGTCGCACTGGTGGGCAACGCAAATTGGAGATGGAGCACGGGTTGAAAGCCATTGACAATTTCTACGCTACACAAGCCGTTCGCGCTCCTCGTTTCCATCCTTTGCCTCTGGCTTGTATTCAGCGGTTGCGACTCAGCATTACCATCTGACACCATCACGCTTCGCGTGGCTACTTGGGCGAGTGCAGAAGAGTTTGAACTGGAAGAGCGCATGGCTGAGCGGTTTATGGAGTTGCATCCTGAAATCAAGGTCGAACACGAGTCAATTCCTTCTGGATACCGAGAAAAGATCTTAGCTGCTTACGCAGCCGGTACCGTTCCGGATGTGTTTCTGCTGGACAGCCCCATTATTCCCGCGCTCATGAACCGGGATTTACTCGTTGATTTGAAGCCGTACGAAGCGCAAACTGGAATCCAAGAAGAGGCCTATTTCCCTTCTGTTAGAGCCGTTTTTACCCGAGGCGAAGAACTCCTAGCTTTTCCAAAAGACTTTACTCCGCTGCTCGTGTACTACAATCGCACGTTGCTGAGGGAAGCCGGTTTGAGTGATCCCGATCCTGATTGGACATGGGACGACTTTCTAACGTATGCCAAGGCCCTCACGAAAGATACCGACAACGATAGCGCCCCAGATCAATTTGGGACGGCCTTTGACAATAAATTGTACCTGTGGCAGCCGTGGATTTGGTCTAACGGTGGGGACATATTCAGTCAAGACAGCCTTTTTACAACTGAAATCCTGACCTCGCCTCAAACTGAAGAAGCCTTTCAATTTCTGGCCGATCTCCGAAACAAACATGGCGTAGCTCCCCCGCTTGTAAGTGTAGGGAATTCGCGCGGAGGCGCCGTGCAGGGTACAGTAGGCATGTTCTATGGCGGACGCCTCGGTATGATGGTCAGTGGTAGGTGGGCGTATGTCAGGATGCGTCAGTACTTAGAAGACGGAGATCTAGACGTTCGAGTCGCGCCGCTGCCTACCCCTGTTGGCGGACAAAAGAGCAATGTCATTTATGCAGCCGGGTGGAGCGTAGCTAAAACAAGTAAAAACCTAGATTGGGCAATTAAACTCGCAGCTTTTCTAAGTAGTGAGGAAGCCCAGCTCATTAGAGCCCAATCCCCCATCGGCATTCCTTCGCTCAGAAACGTTGCGGCGATCCAAGCAGAGCAAGATCCGTTTGGAATTGAAGCGGTTTTTATGAGAGAAGCTGAATTCGGACGTCAGAGCTGGGGAACGAAGGTCGATGCATTTTCGAGGATAGAATACATCTTGGAGTCGGCCTTTGATCGAACACTCGTTGGTGGCGAACCGATTTCCCTCGTTTTGCAAGAGGCTCGAATTGAGATGGATGCCCAAATGGCAAGGTCAGCAGAAGCCTCATCCGATTTCGCCCCTCTAAAAGGCGACTCACACATCATGGGTTTCCTCTACTGGGGAGCATTACTCGTTCTATTCGGAGTTGCGGCTTCCATATGGTCTACTCGCAGGCCATACCGAAGCGATGTCAAAACCGGTTTTGCCTTTCTTACACCTTCCTTTATTGTCCTATTCGTATTCGTCCTGATTCCGCTGGTGTTTTCTTTGTACTTGAGTTTTCATCAGTGGGACATTATTTCGTCTTCGAAACCCTTTGTAGGCCTTTCAAACTTCAAGACACTTTGGGGAGATTCCCAGTTTTGGCACGCGGTACGTAACACGCTGATTTACACCCTTCACGTTCCCATAAGTATGGCCATAAGCCTGGGAATTGCCCTTCTATTGCAGAAGAATGTCCGTGGAGCAGCTCTTTGGAGGCTCATCTTTTTTCTCCCGTCGGTGTCCTCCATGGTTGCCATTGCCATGGTTTGGCAGTGGATTTATCATCCGGAATTTGGCCTCGCCAACTACACGCTGCGCCTAATGGGAATACCCGCAGGGACGTGGCTCACAGACCCTAACACAGCCTTAATATCGGTCATGATTGTCAATATCTGGATTAGCGTTGGATATCAAATGATCATATTCTTGGCCGGTTTGAAGGGAATACCAGGGACGTATTACGATGCGGCACGAGTGGACGGTGCAAATAAGTGGCATCAATTTTGGCACATCACGCTTCCGCTCCTCCGGCCCACAACGCTTTTCATTCTCGTGACCTCGATTATCTCTTCGTTCCAGGTATTCACCCTTGTATTCATTATGACCGAGGGAGGGCCGCTAGACGCCACGGAAGTCGTTGTTCATCACATTTATCGGAATGCATATGACTTCTTGCAGATGGGTTATGCCTCCGCCATGGCGTGGGTCCTTTTCGTAATGGTTGCCTTTATTACGTGGATCCAGTTTCGTGCAAGTAGAAACCGGGTGACCTACTCATGAAAAGGAAGAACTCATTTTCGTGGCTCGGAACGGTATTTATGGCCTTTTTGGCCTTCACCATGCTCATCCCTTTCTTGTGGATGGTCTCCACTTCCCTGATGAGCGAAGTCGAAGTATATCAGTTTCCGCCGCGGCTATTCCCTTCCGACCCACAATGGTCTAACTATTCAAACGCACTGACCCTTTTGCCTTTTGGTCGGTTTTTCCTGAATAGCATCATAGTGACCTCGTTTGCTGTTTTGGGACAGCTCTTTACGTGCTCCATGGCGGCCTATGCCTTTGCGAGGCTTCGATTTAGAGGAAGGGATTCCTTGTTCGCGCTCTTTATGTCTACCATGATGGTGCCCTCCATCGTGACCCTGATTCCAGCCTACCTAATTATTGCTGCATTTGGTTGGATGAACACGTTTTGGGCCTTAATCACCCCCATTTTAACCAGTGTTTGGGGCATTTTTCTTTTGAGACAGTTCTTTCAGACCATTCCCGTTGCCTACGAAGAAGCAGCGCGACTTGAAGGCGCCTCAGACTGGACCATTTACTGGAGGGTCATTCTGCCGCTGTCAAAACCTGCACTGGCAACGCTCGCCGTTTTCGCGTTTATGAATACGTGGAAGGACTTTCTGTGGCCCCTTTTGGTAACTTCTCAAAACGACATGCGGACGGTTGAAGTAGGTATTGCCATGTTTTCCTCACTTCAAGGAACGAACTGGCCGTTCCAAATGGCGGCAGCCGTAGTTGTACTACTCCCCATTCTCCTGCTGTTTTTGGCAACCCAGCGCTACTTTATTGACGGCATTTCGCTTTCAGGTTTAAAGTCCTAGCTAGACCGAACTCTTTTATTCCACATTGCCTCCACTATGCTTACTTCCCGTTCGCTTCTCTTTCGGCTCTCTATTCTGCTGTCCTTGCTATTAGCATACCCGTCAAATGGGCAGGCTTTAAATGGGACTGTTCCTGAGTTCGACGTAGCCATTTCCGATTTGGTGATCAGTCAGGAAGCTTCCGCATCGACCTATTTCGATCAAACGGGGCGAAAATTCGCCATTTTGGGAACTGAATCGGGAGAATTCGAGGCGTGGGCTTGGCCGCTTAAGCTTTTCGTTCACTTCAACCTCTCGTTTTTTATTGGAACGAGCACTCAGCCCATCGAGGGACGTGACATTGTCACGCGCATTGACGTCCGCCCTGAAGTCACAACCATCACCTACGTGTATCAGTCCTTTACCGCAAAGGCGCACGTCGTGGTGCCCCCAGGTGAAGCCGGAGCACTCGTACTACTCGACGTAGACTCCAACGAGCCGCTCTCTGTGGTTGTGAGCTTTGTACCGACCATGCAACCCATGTGGCCAGCCGGGCTCGGAGGCCAGTACGCCAGATGGGATGAAACAGCAAAAGCCTACCTCATTTCCGAGTCATCCAGAAAAAACCATGGCTATCTAGGCTCCCCCGCTGGAGAAAACATGTCGTACACGCCAGCGCACATGTTGGGAGAACAGCCCAATCAGTTTAAAATTGAGATCCAAGATCCGGCCTCAGTCTACGGACGCTTCATTCCTATTGGAATGTCTGGCGGAAAGGGCGACCGGGACGCGGTAAAGGTGGTTTACGACTCCATGATTGCCTCCCCTCAGCAGTGGTTTATGGAATCGTATACGGCAGCAAAAACGCTGAGAGAAGGCACGATTTCGATTCATACTCCTGAGCCGCTGCTAGACGCGGCTGTGGAGTGGGCCAAGTTTAGTTACGATGGGTTGTTTGCGACCAATCCAGACTTCAAGGAGACGGGAATGATGGCCGGACTGGCTCAGGCGGGCCTCGGCGGACGACCTGGTTTTGGCTGGTTTTTCGGCGGAGACTCTTACCTCAACTCGTTGAGCCTCAATGCCTTAGGTGCGTATAACTTAAGCAAAGAAGCCATTACCTTCATGGCTCCGTTCCAACGTGAAGATGGGAAAATGCCGCATGAGATCACCCAGGCGGTAGACTACGTTGACTGGTTTGGGGACTATCCCTATGCCTTCATTCATGCCGATACATCCCCCTATTTTGTTCTGGCCATGCACGCTTACTTTGAAAGTACAGGGGATTGGGAGGCCATTGAAAACCAGTGGGATGCGATTGTGCGCGCCTATAATTGGTCTAAACAAACAGATTTGGATGGCGATGGACTGATGGACAACGAGGCCGCTGGTCTCGGCGCATTGGAATTTGGGGCGCTCACTGGGATTCAAACCGATATCTATCTGGGCGCCGTCTGGATTCAGGCGTTGCGGGCCATGGAGGATCTCGCCGATCTTAAAGGAGATTCGTCACTAAAAGCAGAAGCCGGTCAATTGTTCGTTAAAGCGGAGGCGTCTTTTGAGAAATTCTGGGATCAGGGCGTTGGGCAATACGTGTATGCCTTCAATAAAACGGGAGAAACCGTTTCAGAAGTCACGCCCTGGAGCGCAGTCGGTTTAATGTTTGGAGATGGCACGGACGAAAGAGCCTCTTCAACGCTTCGCCGAATGCACCAGTCTGACCTTACTACCGATTGGGGCGTGCGTATGCTATCGACCTCAAGCGCTTACTACGAGCCACTGAACTACAATTACGGAGCCGTTTGGCCCTTTTTGACCAGTTGGGTCACCACGGCGCAGTTCAAACGGGGCTTGCCGCTTCAAGCGTATTCGAATTTGATGGCGTCAGTCGGCCACGTTTATGAGCGAAGCCTGGGCGATATAACTGAAGTCTTTTCTGGAGCACGACATACGTGGCCTCAGGAATCTGTGCCTCACCAAGGCTTTTGCACGGCCGCAACGGTTCTGCCGACCATACAAGGACTTTTCGGGATTGATTATTCTGCTTCGAAAAACCAGATTTCCTTCTCTCCTGCTGTGCCGGCAGATTGGAATGATTACAATGTGTCTGGTATTCCAATCCAAGCTGAACGCCTCAACGTGACGTATTCGCGCGATGGTGGCATCGAGGTGTATGAGCTTGACTTACACGCGGGTCCAGAAATAAAATGTTCGGGATTGGACTATGAGTCTACAAATCCCACGCTCCAGTTTAATCCGTTTTATCAGCCTGGGACGCGCATTGAATCCGTAACGGTGAATGGCGAAAGTATTCAGTTTGAAACCAGACCGGGCTCCGATACCGTGCAACTTATCTCTGAACTCAACCTAGTACCTGGAATTTCGAAAGTTGAGGTTCGGACCGTTCGGAGTCTAGAACTCATCCCCCCTGTTTGGAACAGCCAAGTCGGTGACGAAAATAGAGGGCTGCGCATCTTGGAATTTAAAAATGACGGGCGGCTTGCCACCATTACTGTTGAAGGA
>JABMOI010000041.1 GCA_013204185.1 bacterium | reverse complement strand
GTGTATATCTATTCTGAAATCTACGGTGCCAACGGCCGGGTGTTGACTTCAGAAACCTCACTGGTACCCGTACGAGACGGACTTCCTTTGTTAGAGCGGCTGTTTGGCTTAAACCCCGAAGAGGACCGCGTTTCCGTTCAGATTCAAATACAACCGGCAAGTGACTTTGAACCACAATACAGGATCGTTGATTTGAATGATGTTTTGCCAGGCAAATACATTCTTGGATATGCCATTCGAAACGCGGATTCTGGGGAAATGGTGGCTTACAAAACGAGAGAAATCACCGTTCGATAACACACCAAGTGATAAAGCGCGGATTCCTCCCGGATCTCTCACAAACTGAAGTCCCGTTAAGGTTACCGAATCACAGAAAAACCGCTAGAGACAGAAAAATCAATTCCACGTACGACCACGAAGAAAAAGCCAGTATGAAAGCTGGACGTATCAACGTCAAGTCGGTGGCCGGACGAGCTGACAGGAATAAACTCGGTGGAATGAGAGAGCGAACGACCCAACGCATCGTAGACGCTCATTGTCACCACCTGGGGCCTGAGGACGTGTACGTTCACATGGCAAATACGGCTGCTGCACGGGTTGGGGTAGATCGATACCTGATTGGACACCTCTTGCACGATCTCAGGTTCTTCAATTGCCACAATCCTAGCAGAGCGAAGTATCCTGTTCGTGTCAATCGAATAAAACCGTGAGTCGTTGGCATAGAGGGCAACCGCCGCCTCGAGGTTTACACCTGAAGTTTGCCACACTTCTGAGCGCCGCCCATCTAGCCATGTATTGCTTTCAAGTACCGTTGCCTGTAGGGACTCCTTGACAGGGGCTAGATCATCATCAGAAACAGTGGAAGGGATTCCTACGCGAAGCTGACCCCCAAGAAACGCTGGCGCAGAAACCGTAATGGTGTCTGCCATGGTGGTGCCGCCATAGTATCCCACAATGGTGTGATCCCCATCTACGCTAGGCAATCCCAACACGGTTGGGTCAATTTCCCAGGTCCACGTTCTCCAAGAACCAGGATTAAAATCAATTTGAATCGCGTCTAATGTACAGACCTTGTGACGGGCGGAGTCGAAACTGTCGAATACAAAGTCAGCTTGACAAGAGCTACTTCCTGATAGGCGAAACAAGGTTTGTGTTTCGTTGATGATGGTTACGCTAACCTCGATCGTTTCACCATATTCGTATGCTGGTTTATCGGTCGTAACCGATATGGTCCCTTGAGCTAATGCGAGAATGGTAGGAAACGCCATCGCTACTAGGAGAAATAAATAGGCGCGTATGTAGAAAGGATATTTCAAATTGGTAGCTGACATTTACAGTACATCAAAGAGATCTAATTCGTTCTTCCAGCGAACGGATGCGTTGATTCTGTCTGTTTAATTCAATCCTAAAGGTCACGACGACTATGGTCAAGATTCCGACCAATCCTGGGCTGTCTTTGGGTACAAAGAAATAAAACAGGACTCCTGCCACAACCAAGTAATAGAGCCAAGTCACAACTCCCGTTCCTGTAAAGATTGATTGCTTTGACATGTTATTCCTCATTGTACTTGCTCAACATTGTGTGCTAAAGCTTTGGGGGATTGGCTCAGTTCGCTCATGTCCACACAATAGCGGATTCTGAACAAAAAGAAAAGGTGGGGCGTCTCAAAGAGACGCCCCACCTTTCAATCTAGCCTAATAACTCGCTGCTACTCTTAGAAGTAGTAACGCAGTCCTAATCCACCACCGATTGCGCCATCCGTGTCAGGAACGACATTGAGGCGTGGTGTGAGCCGGACATAGACCTCAAAAGGGCCGTTGTTTGGCATAAGGCTCAGGCCTAGCGTGGCGCTGATCCCAGCTACGGTGTCGTCCTTGTTAGGTCCGTCATCATAAAAGCCTACAAACAGACCAGGACCGTATTGCAGACGAACGTTTGGGCTGTTGCCTAGTGGCCGTTCGAAAATACCATGGCCGTTGAGGAAGAAGAAGTGATCCAAGTCCCAAGCTGCAAGGAAGTCGTAAGACATTCCTCCCGCTTGATACATGTTCAGTGAGAAGCCGGACGGTGATCCAAATTGAGCACCGAAGCCCAAGCTTCCTGAAGTACGCTGTGCTACTGAATCAGTAGGTACGGCGAATATGATAAGTAGCGCCGTAGCGATAAAAATACGCATAGTGGGTCTTAAAATAGTGTGGGATGGGTGTTTCAATTGCTAACTCCGGCTTCCTTGAGGAGTGCTTCTGAAGCATAAATAGCAACTTCCACACGCCTGTTTTTTTGGCGGCCGCTTGTGGTGTCGTTAGACGTGATGGGCATTAACTCACCATGACCTACAATAGAAATTCTACTCGCAGCGATGCCGTTGTTCAAGAGCAGTTGGGCAGCCGCAGAAGCACGTTCCTCTGACAGCTTCTGATTGTACTCTTCCGTTCCACTACTATCCGTATGCCCTGTAATAAGCATGTCGGTGTTAGGATAGTCAGCTAAACTGGAAGCTAGCTTGGAAAGATCTTGCTTGGAAGCAGAAGAGAGTTCGGATGACTCGATATCAAACAAGATGGCAGAGTCAAACGTGATTTTGATACCATCACCGACTCGCTCGATTTCAGCATTCTCCAGTTCTTTCTGAAGTTCTTCTGCTTGTTTATCCATCTGACGCCCGATAATAGCGCCTGCAGCACCGCCCACGGCCGTTCCAATTAGAACGCCTTCGGTCGTTTTGTCTTTGGATTTGCCGATAATGCCGCCGATAACTGCACCGGCACCTGCGCCGATCACTGCACCTTTCTGCATTCGACTAGTTTCGGAACATCCGCCTAACCCCGTAAGGAGAATTAGCGCGATGAATACCGATAGAGAGCTTTTAAACAATTTGGTTTGACCTATGACGGCCATTAATGAGGGTTTTGAACCCTTCATTACCAAAAAATGTTCCTAAATCCTTTTATTACAAGGATTTACCACTACGCTCTTCTTGGGGCTTTGCTTACGCATTACCAGCCTTGACGCCCTGAATGAGCACATTTGAGCAACTCGCCGCGGCCTCAGTGACCCAAGCCCCGCTTCTAGACAAACACAAATCTACACGGCTACCAGAAAATCCAAATGAGGGCAAAAACAAATCCTCCCAATGCCACCAGCAGACCGCGTCGAAATATTTTCGTTTTGGGTTTAAACATCCAAAAAGAGGACAGCACAAAAAAGGCGAGGCAGATGGCAAATAGGTTGTTGAGCCAGAAAAAGGGGTCGTCAGTAGTGGCCTTGTGCAGTTCTGTAATCCTATTTAAGAACGAAGGGAGGGCTCTGACAGTGTAACTGGCTTCACCGGTGCTTGTGTTGTATTGGCCCGTTTCAAAATAAACAAGGTCACCTTCAACTCGCGTGACGGCAAAGTCCCTCATTTTAAGCGTGGCACCTATAGCTTCGGGGCTCAAATTCGCTTCAATAGTCTTTTCAACTAGTTTATCGACCTTAAACGTGTCGTCGTCTCGGTATATTAAAACCGTGCCACTGACGGCATAAAAAACCATGATCCCGGACAAAAAATAGCCTAGATAACGATGCATGATGCGCATGGTTATCTTGGTTGGAGTTTTAGCTTTGCTCATTCTGAAACGTCCCAATACTTATGTTTGACAAGGGTAAAACAGATCTTACCGAACTGCTGTTCAAAATCCTACCATGACCGAAGACATTAAACACGGACTTGCCCAGAACTGGAAGCAGTTTACGCTCTTGGTTGTGGTCAACGCGTTTGTGGGAGGAATGGTGGGGCTTGAACGCGCAGTGCTTCCCGTGCTGGCAGAAACCGAATTCGGTATTGCCTCGAAACTCGCGATCCTTTCCTTTATCGCTAGTTTTGGATTGGCGAAGGCACTTTCGAATCTCATGGCCGGGCGGTGGGCAGACAAGTACGGGCGCAAGAAGGTGTTGATGTTGGGCTGGCTGCTTGGAATACCAGTGCCCTTGCTCATTATGTGGGCGCCCTCTTGGGCGTGGATTGTTGCCGCCAATGTATTGTTGGGGATGAACCAAGGCCTGGCATGGTCGAGCACCGTGGTCATGAAGATTGATTTGGTGGGGCCCAAACAGCGGGGCCTTGCCATGGGGCTGAATGAATCGGCGGGATATGTGGCGGTATCTCTTGCTGCTTTGGCTTCGGGATACCTAGCCGCGACCTATGCCATTCGCCCTCACGTGTTTTTGGTCGGGCTGGCCCTCGCCATTCTCGGCACGTTGCTGTCTCTTATTTTTGTTCGGGAAACGAAACGGTTTGCGGAGCTAGAAGCCAGTAATCATCCACAGGCAGCCGGCCCCCAGAAGGCAACCTTTAAACAGATCTTTTGGCTCACAAGTTGGAAGGATGAAACGCTCTTTTCTGTTAGCCAAGCGGGATTGGTCAACAACATGAACGACGGCATGGTGTGGGGGCTCTTTCCAATCTACTTCGCTGCTTTTGGTTACTCTCTTTCCGAAATCGGGCTTCTGGCCTCCCTTTATCCGGCGGTATGGGGCCTGGGCCAGTTAGCGACCGGCGCCATGTCAGACCGAATTGGGCGCAAGCCAATGATTGTGTCGGGAATGCTGATCCAATCCGCGGGTATTTTGGTCGCCCTCCTCAACACTAGTTTTATTGGACTAGCAGCTTCCATGATTCTTCTAGGCGCAGGAACCGCCTTTGTCTATCCTACACTTCTTGCCGCAATTGGAGATGTGGCCGATCCAACTTGGCGAGCTACTTCTATTGGAGTGTATCGTCTGTGGAGAGACGGTGGGTATGTAGTGGGCGCACTGCTAGCAGGTCTTGTCTCGGACGCATTTGGTGTGGAATACGCAATTGGTGCAGTGGCCTTGCTAACCGCTATGTCGGGCGGCGTCTCCTACGTGAAAATGGTAGAAACGCGGGTACGGGTCTAGTCGTAGTGCTCCGGCAATTTCATCACGTCCTGACATGCTTGTTGAAGAATGCAGTGGTTCGACCCCACGCAAGTTTGGCCGCCGCTTCATCAAACCGCGGGGTGGTATCGTTATTGAATCCGTGTTGAGTACCTGGGTATAAATGCCGTTCGTAGTCGATTTTAGCGGCTTTTAGCGCCGCTTCGTAGCCGGGCCAACTGGCGTTAATGCGCTCATCTTGTTCAGCTGACTGCACCATGATCTTGCATCGAATATTTGGTACATCTTCCAGATTTGGAGCGGACCCGTAAAATGCCACGCCTGCCTTTAAATCGTCGCCGAGTTTTGTCGCCAAGAAGTTCACCATGCCACCGCCGAAGCAAAAGCCAACGGCGCCGATGGCTCCCGTACACTCTGAGCGTTCGCGTAAGAAGTTAGCCGCCGCAATGAAGTCATGTTGTGTTTTGGATCGGTCCAGATTACCAAATAGCGATCTGGCTTCGTCCTCAGTGCCAGGGTAGCCACCCAAGGGGAAAAGGGCATCCGGCGCAAACGCTACAAAATTGTCCAACGCAAGCCGCCGTGCAATGTCTTCTATGTGAGGGTTCAACCCCCGATTTTCATGGATGACAAGTACGGCAGGAAGCGGCCCCGAAGCATTAGCCGGTTTGACGAAATATCCCCTTCCACGTCCGTACCCATCCGGTGAATCGAATTCAATGTATTCGGAATCGATACGGGGATCGGTCGTTTTAACAACCTGGGCTTCGGCAAACTTCGGACTCAGTTGGTCAAGTAACATCGCTGCAGTAACCCCACCAACCGCAAACTTGGTCGCACGGTTGAGAAACGTGCGCCGATCTATTCCTCCGTGGACATAGGCGTCGAATAAAACCAGAAGTTCTTGATCAAAGTCGTGTGCGGTTTTTCGTTTCATAGCTGAGCTCCCCTCGATGATATGCTTCTGTGTCAGGTTTCGATGTTGTATTCGATGGCTTTTGGGTACGGTAATTTGCGCCTGCGCTTTTCAAGATAACGGTTTCAAACAAGCTCAGCCAGTAGTGTTAGTCCGTAAGATGCGCTTGTTATACAGAACTATCTGTAAACATCTTTCCGATGTCCAACTTTCATAATATGAACGACCAATACGTCGTCTTGTACCTCGTATACAATCCGGTAAAGTCCTTGTCGCACACGGAAATACGGGCTTCCTGAAAGCTTTTCACTTCCTGCAGGTCGAGGATCGTGAGCCAAAGATTGAATGCGGCTAATGATTCGCTGTCGGTCCTTTTTAGTACCTACCGATTCAATTTCTTGTTGAGCGCTCCTTTTGATAAGGATTTTATAACTGGCCACTAGCTTTCAGGCTCGTTACAAAATCATCGAACGAAACGGATGGCTCTTTAGATCTGCTTTGAATATCCATCAAATCCTGAGCGTCCTCTTCAAAAATGGTCCGTAGAGCATTGTTGACGATATCGGACTTGGATGCATCAAGCTCTGCCGCTTTCAAGCGTAGTGCCTTGTGAAGCTTTTCTTCCAAGTAGATGGTAGATCGTTTCGTTTTCGTTGTCATAACGCAAGTGATTTGGAGTTATAACGTCTTAACGTTAATTCGGCGGACTGGTTTCCAGAAGATAGATCCGCATAACGGCTGGGGGATTTATGGCGAGCGAACACACACCTTACAGAACACAACTATTTCCAACTGCCTCGTCCAGTTTCCGGGGTCCCTTCTTGATTCGCGCCTTGAGGGTTTCTCCTTCGACGAACTCCATCCCGATGAAAGGGGAAGGATCGGTCCCGTGCGTGGCAAGACGACAATCGGCAAAACTAAAAATACGCTCCGAAATAACTCGCCGTGAGCATTACAACGTGCGCTAACATATGGGCAATCATCGCTGACTCAAGACCTTTCTTCCAATAAAGATAACCGGCAATCAAACCAAAAAGCGAATTGGCAGCGACGACAAAAACAATTAAAGCAGCAGAAGCTTGGGGAACTAACAAAAGGGCGATTGGCAGATGACCGATGCCGAATACTACAGATGAAATCAGAATGGCACTGACAAAATATGCGGGCTTCGGTTTGTTCTGTCCCTTTTGAAACAGTCGCCACGCTGCCCAAACAAGCAACGACATCAATCCCCAACGCAGCAATAATTCTTCGGTTATGCCGCCATACAGCAGACGGGTCGGAAGCGGAAGGATTTTGCCCAGTTCAGCGATTCGCGTAATGACTTCAGGCGGCAAAAACGATTTCCACAGCAACCCAGTTAGAACGATGGCAACGCCTCCCGCCAAACCTCCGACTAAGCCTGGAATAATTTGCGGCTTGAAAGCCGAACTTAGCTGTCCACCGCCAGCCACCGCTTCAGCCACAGGCGACGATAAGCCGACTTTAGGAGCCAGTGCGACGCCGGCAAGAATCGCGACGAACAAAATGACCGCCGGTTGAATCAAGCTCAAAAGTTTCAGCGCCGGAGTAATAGACGGAACTTCTGTTCCCGCCGGTATCGGCAAAATTGCTATTAGAGCAGACAAGTCAACCAGGAAAAAAGAGAAAACGCCCAATAAACCAGCCGCAAACAAAATTAGAAAAAGTTTTATCTGGACGTTCATTTGCAATTAGCTCGACGGTTCAATTTCAGGCGGCACAACGGCTGGCGGATTTGCGGCGAGCATGTACCCACCTAACAGAAAGTAACTGTTTCCGACCATCTCAACCAGTCGTGCGAGTTCGTAACACCATACTATTAGGCTGAGTGATTGGTAAAAAAAGTGAGGGCGTCATTACCCTATCAGTGACACTACTCGCTTTCAAGAATAAATTCAGCCCT
>JABMOI010000005.1 GCA_013204185.1 bacterium | reverse complement strand
TGGAAGGGCAGGGCGGACCCAATCTTGATAATTCTTTTTCCAAAGCGCGGTAATCGCGAAAGCAAAAGGCACGATCATAGAAGCGAACCCAGAGAACAAAATGGGCGGATGAATGACCATCCAATAGTTCTGAAGCAAGTCATTTAGGCCCTGACCGTCGGTTGGAATAATACCAGCCTGGATCATGGGAGCGGTGGGAAATTTCTCCGCCAACGTAGCGAAAGGAGATGCCCCAATTTCGATTGGACCGATTTGAAGGCCCACGATCATTGAAATCAAAAAGACCTGGCACAGGGCTATTATGGCCATTACGGGCGCTTCATACTCTCTGGCCCATTTAATTACGGAAATCCCAACGAGTCCATTGAGCAAGATCCACAACAAAAACGAACCCTCTTGACCAGCCCAGGTTGAGGCTATCAAATAGTCGAGGGGTAAGTCGAGCGACGTGTTTTCGTAGGTATACGCATATTGAAATTGGTGCGTAATATTGAGATAAATCAGTATGCCAAACGCAGTCGCGATCGAGGCAACTAGGGCCCACCATGAATATCGGCCAATGCGTTTCCATTCGGAACCTCCATCGTCGAGACTGGCGGAGCGTAAAAAGGTAAACCCGGATAGGACTCCGGACACCATGGCAATGAGGATTAGAAGCTTCCCAATCGTTCCCAGCATAACCTTACAATAGGATTTGTGGATACCCTAACGACGAGAATCATTCCGGAGGCGGCTGGAACGATCTCAACCCTTGCAAAATAGGCCTGCAATCGGTTCCACTCATATGAGTGAAGCCCCACTCAGCCAAATTCATACCTTATTGGTACGTTTCGTGTTCTGGCTAGGCTAACGCGTTGCCGTCAAAATGCTACCGAAACGCAAAAAAATAGCACTCACCCGCCCCGAGGTGTCGAAGAACCTTTTCAATCGACACGGTGGGAGCCGCTCAATCTCTTTCGAATTCCCCTGTCGCACCTTCCAAGGAAGGGCGAACCCCGAAGGGTTGGGGCCTGTCGGCCGAGCCTGAAGGGGGGCTCCCGCAAAGCAAGTATTAAGGTTCTTACTGTGTCAGGACGGGCAGTGCACCGGCGCTTCTTACGGCGCACTTCCAATATAAGGCGGGTGCAACTTGGCATCACAAGAAAAAGCAATGAGATCGGGTCATCTTTTTTGCCCTTTTGCTTGGATCACGAACGGCTACTTCGCTAAAAGCGCTCTCGAAAGCTTCCGCTCCATCTTATTGAGCTCGGCGTTAATGTGTTCGCCAGGATCGAGAGAAGAGGAACGCTCCACAAAGAGCTCTTCCGTAATGGCTAGACCCGTGATTACTGATGCCGTTAAGTCGGACTGTTCCGGGTGAGCTTGTTTAAAGGCACGCATCTTGGAATCGAGGTACTCTGCCATTTCAAGCGTCGCCAACTCGTCGTCTTCCTTGACCCTCAGCGTGTAGTCTTTCCCCAAAAAGCGAACTTTTATCGGTTTGTATTCTGACATAGCGAAGGATGAAATCAGTTAAGGTTGCTTGAGAGTTGTGGGCCGAGTGTGAAAACAGCTAAGAGTCGTTTTCACCATCTTCTTCAGCAGTTTGTTCTTGCTCAATGTATCGATCCACTACGCGAATGTACGACTCCAGTTTTGACTGCAACGATGCCGCGCTCTCTCCAAATACAATAGAAGTGCCTTCAGTCGAAGAATTGCCCCGTACACGCATGGCTTCTAATTCCCGATGTAGCTGGTGGTTTTCTTCGCGCAAACGATACAACTCTTTGGCAGCCAGTTCAATGCGGATGCGTAAACTTTCAAGAGATCTGGTCCCTTTTAAGTGAACAGACCCTCGAGTCCTAGATTTACTGGACTTTCCGTTTTCTTCCTCCGCTTCGAACATAGCTTGCTGTCCGGGAAGTTCTCCCACTACGTCATTCTGTTTGTCTGAGGCCATAATCCGATGGTGAAAATGATGCAGCCCGATACTAAAAACTAGCTGAATGTAAATAACTGCAAAACCAACGAGCTTTGCCAGTCTTTACACACACTAATTTAGCCTGAAACTACCGAAGTTGCGCGCCAAATTCCTGCTCAAGCGCTTTAAGTACCTTGGAAACAGCTTGGTCTACCTCGTTGTCTCGCAATGTCCGGTCAGCTGCAAACCTCAGTCCGAAGGCCACACTCTTCTGTGAGTCCTCAATCCCTTTTCCTTCGTACACATCGAAAACCAGCGCTTCGCTCAAAAGGGGCGAACCTGCCGTCGTAATTTTTTCGATCATAGGGCCTACCGCTTGAGACTTTTCAACGACTACGGCAATGTCGCGCTCCACAACAGGAAAGCGGCTCACGGCGACATATCGAGGCGTACCATTCGTCGAGTTAAGCTCTGATATGGTGCCCCAGTCGAGCTCGCCAACAAACGCAGCCAAACGAATGGAATAGTCCTGGGCGATCTTTTTGGATACTTTTCCGAGCGTTCCCAGCAGCCGTTTACCAGAATAGACGTCTACGCCGTAGTCAAAAATATCATTTGGCTTCGAATCTGCATAGCGGATTGAACTCATTCCGATGGAGGCTAGCAACAGGTCCACGGTGCCTTTCAAGTCAAATAAATCGACTTCGCGAGCAGATCCGTACCATCCCTGGCCTTCCCAGTTGCCCGAAGCAGCCACAATCAACGATTCAATTTCGGTGTATTCGCCAACCAGCGTGACATTCGTTTTCTTTTTGGTATGCACCCGTCCAAATTCAAACAACTTAACTGCTGTTTGACCATGGTTTTGGTTGTGGCCCACCACTTTGAGTAGCCCTGGAAGCATCGAAGGGCGGAGGGCAGACATTTCGGTCGTAATCGGGTTTAACGTATGAACGGTTTCTCCCTTAAAGCGTCCTGCAGGCAAGCTAGTCGAATTGAACATCTCAGCTACTTCAGCTGGTAGCATCGAGTTTGTGTACGTCTCCCGATATCCGTTGCCGGACAACACGTTGCGAGATTTTTCCCGTAGCAAACGTGTGTTAGAGCTCGTGGGTGTAAAGTTTGGAATGGATGAGTGCTGAGGCTCAGGGATATTGTCAAAGCCGTACAGCCTAGCAATTTCTTCGATCACGTCAATTTCGCGCTCTACGTCTGGACGGAAGGAAGGAACCGTCACTTCCCATTTCAAAGGGGATTCCGTCACGGTACTCACTTGAAAGCCGATGGCCTCGATGAGGCGCACCATTTCATCCGGATCAATCTCAACTCCAACAATCTGTCCGACCCGGGCCGCACGGACCATTACTTTTTTAGCGACGAACGGTCTGGGATGGTTGTCCACGATCCCATCCACTAACTCTCCACCTGCCAACTCGACCATGAGCTGCGCTGCACGCATGGCGGCCCACGCTTGTCCTTCCGAGTCAATTCCTCGTTCAAACCGGTAGGAAGCGTCGGTTTGAAGCCCTAGGGCCTTAGCCGTGCGGCGAATGGTTGATGGGTCAAAGTAGGCGCTTTCAATCAAGACGTTTGATGTCGATTGCGATACTTCTGAATTCTCGCCGCCCATAATTCCAGCAATCGCTACCTCGCGATTGGCGTCACAAATCATGAGGGTACCGCTTGGAAGCGCTCGTTCTTTGGAGTCTAGTGTGGTAAACGAGGTCTCGCCGGACGTTTGGCGCACAATAATGTGGTGGCCCGCTACTTGGTCGAAATCAAAAGCATGAAGTGGCTGCCCGCATTCGTACATGACGTAGTTGGTGATATCGACGACGTTGTTTCGCGGACGCAATCCAATGGCTAGGAGGCGCTGTTTCATCCAATCAGGAGACTCTTTTATGGTAACGCCCTTAACCAGGACGCCAACATATCTAGAGCATAACTCTGGTGCTTCAATGGTCACGGAGACCTGCTCTGCTGCCAATCCGCCGTGCGCCGGCACGGCAACTGCCGGTGGGTTGACCGAAGCGCCGGTCAAGGCCGCCACGTCGCGCGCAATCCCAAGGTGGCTAATTGCGTCAGGTCGGTTGGGCGTAATAGAGATGTCAATTGCTGCGTCTTTTAGCACAGTCCCTCGAGCGGACAAATACGCTCCAAAAGCTTGACCAAGTTCCGCATCTGAATCCAAAACCAAGGTGCCTGAATGGTCCTCGCCTAGGCCCAGTTCATCGGCTGCGCAAATCATTCCGTTGGATTCTTCTCCCCGGATCTTGACCTGTTTCATGGTCAAGTCCGCTTTGACGCTTGGGTCTTCGCGGGTGGGAAGGGAGAGTGTCGTACCAATGGTTGCAACGGCTACCTTTTGACCAGCTGCCACGTTTGGCGCTCCGCAAACGATTTGAATGGGCTCGCCATCGCCTAAATCTACTTGGCAGACCGACAACCGATCTGCATTTGGGTGGCGTTCTGCCGATACCACACGGCCAACCACAACTCCTTCTAGGTCGCTTCCAATAAAGTCGACCGATTCCACTTCAAGTCCGCACATCGTAAGGCGATCGGCAAGGTCGTTTTCTGTAAGACCGTGTTTAATATAGTCGGAGAGCCAATTGGTGCTGATAATCATAGTCGTTGCTAAAAAGCATGAAAAACGGTGAGTTTGAGGCGGATCGAAAGGCCGTCAAACAAGCTGAAACAGGTCTACTTAACTAAACTGCTCTAAGAATCGGATGTCGTTTTCGTATAGGATTCGGATGTCGTCTATGCCGTAGCGAAGCATGGCGATTCGTTCAATCCCCATTCCGAATGCGTACCCTGTGTACTTCTCTGAATCGATACCCAATCCTTCCAACACATTGGGATCTACCATTCCGCATCCCATAATCTCCATCCAGCGGCCTCCGTCAGGCAGATTTTCATCCTTCCACCAAATGTCCACTTCAGCGCTCGGCTCAGTGAACGGGAAGAAGCTAGGGCGAAATCTCATTTTAACGTCTTCGCCAAACAAAGTCCGAGCAAAAGCATGGATGATCTGCTTCAGATCTGCCATGGTCACTCCTTCATCGATGTATAGCCCTTCTACCTGGTGGAATAGGCAGTAGGACTTGTATGAAATGGCTTCGTTTCTGTAAACACGGCCCGGCACAATGACCCGAATAGGCGGCTTTTTATTCTCCATCACCCTGATTTGGACGGGCGAGGTATGTGTTCGAAGCAAAATACCATCGTGAGCGTGGGAGGGAGCCTCGATGAAAAATGTATCCTGCATATCCCGAGCTGGGTGGTCAGGAGGGAAGTTGAGGGCGGTAAAGTTGTGCCAATCGTCCTCTATTTCGGGTCCTTCAGCTACATCAAACCCATAGCTTTCGAACACCCGAGTAATGAGGCGAAGCGCTTGAGTAATGGGGTGCAGGCTTCCCTGAGCAACCGCCCTTCCAGGGAGCGTTAAATCAAAAGCCGGACCTTTAGCGGTTTCTGTTTCAGCAAACGCAGCGGCTGCCGTTTCAATTCGAGATTCGACTAATGCCTTAGCGGCATTAATTTCTTGGCCGAAACGCTTCTTATGCTCATTGGCTACTTCTGGAATACGCTTTAGCAATTCCGTGATTTGGCCCTGTTTTCGACTTAGAAATCGAATCCGGTATGCATCGACCGCTCCGACCGTGTCTAAGACCGTTTCCTGAATTTCAGCTTGAAGTGCCTTGAGCGCCTGAAGCGCTGCGTCTGCACCGTTTGCACCGTGTGCTTGGTCGGAATGTGTATTCTCGTCGCTCATTATCGTTCTGCTTCGAAGTGAAGCCTCAGGTTACGGCGCCGCAGTAACGGGCCTATACAAAAAATCCCGCCTGACCTGTTGAAGGAGGCGGGATTTTAAATTTTGTGCTTGTCAGAGATTCCGAACAGCACCACCTTCAACGTTTTATCTGGTAGGGCTGTTGCTAAATCGTTCTGATATGCGCAGCATGTTGTTCATTCTGCCTGATTTAAGAGGCGTGCTTTACAACAGCAGCGAAAGCTACAGGGTCGTGCATGGCTAGATCTGCCAATACCTTGCGATTTAGCTCGACATCAGCTTTTCTCAGCGCTCCAAGCAACTGGGAATAAGTTGTGCCATTGATACGAGCACCAGCATTGATACGCGTAATCCAGAGCCGGCGAAACATGCGTTTACGTGCACGGCGGTCTCTGTATTGATACGTAAGTGCTTTCTCTACAGCGTTTTTGGCAACTGTATAGACGTTTTTACGACGTCCCCAGTACCCTTTTGCCATATCCATTATCTTCTTGCGACGACGACGGCTGGCTACTCTATTTTTTGCGCGAGGCATAGTATACTTTCAGTCTTAATTGCTCTTGAAACCCTGTTCAGTACTTTGAGAGGGTGGCGTATTTTTTAGCCGTTGATGAGTTTTCTCATGC
The DNA here is from genome assembly GCA_013204185.1 of bacterium. GTDB lineage: Bacteria > Bacteroidota > Rhodothermia > Rhodothermales > UBA10348 > UBA10348. The sequence continues at coordinate 13,699 of JABMOI010000005.1, read as the reverse complement.
GTGGCTCGTCAACTTCGCTGACCAAAGTGGTCCCGCGAAGATTCCGTTTCCTTTTAGGAGATTTTTTTGTCAGAATGTGACTAGCAAACGCTTTTTTACGTTTCAACCGACCGGTTCCGGTCAATGTAAAACGCTTTTTTGCGCCACTATTCGTTTTCATTTTAGGCATAACTGGAGCCTTTTTGGGCGTTTTAAGGCCATTCACGTGTTCTAATGCCGGAATCCACGTTCAATATGAACTGACCGCGGAAATGGCTGAGCCTCAAAAACTACGAAATAAGCACTCTTGCTGCAAAATATTTGGAGCGTATTTCGGTGGAATTCTGTTGGAAATTCCGTGAATCAGGAAGGAAAACCCGACTAACTCGGCTTTTTCTTTGAAGGACTCAAAATTGTAGTCATGCGCCGACCTTCCATTTTAGGAGCCTGGTCAATTTTGCACACATCTTCCAATTCTGTGATAAAGCGCGCCAAAACATCCATTCCGTGGTCTTTGTAGATAATATCTCTACCTCGAAACTGAACGTATGCGCGGACTTTGTGTCCTTGCTCCAAAAACGCGTAAGCGTGCTTCGTCTTGAAGTTGAAATCGTGCGTATCCGTATGAGGACGGAAACGGATCTCCTTCATTTCAATCGTATGCTGCTTTTTCCGAGCTTCTTTTTCTTTCTTTTGCTGCTCGTACCGGAATTTTCCAAAATCCATGATTTTGCAAACCGGCGGAACGGCGTTTGGCGAAATTTCAACCAGGTCTAATTCCTGTTCTTCGGCCATTTTAATGGCAACTTCCGTCGGATATAATCCGTGATTGCCCTTTGGATCGACCACGCGGACCTCGGTAGCCCGAATGCGGTCGTTCATGCGAATAGTTTGTTTAGCGATGACTATTAGAGATGTCTGTTAATGATACTGGGCGAAATGTGCCTATAGCAGGACTATAACCACAAATGTACACTTTTGATTCCGGATAAACTTCGTCCTGAAATATTGGATTAGATCGAATCCAAATTAGTTGGAACCGATTGCTTGATCTATATCGGCAAATGCAGTGGCAACAAAATCTGAGAGCGAAACGGATCCCAAATCTCCCTCTCCGTGACGGCGCACAGAAACGGCTTTGTTTTCCATTTCCCGTTCGCCAACAATAAGCATGTACGGTACTTTTTGCATCTCAGCCGAGCGGATTTTATAGCCAACTTTTTCGTGCCGCAAATCACATTCAGCTCTCAAACCTACTTTCTTAAGATCCTGAGTCACTTGAAGTGAATACTCATTGAACGATTGCCCGACTGGCAGTACCTGAACTTGGACGGGAGCCAGCCACATAGGGAAGTTACCTCCACAATGCTCTATCAACACACCGATAAAACGCTCTAGCGATCCAAACGGGGCGCGGTGAATCATGACCGGACGGTGCTTCTGGTTGTCGTCCCCGATGTAGGTCAGATCAAAACGTTCAGGCAGGTTATAGTCTAATTGAACCGTACCGAGCTGCCACTCACGACCAAGGGCATCTTTGACCATAAAGTCTAGCTTTGGTCCGTAGAATGCGGCTTCGCCTTCCTCTTCGATGGCATCCAGCCCCATTTCTGCAGCGGCTTCGCGAATAGCTTGTTCTGCGTCATCCCAAGCTGCGTCTTCCCCGATGTACTTTTCCGTGTTAGACGGGTCTCGAAGCGATATCTGAGCTTTGAAATCGGTAAAGGAAAGGGCAGAAAGGACCTTCAGAGTCAATGCAATTACGTTTTTGAACTCTTCCTTGACCTGGCTTGGCATGCAGAAAATGTGTGCGTCGTCCTGAGTAAAGCCACGCACCCGGGTCAAGCCGCCCAATTCGCCAGACTGCTCGTATCGGTATACCGTTCCAAACTCAGCATAACGGATCGGCAGTTCGCGATAGGAACGAGGCCGATCATCATAAATTTGGGTATGATGCGGGCAGTTCATTGGTTTTAGCAAGTACCCTTCGTCGTTTTCCACATCTTCCATCATAGGAGGAAACTGGGAATCGCTATAATATGGGTAATGCCCACTGATTTTGTAGAGCTCCAAACGCGCAATGTGGGGCGTCACAACAGGCTCATATCCACTGTTTAACTGCTCTTTTTTGAGAAAATCAGCCAATAGGTCTCTTAGACGAGCTCCTTTTGGAAGCCAAAGTGGCAAACCAGGGCCGACTTTTTGGGAGAAGGTGAACAACTCTAATTCCCTTCCAAGCTTTCTATGGTCACGCTGCTTAGCTAACTCGAGCATTTCTAGATAATCATCCAATTCCTTTTTCTTCGGGAAGGTGATTCCATAAAGCCTGGTAAGCTGTTTTCTGCTTTGGTCGCCGCGCCAGTAGGCCCCAGCGATGTTTAGCAGCTTGACGTACTTCATCGATCCGGTTGAAGGCACATGCGGCCCCCGACATAAGTCAGTGAAGTCTCCTTGCGAATAGAAACTGATGGTTCCGTCCTCGAGGTCATTCAAAAGCTCAAGCTTGTACTCGTCATCTTTTTCAGTGAAGAATGCGATGGCATCGGCTTTGCTCACTTCTTTTCGGACATAAGGAACGTTCCGCTTGGCAAGTTCGGCCATTTTCTTTTCTATGGCCTCAAGGTCTTCTGCGCCGAGTGTTCTCTCTCCTAGATCCACGTCGTAATAGAAGCCCCGCTCGATGGCTGGTCCAATTCCGAATTTAACGCCGGGATATAATGCTTCAAGGGCCTCGGCCATAAGGTGAGCAGAGGAATGCCAGTAAGTCGCCATGCCCTCAGTATCACGCATGGTGAAAATTTGGATATGCGAGTTGCCCAAAATGGGACGGGAAAGGTCTCTAACCTCGCCATCGACACCAATAGAAACTGCCATCCTGGCAAGTCCTTCAGAAATACTTCCGGCCACTTCGCTTCCCGTCACGCCACGATTGAATTCGCGGGTAGTTCCATCGGGAAAAGTAAGTTTGATTTGATCGGACATGGCAAAAGCTAAGAAGTTGAATTGGAGAGAGTAGTACACCAGCGCGGTGCATAATATATAATGTACCCCTCCAAACAACGGCGAATATTGTTTGGATTTAATACTACTTAAAGATGGCTTGCAACCATGGTATGGATTCCCGCAGCATTGGTACGTAGTTCGAAATACCTGAGTGTGAAAAGTACTCGGCCGAGGCAAACGTAATGGGAGCTCCCTTTTCGATTTCAGCCAAGACGTCACGCTCGACCTCGTCAAACGGAAAAACCTCATCAGCCTTGCTGTGAATGACATATTTTGGAACTAGCGACGTTCCTTTTAGCGATCCAATAACGGGTTCTGCAGCCATTGCGATACCGGCAGCAAATAAATCGGGATTAATTCCCGTCATTGTCCAGACTCCCATTCCTCCATTGGAGTATCCTATAACGACAATTTTATTTGGGTCAATGGGCCAGTCCGCCTCTAGCGCCCCTTGAACAAACGTCTCAATCATTTCCAAGGCATCAGGGTAGGTCCAGTGGGGAGCCATGAGGGTGGGAGCAATGAAAACCGCATTCAAGTTTTGAAGCGCCGGGACGGCCAGGAATTTGAGGATTGTCTCTCCTTTATATGTGCCTTGAGGCTCCGTTCCATGTAGCACGATAACGAGGGGGAGCTTCGAAAGTGAGGTCACAACGGGAGAATGCAACACGTACGGCATGGTCTTGCCATCGCTGTAACGAGCTTCTAGTTTCTGATAACCTGGTCGAAAATCGACGTAGGCCAAATCAGCCTGGCTAACCGACAATGCATTTTCTTCGGAGCAGCCGAAGAATGCGAGCCCGAAGCAAAGGGCTAGAGGTAAAAAAACGGGATGTTTTGACAGACGCATGCGGAACAGGGGGCAAAAGTGACTTGATGCTCAATCGTGAACTTATGGTTATGGTGAACCTCAATTTGTGTTAGTTCGGTATACAGATTACAACTCTTTTTGAGGCCTTAGACAATAAAAGGGCTGGATCGCCGTTTTCACTTCATCGAAGCTGCGAATTCCATCCTGAATGGAATGATCGGCCCATTTCTGCGTCTATAGAACACTATGAAAAAATTACTATTCCTCCTTATTTCGCTCTCGCCACTAATGGCTACAGCTCAATCTGGCAGCATAACGTATGAGCGGGTCGTAAAAATCGACATTGATCTTCCTCCTGAAATGGAATCAATGCGTGCACAGATTCCAACCGAGAACAAAAGCTCTTTGGTTCTTTACTTCAATGAGTTGGAATCCTTGATGAAAGCGGCCCCTAAAGAGGAGAAAGAGGACCTGAACGTAGTCAGAGGTAATGGGATGGCTATGATGTTCGGAGGGCGTGGAAATGACGAAAACGAAACGTACATGAACCTCGACGAGGGCTCTATTACGGAAAAAAGAGATTTCATGGGTCGCACGTTTCTCATTGGGGGAGAGCAGCCCACTTATGCATGGAAGCTAACCGGAGAGCAAAGCGAGTACATGGGATACGCAGTGCAGCGGGCTACCGCGGTGCGGGACTCGACAACGATCGAAGCGTGGTTTAGTCCGGATATTCCGGTATCTGCCGGCCCAGAAATGTTCACAGGACTACCGGGGATGATTCTCGTGCTGAGTATTAATGATGGTAAAATGCAGTATGCAGCAAAGTCAATTAATCTGGACGGCCTGGAAGATGGAGCGATTGTGGCTCCTAAAGAAGGAAAAAAAGTCTCTCGAGCTGAGTTTGATCAGATCATGGAAGAGAAAATGAAAGAAATGCAGGCTCAGTTTGGCGGCCGAGGAGGCAACGCTGTTCGCATCATGCGTCACAACTAAGCTGAAAAGGAATCAGCCTCTTCGCCTCGTTAAGTGCCGCTAACTGCGCACTTATTTGTTTTTACACCCCCAATTTTTGCCCTTATGAATAATCCGTTTCGATTTATTCTTCGCGTACTCGCGCTGTTCATTTTAGTTGGATCGTTCACTTTCGATTCGAACGCCCAAACGAATCGGTTCGACGTTACCGGATCTGTCACCGATTCCCTTGGCGTTGGACTACGCGGCGCGACGGTTGTCGCACTTACCCAGGCAGATTCTGTCCTGACAAAGTTCGCGACAACTGCGGCAGATGGCTCTTTTTTGATAAAGAGAGTGCCGGAGGGTGACTATATCCTTCAAATCACGTTTGTTGGATTTCAGGTATACCGGAAAAACTTCTCGCTTACCACGGCCAATTATGACGCTGGCCAAGTCGTTTTGGAGGAGTCCATAGGCGAACTAGGCGAATTGGTGGTAAGCTCCGAGCATATTCCAATGGTAGTCAAAGGGGATACCCTTGAGTTTAATGCCGCTGCTTTTGGTGTGAGGCCGAATGCAGTTGTAGAAGACCTACTTCGACGTTTACCGGGCATTGAAGTGGATGCAGACGGAACGGTGAAGGCCCAAGGCAAAGAAGTCCAGAATGTATTGGTTGATGGCAAAGAGTTTTTTGGTAAAGACTACAAAATCGCTACGAAAAACCTGACTGCAGAAGCAATCGACAAAGTACAAGTCTATGACAAGCGTTCTGATATGGCCGAGTTTACGGGCGTTGAAGACGGAGCTGAAGAAAAAACAATCAACCTTGAACTCAAAGAAGATCATAAGCAGGGTTATTTCGGCAACATGACAGGCGGTTACAGCGCAGAAGGGCGCTATGATGGCCAAGCTTCTATCAACCGTTTCAGTTCAACCACTCAACTTGCTTTCCTTGGCAACCTGAACAACATAAATCGCCAAGGCTTTTCTTTTGGGGATTATATCAGTTTTATGGGCGGAATGGGGGCCATGTCTTCGGGCGGAGGATTTCAGCTAAATACAGGAGGGATTCGCCTTGGAACTGATCTCTCTGATGGTTTTTCAAACACATTGTCCCTTGGGTTGAATGCGAGTCGGGATTTCGGCACGAAGCTATCCATTCGGTCAAGCTATTTTGTATCGAGCATTGATAATGAACAAGATCGAGTTGTTCAACAGCAACAGGTGTTGGGCACTTCGCTCACGTCGAACACAAACGAGACGAACGATCAGGTGAGCGACAACCTGACTCATCGGTTGAATCTCAATGTCAAATACACGTGGGATAAAGGACACGATCTTCAGATGCGCTCAAACGCTAACATCAGTAGTTCATCCCTTTCAAGTGTTGGATTTAGGAGGACGACAGGATCAAATGATGCGCTGCTCAACACGAGCCAGACACAATATGCATCGAGTGGCGACAATCTCGGTGGGGATGCCTCACTCACTTACCGGAAACGATTGAATGAGAAGGGTACAAGTTTGGTTGGGGATCTCAGTGTTAATCTGAATGACTCCGAACAGAACAACGACTTGAATTCGACGACCGGTTTGTTTCTACCGGGTGATATTGCCACTTACGAAGAGATTGCGCAGTACCAAGCAAGTCTGGGAAATACGCTTAGTCAAACTCAAAAGCTTTCGTTGTCTCAGGCACTGGGCAAAGGCCGGTTGATTGAGCTTCGTGGAGAGCGCCGAGCTATCAATGAGGATCAAGACAAAACGATCTACGATTTAGTGGGCGGTGCTCGCCAGCTAAACGATCTGTTGAGCAATGGGTTGGATCGAACCTATACGTACTATAAAGGCGGCTTGAACTATATCCAGAATTGGGAAAGCGTTTACTTGGGAGTCGGTTTGGATGTTCAAGAGTCCTCGCTAGACGGCAAGATTTTGGACACCAATTTGTCCGTTTCTAATGGCTACACGAACCTATTGCCCTCTGCAAACCTTCGTTACACGATTAAAGATGGTATGAGCGTGATGATGAGGTACAATGCCTCTACTCGGGAGCCGTCAATGAATGAGCTACAGCCGTTTCCGGACAACAGTGACCCGCTCAACGTCTACGTTGGCAATCCTAATCTGAAGCCTGAGTATCGTCACAACGCGAATCTGAATTTCAATTACTTCGATCAGTTCACGTTTGTTAACCTGTTTGCTTTCCTAAGCGCAAATTATACGCAGGACAAAATAGCGCGGTCACGCACTGTCGATGCCGTCGGGAGACAAGAGCTCACCTCGGTAAATACCGACGGAGATTGGACCTTCAACGGTTCGGTACATTTTGGCGCTCCCATTCGCAAGCTGGGAATGAAATTCGATATCTCGAACAGTGCCATGTTCTCGAAGGGCATTGAATTTATTAACGGTGCCGAGAACACGTCAGACATCCTACGCAATACAGTAAATTTGACGCTTGAAAATCGGACAAAAGATATTTTTGATGTCAGGGTAGGGGCTCAATACACGTTCAACGACGTAAGCTACTCACTGAATAAAAATCAGAATCAGAATTACATCAATCGGAGCTATTCTGCCAATTTCAGCTACTATATTGGCGAAACGTGGGAAATATCGACCGGGCTCGACTATCGGGTATACACGCAGCAGCTTTCGGGAACGTCTACCTACGTGCCACTCTGGCAAGCTACAATATCCAAATCTCTTCTTAGCCAGCGCGCTGACTTACAAATTGTTGGGTTAGACCTCCTCAATAAGAATCAGGGTATCAACTTTACCAATTCAGGTAACTCTATCCAAGAGGAACGAATCAACTCCTTGGGTCGCTACGTGATGCTGAAGTTCATTTATCGTTTGTCCGCGTCAGGTGGAAAGGCAGCACGTGGCATGCAAGTAATCCAGATGCACTAGCTCCACTAGCTTGAGAGTTTAGCCCTAGCATGATGAAGGAGCCGTTCTAGGTCCGCTAGTCGGATGTCGCTACGCTCCCTATTTAGAATTCGCGTTACGCTTGAAATGGCGGTCCTCATTTTGGGGTCCGCCATTTGAGCTATTGCACGTTTGCAACAAGTTGAAAGAACCTCGTCAAATCCTTGTGTCGTACCCCCTGAATTGTTTTGACACAGGTCATACAATTGGTTCGCCTCTCTAAGCGAAGCATCGAATAACGTATTTTCCTGTCCCAAAACGGTCTGGACCGTAATTACTCCGGACATAATCATTTGGATGCAATTCCGAAGAGAATGGGCGTCTCTAAAGGCATATTCGGATTGATACCGAACAGTTGGAACGCCATTTGAAATGCGCACTTCAATTACTGGAATGCCGTAGTAAACGCAGAAGACCAGCCTAGCAGCCTCGTGTACCGTTTGCTGGTCACGTTCTGTACTGTCTTCACGCCTGCGAATGGCTTGGCGTAATGCGTTCGGGCCTAAGATGGCTTTAAAAGGCATAGCAGGATTGGAAGTTGGGGTTCATCTTATTATCGGACACCGACCTACCCGTTTTAATACGTAGTTCGTAGTATTTGTGCGAAGGTCACGACTTGCTTGCTCATACTCGCTTAAAAAAAGGCAGGGGCCACGCGAATGCGTGGCCCCTGCCTATAAATCAGCTAATCAAGTAGTTAGATCCTGATTACTTAACTGTCACTTCTGCGCAGCCTGAGAAGTTGAATCCAGACAACGTCTGACCAACCAGACATGCCTCGAGATCACCCGCCATAAGCCCTGTTTCACTTAGCGTGAAGTGAAGCATCATGTCCGGACGTCCATCTCCGTTCACGTCTTCAATATGACCTTTTCCATGAGCTTCAAATGCACCACTTGGACCGAATGCTACAGTTAGCGGGTCGACCGTGGTGGCGTCGAAGCTATCAGTTGTATAGATCACAACTGGTACAACTCCTTTTCCATCGTTGCTCTTATCGCTTTTTGCGCTTTTAGGATCCTTCTTGCTTTTTGAAGCCTTCTTGCTTTTCGAATCGCTGTCTTCTTTAGAGCTTTTCTCGCTTTTCGAGCTTTTCACCTTCAAGCTTTTTTTGCTCTTACCTGGCTTCACTTCAACAGATACAGGGATGTCGGAAACCTCAATGGAGACCTCGTCGCTATCCGTTCCGCCGAATCCGTCGTCTACCGTTACGTTAAACGTGTGGGTTCCTGTATTCAATGCTCCAGACTGCGTGGTCGCTGTTACGCTTCCCGTGCTCCAAAGGAATGATAATACATGTCCGTTCGGATCTGAGGATGCGGAAGCGTCCAGGGTAAAGTTCTGTCCAGCAATTCCAACCTGGGTTGGGCCGGCTTCTGCAACTGGAGGATCATTCGTTACAACGATAGAAACTGTGTCTGAGTCAGACTCTCCATTTCCATCATCAACTGTGAGCGTGTACGTGTGGGTACCAACGGCTGTAAAGGGTCCAACGGCCAATGAGGCTGTATTTCCCAGCACGTTGCCGCCTTCTGTCCACTCATAGGTCAGGGTGTCGCCATCAGGATCAGAAGATGCTGATCCATCAAGAGTCGCGCCAGAACCGGCAACAACAGAATCGTCTGCACCAGCGTCAGCTACTGGAGGCTGGTTTGAAATGATGGTAACTTCTGCTTCGTCAAAGCCGGACAAGTTGCCTGGATCACGAACGGTAACACGAACCGTTGCATCAGCTGAAAATACAGCTGTAAACGTGCTTCCAGTAGCGCCAGACTGTACAAGTCCGTTAACGCGCCACTCATACGTGAGAGAGGATAGAGGGTCGTCTGAGTCAGTTGCCGTGGTGGTAAATGAAACTGAACCACCAGCTGTGATCACCGATGTAGCTGGAGTAATCGTTACCGTCGGAGCTGATTCGCAAACATCTCCAATACCATTTCCGTTAGCATCTTCTTGGCCAGGGTTGGAAACGGTGCTACAGTTGTCGTTTTCGTTGTCGAAACCGTCACCATCTTGGTCAGCAACTCCTACAGACGTGACCAAAAAGTGAGGGAGAAATGTGCCCGTGCAGGGATTCGGATTTCGGCTATAAGTAGTGCAAACATCAGCAACACTTGTGAATCCGCCAATGCTACCAAAGATGCTGTGGGCGCTCTGTCCGAAGTTACTTAAGCTCGCATCTGTCGAACCTTGCATGGTTGCATGGCCTGGATCGGTGATGCGGACATTATCAAATCCCAGACCATTTTGGCTGAATGTTACGCCACCATAAGGTGCTACAGTCGGCATAACGGCACCACTGACATATTGAGTGGACATCAGCAGGCCCGTTCCGTCGCCATTGGTGATCCATTCTGTGGAAGCATTAAGAACACGGCATGGACCAGAGTTTGGGCTGGATATCGCGGAGCAATGCTCGAAATGCACACCAGTTAGCGCAACGCGGCCCGTAGTAGCCAATCCCCAAACGTCTTTGGAGTTGATGATTCCACTCGCGCTTCCCGCTCCGTCGTGGATATAGATCATATCAAATTGGGCGAAGTCAGCGACCGAGGCAGCCGTCCATTGCGAGTCATTCCAATACGTCAGATTAGCTCCAGGGTATAGTGCAACTATCTGAGCACAAATGCCTGCATAGCTGTGGCACAATAGAGAAAAGGAACTCTTTCCGGCAACTTTCGGTGCGTTCATGATCCGAGCCACAATGTCTTCAGCAGATTCATTGTAAGCACGTTTGTCTTCAATCTGCGCCCATTCCTGAGGGCTGAATACAGCTCCAGAGGGGGTAGTGATTAATTCTCCAGAGACCCCGGAGAATTGGGCGGCATCGTTTTCGGTTGTTCGCGGAGCGAAATCCGTGTCCGTTTCGACGCCAATATTTTCGCTACAACCGATAAAGGTTACAACGACCAACGCAAAAGCTGCGGCGCTAAACAGCCGATGCTTCAGGGTTGATGATATCAATGAAGTGGTAATCTTCATAGTAAAATTCAAGTGTTGATTGAGGGTGTAAAATTTACAAGCCCAATGTTACTTGAAGTAAGAGGCCACCACTTGTCTCACAGTCTCAATCTTTACTTCTACCGTCTCAAATGCCCCTTTTTTTGGCAAATCCTAGTTCAACCACATGTCTTCGAAGGATGTCGCAACTATAAAATCGATAGTCGCTCCAAAAATTTAATCGATTTGGGGGCTTCCCATTTTATCCCCACTTAACTAAGAATTGCTTTATAAGCAGTAAGGGAAAGATGTAATCAAGTTCGTTATTCGTAATTCAGAGCTTCAGCCGGGTTCATCAGAGCAGCTTTTATGGCTTGATAACTTACCGTAATCAGAGCCATAATGAACGCTGCCAATCCTACTCCTAAGAATAGGGTAGCCTTCAGGTCTTCTCGGTAAGCGAAGCTTTCCAGATACGCGTTTGCTGCGTAATAAGCTGCGGGCCACGCTAGAATATTGGCGATGGCAACGAGTACCAGAAATTCTTTGCATAGCAGGAACGATATGGTTGCCTGAGATGCTCCCAGTACTTTTCGAATGCTGATTTCCTTTCGCCGTTGTTCGGCAGAAAAAGCAGCTAAACCGATTAGCCCGAGGCAAGCTATGAGGACAGCAATTGCAGAAAAATATCCGAGTAGCTGGCTCATCGTGGTTTCAGCTTGATATATGGTTTCGAAATCTTCGTCCAAAAAGCGGTATTCGAAAGGAAAATTGGGAATAACTCGATTCCACACACTTTCCATGGCTGCAATCGATGCCGCAATGTCGTCCGGATCGAGCCGAAGAATGGCGAATTGCAGGCGTTCCGGTACAGCGAGCAAAGCCAAAGGTTCGATATCGACACGCAATGAATTGTAATGGAAATTTTCCATTACGCCGACGATTGGACCCTTGACACCTAGAAATGAAAATTCCTCTCCAATTACAGAATCCATTCCCATAAGATCGGCCGTAGCCTGATTTATAATGAAAGCACCTGTCGAGTCCAGCGTAACATCGGAAGGATATGCCTCGGAAAAATCACGACCTTCAACCATTGTGATGCCCATACTTTCAGTGTAATCGAAGTCTATAAAACCCAATCCGATGAGGACAGTCTGATCCGGGTCCTTTCCCGCCCAGTCAGATCCACCCGAATTACTTCCTATTTGCGTTGGCCTGAAGTCTGCGGCAGTAACGGCGTTGATCTTCGATTCCTGGAGCCACTCTGATTTCAGCGCTCGATATGAATCGCGTACCTCTTCCCGCATTCGAATGGTTACTACATGATCCTGATCATACCCTAGATCTTTATTACTCATGAAATTCAGTTGCTGATACACAATTCCTGTCCCGATGATGAGGAAAATGGACAAACTGAATTGAACAACAACAAGAACTCTTCTGAAGGCAGCATTCCCGGTTCCTTTAGAGGAGCCACCTTTCAAGATTTCTGAGGGGCGGAAAGATGACAAATAGATCGCAGGATAGCTGCCAGCAACGATACCGGTAAATAACGTAATGGCAATCGCGCCAAGAAGGAATCTGCTGTTTAGCAATGCTGCAGCACCAAGATGCTTACCTGTGAGCGTGTTTGATGGCTCGAGTAAAAATGCGACGAGGGCTAAGGCAATCATCAAGGCGATGAACGCCAGGAAAACAGTTTCGCTCAGAAACTGCCAGGCTATAGCAGATCTTGCTGCACCTGATGCCTTTCTCAGTCCAATTTCTTTTGCGCGACGGGCTGACCGGGCGGTAGAAAGGTTCATGAAATTGATGCAAGCGATAAGCAATACAAACAGTGCAATGGATGAAATCACATAGATATATTTGATGGCGCCCATCGATTTGCCATATCCAAAATACGCTCTTAGATGGATGTCCGTAATCGGTTGAACCATGAATTGCGTTTCGCTTTCATCTTCCCGATTGGCATTTATTACATCTGTTAACTTCTCGGCAATTGTTGCAAACTGGACTCCCGGAATCAGTTGGAGGTAGGTTTGAATAGAATTACTTCCCCAAGAGTCCTGGTACTGGCCCGTTATTTTAAGAAACTCAAACGAGACCATCATATCAAAATTGATAGACGAATTGTCTGGGACGTTTTCGATGACGCCGGTAACAGTCAGTGTTAAGGAATTGTCCAGTAGAAGCGTTTTTCCAACGGGGCTTTCATCTGGGAAAAATTTCTCAGCCATTTCCCTTGATAGAACGACAGAACTGGGGTCGTTAAACGCTGTTTCCTCGCTTCCTTCTACCAACGGCCAACTAAACATGTCAAATGTTGACGGATCCGTAGCCACAATTCCATTTTCATAAAACTTCTTATCGCCCTGGCTCACAAGCCGTGTCCCGATGAATGCCAATCGTGAAGCATCGACAACTTCTGGAATATCCGATTTGAAGACCGGGCCAGGTGGGTATGGAGTAACATTGACGTGAAAAGCTTCGCCGGAGTAAAACTGATCCTGCTCTACTCGATACAAAACATCAGCATTTTCATGATACCTGTCGAAACTCAGTTCATCCTGAACCCAGATCAAAATGAACATCGCACAGGCCATGCCGATGGCAAGGCCGAAGAGATTTATAGATGCCAGACCTCTGTATCTGGTGAGGTTACGAATGGCAATTTTCAGATAGCTCAACAACATGCTGTTTCTCCTGGCTCAATGTTATGCAGCGATCAGGGGGCTGGGTATGTTTTATAGACATCCTTCAGCCCTCAATAGTTTGCAGAGCGCTATAACCTAAATCATGTTGTTACGGGTCTATGGTACCTGTTTTCGAACCTACATACCAACCTCTCATACTGTTTCCCTTTTCAGTTCAAGGGACTACGCCTCATTATTAGCATGATTCTGATCTCGTCGAGGCGGTTCGTATCAGAAGGGGGTAGCCTCGCCCCAGGTAGATCGATTTTCACCCCGCTACCCCCGGCATTAGAGGGTGTAAAAAGGTAATTATTGTACCTATGTTGTACCTATAAAAAGAAACCCCTTGCAAGCCAACGGCTTGCAAGGGGTACAGGTG
>JABMOI010000040.1 GCA_013204185.1 bacterium | reverse complement strand
GTTCTTGACGGCCGCGAAAATGTTCGTCACTACAGTTACCTTAAGCGCGGAAGTGATGAGAGGCATTACGGCGCACCTGGCATGGACCTCCCGATTATTTCGCTCATGCGGTCAAGGTATTCCGATTACCCGGAATACCACACTTCCCTCGACGACCTCGTGAACGTGGTCACGCCGACTGGGTTGCAAGGTGGAATTGACATCGTCCGAGAGTGCATCTCAACATTGGAAAATGTAAAAGTACCCGTTGCCACTCAGATTTGTGAGCCTCAGCTGGGGCGCAGAGGCCTGTACCACTTGATCATGGGAAAGACAGTGGCTGATGAAATTTTGCTACGAGTCGACATTCTGTCCTACGCGGATGGCCAGCACGATATTGACGACATGTCTGAGCTCTTAGGTCAACCGCGAGATGTGTTGGAAACTATGATTGCGGAACTTATTGAGCACGATCTGATCCGCATGCAACACCAATCGGTGTCTTGAGTTTATAGTAGTGCCCCAGCGACTATGTCAGGAAAAACTCCAAATTACTGGCGTTACCCAAGGCAGCGAGCCCTCGGGATAACCATCCTTTGTGGAGTGGGATCAATCACTTAAGTAGTACTTTCGAAATACACCATCGATTTCGCCACCGCGATATATGTTGGTATTGGCCGCGTCAACCCAAGCGTATTCATCTCCAGAGAGTGCTATCTCCTTGATGGATCGCGGATCAACTTCGATGAAGGCCCATTCCTGGCTTTGTTCGTGCAGCAGCGTGATCTTCTGGATAGCGGCCGACCCGAACGATAGAAGAATTGAAAGAAATACGCTGGCGCTAATGAAATGAAGAAAAAAGGATTTCGATCGGTCGTTTATTCTAATTAATTCTGCAAGTAGCCAGATCGTTCCAATTGCAACCAAGGCTTCACCGACGACCCATTGTCGCTCAATTATCCAATAATCACGTAGGAATGACATAGCAGAAAAAACGACTGAACTGGAAAGGCCGAATGTGACCAGAAGCAATGGCGACCAGATAGGGCTCGACAATTGCCTGAGTCTGGAAATGATGGTGACCGTGACAACCATCATGAGAGGAACGATCACATCAAAACGGTAAAGAAAAGCAAAGTGCGAAGCCTCAAATGTATATAAGAAATATTCGACCGGGATCATCTCAAAAGGGTCAAAAGAAAAACTCGGTGATCCCTTTATCCAGGTAAGCGAGCCGGTAGCGAAGTAGAGAATAATTCCTGTCAGTGTAAAGCGCCAGCGAGAGTGGCGAATCAACGTTTGCAAGCTCCAGGACCGGCTCTTAAGTGAACTGAAAATCCAAGTAAGAATTACAACTCCCATTAGTAGTGGAAGCCAGTAGGGGTGGAAAATGGCCCCAACGAGAATTGCAAAAACGCCAAATCCTTTGCCCAACCACGACTTCTGTTGGGTGGCCGAGAATGAGAAATACGCCAGCGCCGCAATAATCGTTGATGCAAGAAATATGTATGGCCTAGCGTCTCCGATGCTTTCCGCCATTTTGGACTGTGCTCCCAGAGCGATAATTACTAGGATTTGCCAAATGAAAGCTTTGGCCTTGACTCGCATAAATGCAGCGGCAGAAAGTAGCAAGATGAACCCGGCGATGTAGCTGGGAAGTCGTAAAAAGAAATTACTAGCGCCAAAGACTTTGATCAGAGCTGCGTCAAGGAGAAAGTGGGCACCGGTCTGACCGTGGTTGACGCCGCTCCCTGTAGTTTGGTAGATCGTGCTAAGAATTTCATTCGGGCTTTGAGCTGCGAGCGCGAAATGCAGGAACTCGTCGATCCAGATTCTGCGTGTAAATGCCGAGTGTAGAGCAACGATTCCCACTGCGAGCACGACAAGAATTGAAAACTGGATAATTCTGATGAGTCGCTTGTTCTCCCTGACTTGGGTAAGTATTCCTGGAATCCCGGTTGAATTCATCGATGCTTCCAAACAATGAGTATCGACTTCCCCAACTTGAATTTTAGCAATCGATCAAATGCCTGTGATAATGGAATTAGCTTGTTGTCCCAGAAAGCGATCTGGCGTTCACTGGGCATGTCGGAGTGAAGTAGAAACCGATTGGCGGTGGATGCGAGCAGCCCTGCAGAATCCAAGTACTGCGTAAGTACCAAATCCGCGTTAGGTAGATTTAGTCTGGGTATATCTTTCGCACTATATCGTCGGAAGTGGCCGACCGAACGATCAAATTCACTATAAATCGAGTTGTGTGCTGGAGCCATTACGATTAGAAACCCTCCCGGGAGAAGACGCTCGGCCGCCTTTTTTAGTTCAGCTTCATCTGCTTCGATGTGCTCAAGAACATCGGCATAAATTATGCTAGAGAATCTAAGGTTTGGGTCGACTGCGTCGATTTCTCCCACCTGAGTTGTCACATGTTGTGTCGTAATCGAATCTAAAGACTCACTTAGTTTTAGAGCTAAAACTGGATCGGGTTCAAGTGCGAGCCACTCTCGAGCCCTTCTTGCATGCAGATTTGTTAGGGTTCCGATTCCAGCACCGACTTCAAGTACATTTTCTCCGAGGAACGGAATAACAAAACTTGACCAGTACGCTCTCCATTTGGTGGCGTTCGCAAACAATTGCAGTTCTGATCCTATGTAGGAATACTCATTGTGTTGACCATTCACGAATTGCCAACTCTCCCAATATAGTCTTTGTAAATTTTGCGGGGAACTAGAGGAATTATCGATCTAGCAGAGAGGAGAAGGAAGCCTGTCGCAAGAATTGTAAATATGGCTTGTATTAAGGCGACAGATAGTAGTCCCAGAAGAACAATCGGCGACCACGTTTTCGAGTAATCGTCAGATGCTGCAAATAGACCGATTAGGGAAATTAGTGTCACAACTATGGCAACTAGGGCGCCAAAAAAAACTAGGAGCCTGATGAAGACAATATCGAGGAAAACTGCAACTGCATTAAACCCGTGATTCACGAGCGAAATGAAATTCATATGGCTTGCACCGAAGTATCGTTTGCTTCGACTTGTAGGAACTTTAACAAGGACAGTTTTACTTCGCATTACAGCCGCAGGAAAGTGATTCCACAATGCCCCAGAATGAGTAAGTCTCTTCACCTGTGAAAATGGAATAATTTGAAAATTACCAAAGTCCAAATTCTGGCCAGTGAGCAAGCGAAAAAAGAGTTTGTACAGAAGGTAAAAGATCCTAAATTTGGTGGACTCTGCTCGATTAGTTCGTCTCGCCACGATAATGCACTCCGGATGGGCGATAGCGACTTCCGTGAGTATGGGAATGTTTGAGGGCCTGTCCTCTCCATCTGAGTCAACCACTGCCACGAAATCTCCCGCACAGTGCTCTTCAACATAGGCAAGCCCTATCGCGATGGCCCTCTGGTGGCCTAGATTCGTGTTTAGAGTCAGGAGGATCCCAGAGAAACCTGTAAGTGCTTCTATAAGATCATTGGATATCGCAGTAGTCGAGCCATCGTCAACAACTATTACACGAAAGGTTGATTCAGGGGTAATCAACAGTTTCAGCTCACACAGTAATTGACGCAGCGAATCCCAGTCATTAAAACAGGGCGTAACAATCCAAGTAATCACTCAGCCCCCAAATGACTCACAAAGCATAGAGATCATATATTAGCGCGTTCAGGCTGACATTCGTAGCACGGCATACCCGTAGGGCCACTTTGGACTGCATGTCGACGTGGATTACTGAGTCAGGTACCTTCTCTGACTAAAGTTTGCGTACTGGCCGAACGTCTTTGATGCTCATCAATTGCAGAAGCAGCCGCAATAGCCGCAAATAAAACAAACACCAGTTGGTAACTTAAGTGAATCCAGTCATTCTGGATGTCAGTCATTGAGGCCACAACATAAGCCGTGAGAATCGCAAGTGATCCAGCGGAGCCCAAACTCGTTGCACGCAAAGATTGATAAAACATGACTGACAGGATAATGAGAAATATTGAGAGTCCAACAATTCCGTATCTAATTAACGGATCCAGCAATAGATTGTGAGCGTCCACAAATCTCTGCGTAATCTCTCCACCAGCGTTTATGCCTGTTTGACCTACCCCGATTAGAGGTTCTTGTGGAAAAAGATCCAGGAAAGCCCGCCAAATGGTGCCCCGTCCGGTCAGTCCTGCCCCAGAGCGCAACAGCAAGAGCGCGCCACCAGCTACCCCGACAAGCAGCAGCGCGATTTTTGTCCAGAGTGGGATTTTTCTAACAAGTCCTATATTGCTAAACAGAATTAGGACGGCCAGCGCGGCCAACGTGGAGAGGAATCCCGCTCGAACTCCAGAAACCAATATGAAGAAGACCCCTCCGGGGATAAGCGCCCACGAGAAAGACGTGAGTCGAGAGAAGCCAATAACTGTCACAAATGTAGCAGCCATGGCAGTGCGCGTATTGTGGCCAAAAGGCCCCACCCAGCGACCGTCAAGACCTAAGAAACCGTCCAGAGGCAACCAGTATTGCCCTGACTCCCAATCGTTGAGAAACCCGGGTGTAGGCATCGGATTCGTTAGTGACGTGACTTCAAGAATGTAGGTAACCGTCAAAATAATGAGAAGAAGCATTCCCAAGAGAACCATCACGGACCAAGTGTCTTGACTGGATGGTGGTTTAAACCACATCATGATCAGGAGCAACGGCACCAAAAAAGATGTGTAGTCACGGTTATCACCGTGGTAGAGACCAATAAGAACAAATTGTGCGATCCAGTAAAGGGCCACCGTGGCAAATAGCAATCTCAAATTTTTACCGGCTCTATTTTGTGGCTTGAAGAGGAAAAAAGCTATGAG
>JABMOI010000039.1 GCA_013204185.1 bacterium | reverse complement strand
GTTCGAATCCCTACGGGCGCACTCTTTCCTTGAGGGAAATGAAGCGAGTTTACTTCATGAGCCTCTGCAGTGTCACAAAAATGTCACATAGGAGCCTTCAGCGACTCTTCTACGCTGCCGGCGTTGGGTTCTGGGTCGAAGGCCTACGCGGTCTTTCCTTGCAGCGCCGAGAGTGCGTCAGCAGCGGAGAGTAGGGCCACTTGGTCCTGATCAGCATGGTCGTACACAACCCGCATGATGGACTCGTCGTGGCCATGCCAAGCGGCAACGAGTCGATCCTGCACGCCTGCTGACCGCATCATTGTCACTGATGTGTGACGGGCCTCATGGAGAACCACATTTCGAGTGATGCCTGCGGCCCTGCAAAGTCGCTTCCACTCGTCAGATAACCACTCTGGTCGTACTGGAAGTCCTTTACTATCTAGGAAGACGAAGCAATCTCCAGTGAGTGCGACGATTCCAAAGTCACTTAGGACACTTGCACGCCAACTCCGAATGGACTTTTCCATTTCACCACTCAGAGGGAGAACGCGATGACCTTGTCGTGTTTTTGGGGGAGTTGTTTCGCCATTTCCTTCCGTTCTGCCGCGACAGATTGTCATTGTTGGCGGACCTGATTTCAGATCAAAGTCCTGCCATTGCAGACCCAAGATCTCGGATCGACGCATCCCATGAAGCAAGAGACTCCAAGCAGCAGCCATCGGCTGCTGTTCGGCAGCATTGCTCACTAATTTATATTCATCATGGCTAAGAGCGCTTCTGACTCTAGGGGGCTTGCCAAGGGCAGACACACCTTCAGCGACATTCCGTAACACGACACCTTCTCGAATAGCCCGTGTAAAGACACTTCGGGTCAGCATTAATCCAAGGCTTATTGTTCGCTTTGATTTTCCTTCGCGTGCTTGATCACGGACCACAGACTCGATGTCACTGAAAGAAATCTGCCCCATTTCTCGGCTGCCTAGTTCGTGAACGTAAGGCTTCAAAGCGGACGCATAAGTGCGTTGTGTGATTGACCTGACATGATCTGCTCGGTCCTGAAGATATTCATCCACGAATAGTGCAAATGTCTTTTTGTTTCGATTAGGAAGCGAACCGAACTTACGCATTGTCTTTACCTCGGCAATGTGGGCTCTGGCTTCTGTCAAAGTCGAAAACGTTTGTCTGCGCTGCTTTCGAGGCTGTCCTTGCGACGAATAGTCCAATACCGTGCGATACCGGCTATGACCGGATTTTGCGAACACGAGTTTGATCGGTTCCCCGGCCTTTGGTCGTGCTTGTCCCTTGCTTGACATATTCATTTCCCTTCGGTTTTTCTTTCACCATGCTTCCCTTGCTTCCCATCGAATGCCACAAGAAAGCCCTGCTTACGACTTTCCTGCAGTTGTCGATCAACAGTCACCTTGCTAACGCCTAAAGCCTCAGCGATTTGGTCACGCGGACCGCCATAGCCCGGCCATCGCTGAGCGTTTCGATAGAGATTGGCGACCCTCTCTAGTCGCGCCATTTCGGGGCCATTCTCTTTCACACTCAATTCAAAGGCTCGATCTATTTCATACTCATCCAACGCTCTCAATTGCTCATGGACCTTGGATTCGAGGTCGCGATCGTCCGCATTCATCACAGCGAAATTTACTGCTGCTTGCGCCAAAAGTATTCGCAATGGCAGTGTTCTCATTTTCGCTGTAGATAATTTCTGATCTCTCATTTTCCCGTCGTACTCATCATGCGGTTCCACACGGATTCCGATTATTGCTAACTGCCCGTCAGGCATCTCCTGAATCTTCACCCCGACCGACCACGGAGCCCAATCGGGGAGAGTACCCGGTGCGACGTAGAACCAATCGACTTCGTTATAGGCAGAAGGCACCCATTGAGACTCCCCAGCATCTGATTTACTCATGTGATAAATATACCGTCTTGCATTACATCATGCAAGAGGTAACACTAAAAGTAACGATTCATACCTCCTAAGGAGAGCAAAATGAACCATGAAATACCGGATCAAAGGCAAAGCCTGAAATCACGGCTAACAGTGACCGTCCCCGAGGCGGCAAAGTGTCTTAGCGTGTCACCCGAGACGTGTTACCGCTGGATCAGGGAAGGACGACTTCCCGGTGCCATTCGCTTAGGCCCGGGATCCGTGAGAGTTAGAACAGATGCCCTTTTGGCGCTCATACAAGGCGAAAACGAGTAGTGCCGTGTGGCTGAAAATTAGTGATGATTTTGGTGTAGTTTGTGCTGGTCTAGAGTTGAGCGACGCAGCCTTTCGAACTCACGTGGAGAGTTTGGCTTGGGCGATGCACCGCGAAAATGGTGGACACATACATGCCAATGAAGTCAAGAGGTTTGCGGAATCGCATGAATTCGAGATCGCAGTGAGTGAACTTGTGGAAAAAGGTTGTTGGAGTGTCACTGAGGATGGCTATTCGATCAAACTGCACATGGAATACCAAATCGAACCTAAAGTGATCAATGCTCGGCGACAAAAAAATGCCCAAAGACAGCGGAAATCTCGTTTCAAACTTGCAGGAATATCGACCGAAACTCCCGAGTCACCAAATGACAACGGGCGTGACGATACGCGTGACGCTGGTCTGGACGGGTCTGGTCTGGACGGGTCTGGTCTGGATGAACAAACTCACTTAGGAGAAGGATTAAATCTGGTTGAAAAAGAGATTTGCGCTGAGTGTGGTGTGGATCCCTGCTGTTGCTCTGAAATCTGGGCGGATTCAAAGGCTGACTCTAAGTTGCACAAAATTTTGGAAACCAAGTGGTGAAACTTAAGTCGGGACTTCGCCCACTAGATGATGAATCCGCGATGTTAGAGCGGGATGTTTGTGATCTTCGCACCCAAGGACTTACTTATGCAGAAATAGCGGAGGGGCTAAACCTCTCCGGTAAGGCTCAGGCCTATCGAATCTGCCAAAGGGCATTGCGCCGCATTCCTGCGGAGAGTGCGATGGAACTTCGGCTCATGGAGGGCCAGCGATTAGACCGAATTACTGCAATTCTTTGGCCTCAGGTTCTGTGCGGGAATCTGAATGCGATCCAGACTATTTTGCGCGTGATGGAGCGCCGGGCGAGACTTTTCGCCCTCGACGCCATAACCTGTACTGAGGGTCATGCCACACCAGTCACTGATCAAAACGATTGGTCCTCACTCCTCCTTGAGCGCAATGCTTTTTTCGAGGATCTGGTTGACGAGGGGCGAATCGCACTTCCCCCGCATCTGCAAATTGAAGGAGGTTCATCATGAATCCGCCGCTACCTACCACCGGAGATTTGATTGAGGCGGGAGCACGTTGCTCGCAAGGCAGGTGCTTGACCAAAAAAGGGGAACAAAAAACAAACGAGGAATTAATCGAGCAGATCGATGCCAAAATCCGAAGAATTCAGGAACAGCAACGACCTGCTCGTCTCAAGTTGGTTCGAGAATTTGCCGATCACCACAAGATAGAAGGCGAGGCGCTCACCGAGTTGATTACGTGGATGTGTGACTTCAAAGAACCAGTTAGGAGGATGTGAAGGCTCGACCGCAGACAGCCAATTCTTCTCAGGGACTTCTTCACGAACCGTGAAGAACAGCCCTTGGATTCTCGACAAAAACTCCCACTCCACCATCACGATTGTTCTCGGTGGGCCATAAGTTTGTCCGCCATCAAGAGACCATCCAGCAGGGCCAACCGCACAACCCCACTGATTTCCGTAGATT
>JABMOI010000038.1 GCA_013204185.1 bacterium | reverse complement strand
TTGATCAAACTCGAGGTTGGTTTTATACGATGCATGCCATCGCAACAGTGGTCATGGACAACTTGGCATACAAAAACGTTGTCGTGAACGGCCTTGTTCTTGATGAGAAAGGGGAGAAGATGTCCAAGAGCAAGGGGAATGCTGTAGATCCTTTTGCCCTTATCGAAAAGCATGGAATCGACGTGATTCGTTGGTACATGATGAGCAATTCGCCCCCATGGGAAAATCTCAAGTTTTCGGAAAGGGGTATTGTTGAGACTCAACGCAAGTTTTTCAACACCATCGCAAACGTTTATTCCTTTTTTGCGACCTATGCAAACGTGGATGGGTTTGTTTATGAGTCACCCATCGCGCTGTCTGAACGGCCGGAAATGGATCGATGGATTCTCTCCCGATTGGCCACTACTTCAATCGAAGCAGAGCAAGCGCTTAATGAATACAATCCGACTAAGGCGGCTCGCTGTATCGAGGCTTTTGTCGACGAATTATCCAATTGGTATATCCGTCGCAATCGCCGCCGGTTCTGGAGCGCAAAAGATGGGGGATCAAGTCGTAAAGAGAAAGATGCAGCCTATCAGACCGTTGCTGAGTGCCTATTGACTCTTTCGCGGCTCATGGCGCCCATCGCTCCTTTTTACGCGGAATGGTTGTTTAAAAGCCTGAACGATGAAATGGGGCTATTAACATCAGAGTCTGTTCATCTGGCTCAGTTTCCATCGTCCAAAGAAGTCTTTGGCTTCGTAGATGTTGCGCTGGAACACAAAATGTTTTTGGCTAGAACGGTGTCTTCTATTGCCCTAGCACTTCGTAACACCGCGGCAATCAATGTGAGGCAGCCACTTCCTAGAATTATGGTAGTTACTGGCCAATGCGTAGAAAAAGACGTTGTTGAAGGCGTGAGCGGCATTGTGCTCGACGAAATCAACGTTAAGCAGATTGAGTATGTCTCAGGCTCGTCTGATGTGGTTAAACGAACCGCAAAGCCCAATTTCAAAACGTTGGGCAAGCGTCTAGGAAAGCACATGAAAGCGGTATCCAGCCTCATCAGAGAGTTGGATGTTGATGCGATTGATCGGTTTTTGGCAAGCGGCGAGCTGAAAGTCACCCTTGAAGGTGAAGACGTAGTGTTACAGTCAGAGGACATTGAAATTTCTAGCGAAGGAATCGAAGGCTGGCTGGTTGGCCAAGAAAATGGAATAACCGTTGCTTTAGACACGGCATTGTCCCCTGAGTTAGTTGCGGAAGGACTATCGCGGGAAACGGTAAATCGAGTCCAAAACATGAGAAAAGATGCGGACTACGCGGTTACGGACCGCATTTCAGTGACCTTCAATGGTTCAGATTCAATCGTCTCTGCAATCAACCTTCATAAGGAATGGATAAGGAACGAGACACTGAGTATCGAGTTTGAAAAGACCGACGTTCCCAGTGGGGAATTTTTGGCCGAATTTGAAATTAACGATGAGCATCTGACGATTGGAATCCGGCGATAAGCAATGACTTGCTAATTCCAAATCGACCAAATTTAGAGAGACTATGGAAACAGAAGAATTCGAAGATACCCCTGAAATCAAGGACATTAAGTCGTCGTACTCTGACGAAATGTTGCGGTATTTCAACGATATTATCATTGAAAAGAGAGAGGCTGCACACAAGGATGTCAATAGCATGAAGTTGCAGCTTGTTGATGCCCGAGAGCAGTCTGAAAATGACACGGCATATAGCCACCATATGGCAGATGCTGGAACTGACGCCATGGAGCGAGAAAAGCTTTACCTAATGATGGCGCGGCAGCAAAAATACATTGGTTACCTCGACCGAGCTCTCGAACGGATTGAGAAAAAAACGTACGGGGTCTGCAAAGTAACGGGCAAACAAATTTCAAAAGAACGTTTGGAAGCCGTGCCTCACACTGAAATATCGATTGAAGCAAAGCTGAAGCAGAAAAAGTAACCACTGGTACTTCTCAGGTAAGGCTCAGGGCGTTCTCCGAGCCATTGAGTGAACGCTCTTTATATATGGAAACACCTAAATCCTGGAAAAAAAGCACGGCCGTCATTGTGTTGTGCGTGATTTTGGTAGATCAGATATCCAAAATCATTGTTTTAAATACGATGACCCTTGGGATGACTATTCCTTTATTGGGTGATTGGCTCAAGTTTACATTTACGGAAAATCCAGGAATGGCGTTTGGGATGCAATTTGGTCCTCCAGCCCTAATCGCGATTTTCAGCGTTTTGGCCACATTCCTGATCATCCTGTACCTGTTCAAGATCGGGTCTATCTACCGTCCGTACCAGACCAGCCTGAGCTTTGTGCTTGGCGGTGCGCTTGGAAATATTATTGATAGAGTTTTTTACGGTGCGATTTTATACGATGAACCACTCTTTCTTGGAAAAGTAGTGGATTTCATCCATGTGAATGTGTGGAGGGGATACGTACCCGACGGGATTCCCTTTATCGGAGGCTCTTATATGGCGCTTTTCCCGATCTGGAATGTGGCGGATATGTCGATCGTGCTTGGTGTAGTTGGAATCATATTCTTCCAGAAACGATTCCACGACATCTCTTTAGGCTTGCTGGAATCAGAGGCCACTGAGAATTCCACATTGCCGGATGAAGTCGTAATAAATGACGAAGCACCCTTAGATCTACCAAGTCAGCCTAGCAGCGACACTGAAGACCCTAGGCAGTAGGTGCCGGTCTGATCTTTCAAGCAGCCCAGTGGTAGCGTTAGACCCATTTCCGAAATACGTTTCCTCGTCTAACTCAAAACGCCATTCAGCAGTATTCTTGCGGTCTAGAACGTTTATAACGTCTGCCCTTAGTTGCATGGTGTACTTTCCAATCCGTCTCGAATAAGAAGCACTCAAGTCAAGCTGATAAATAGGCGGCAACGTATGTTCGTCTGGATTTGTGAGGTCGTAGTTGGTTACTTGGCGCTTGATTCGATTTATTGCGTCCGTCGAAACGCCGTTGTCGCGAAGCTCTTCAAGTAGGGAGTCAATATCGTTCAAATGAGCGCTAAGGAAGTCGTAATAGGCTTTTCTAAAACCCCAGGTTCGGCCCCAAGAACCGCGCCAGCGCATGAGGAAAACAACACCGGGAGCGGGAACGATGTCAGATGAAAGTTCTAGGCGAAACGGCTCGCTCCATGGCACGCTAAGTGATCGATTGCCGTACAAACTTGAAATTCTTCTTTCAGCCTTCGTGTGATCAAACCGAGCCTTAACGTTACCAGGACCAATTGAGCGCTGAATTCCCGCTGAAACACCATACGTGAATCCTCTAGTTGATTTCAAAAACTCGTCTTGGTCCAAATTGCGAAGCACAGTTGGATCACTTGCTGAATAATCTACAGACAGAATCTGGTATTGCTTTTTGTAGAATGACTCGGCGCTTAATTTCCAGCTTTTATTTGGGGCTATCTGAACTTCGGCAGTGAAATGAGCGGCTTTAGGTGGAGTCACCGTTTTGTCGTTACCCATCCAAAACCGAGTGGAAGAAACGAACGTGCGCGGGCTACGGCTGCTGATATCAAACTGTGACACAAACTGCCGGTAAAGCCCCGATCCAAAGAACAAAGAAACTTCACCAAGGGGAGTGTGCAGCCAATCGACCCGGGCAGAAAGCCGCGGCTCCGCGTAGAGGGTTTGTTTCGCAGCCAGCCATGTCGATCGAATACCAGCCTCTAGTACGGCATTGCCTCCTATGTGCAATGTGTTTTCAATAAACGAAGCGACACGCCATCCAGTTGATTCATGTGTTAATGGAAACTGCTGTGTGCCAGCTACCGTGAACCGAGTCCCTGTTACGGTCCCTTCTAAGCCCATTTCAAGCTCCAAGCCTGAGTCGGAAAAGTAGTTCACATTCCCGTCGAGCGTCACCTCATACACCCGGTTTCCGTCATCTTCGACCGTTTGACCTTCGAGTTGATCTGGAACTTCAAAGTCGTGAGTCAGCCTATAAAAGCTACCTTTGACACCAACGGAGCTCAAGACGTGAGGGGACTGCACGACATCCAGTCTTGATTGAGCCATTCCCGTTTGCCACGTATAAACATCCTTAAAACGACCCAACTGAAAGGAGAGCGTTCCAGGATCTGCCGATAAGTCAATGTCTGCCAAACTGTTACCAAGACTGCTTCGTCCCCAATATGCAGAGGTTGAAATCGACTTCAGGGCAGAAAAACGAACCTTTGAAGCCGCATGGATATCCAAAAACTGAATCGCAGGATCTCCCGTAGCGGGCAAATTGGCAAAAGGTGTGTTTTGATCCGCGAATGCGGAAAGCAAGAACGTGTCAATCGTGTTCCATTCATCCATTAAGCGGGAAAGGGCAGGAGGGGCCAAAAGTCGCCAGGTACCGATTCGTGCAGATCCGAGTACCGTAACGTGCCTACCCGTGCGGGTTTGCCAGAATCCAGAATACCGACCATTCGTAGATAACGGGTCAACTTGAAGGGTAAACTGATTTCCGCTGGATTTCCCTCTCGAACCTGAAGGAATCCTCAAATCATGCTCAGCTGAAATGATACCGGAGATCTGTGAACCAAGCCGCGCTGGAAATCCAGCTTTATGAACAGTAATCTTTCCCAAGGCGAAAGGACTAAACGGCCCTATAAAAGACGCCACATTCAGCGGTAAAAAGACGGGGGCGCCGTCCAATCTAAATTGATGTTCACCGGCTTCACCACCTTGGATATGAATGTCTGCTGTCGCGTCGTTCACTCGGACGCCGGGCATGGCATCGAGCGTTTGTAGCAGTCCGGTTGTGCCGCTATTCAGGTTTTGGTTTATTTCTTCAAGCGTCGCTTGTGGAGCACCAAGCAGAAGAGATGACGCAGAAAGCGCGCCGTCAACAATAAGGGGAGTGCTAATGAGGATACTTTCTGATTCAAGAATAATTTCTGTTGACGCGTCTTCTCCCGCATCAATTTGAATGGTAGCCCGGCTGGGGCGGTAGCCAATATGTTGTACCCTCATATTGTAGGTACCAGGTAGAAGTCGAGGGAAAATGAACATGCCCTCATGATTTGCTACTCGACCTACATCTGCTTCTGCCAAATAGACTGTTGCGTTAGGAATGGGCTGCTCGGTATCAAAATCCAGTATAATACCACGTAGGTTACCGTTTAAGGGCGGTCCCTCTGAAGCCATGCCCAAAACGAACAAGCCATTTGATCTAATTACATAATCCAATCCCGTACCTTTTAGGATACAGGTCAGAAGTGCTTCTGCGGAGGCATTCTCTATGACGCAAAATACCCGCTTATTAGTCAAAAGGAGCGGATCCCAGGAAATAGAAATATCCCCTTCAGTGGCTTCAATGAATTTGCTCAATGCTTCTTGCAGGCTGGTGCCTTGCAACACAATCGAATACTTGGCCGGTGTGCCTCCATTCGTCTTACTCTGATTCTGTGCTCCAGCAGGATTCACAAAAGTAGATAGGAGTATCAGGACCGCAATAATAACGGTCTTTTGCCCCGTAGGCTGTCTCAAAAGAAATGGACAGGTTCGTCTAAGCAAACGACTAGGCTAATAAAAATCAGGTGCCAAAAAGGAGTGCTCAAGGGTGCTCGACATGGGTGTCGAATTCGCACGCTGGCAAATGAGTCGTACGATTGCAACAAAAAGTGGATCCAAATAAAAATGCCGGCTTAAACATTTCGTTTGAGCCGGCAGCGCCTATACATCCTAAACTGATAACAGTTAAATCTGGTCTCTACTTATCTAAGTACAATTCAAACCCGTTAGCGGTTGATCGATATCGAACACCTATTGTGACGGATAAGTCCCCAAGCACTTCATTAGCCGTTTCTGCTTGGTGAGGTGTTGAGTAGTTGAATCGACGTAATTGAATAGACTTAGGGGCGTTAATTGAAACGTCATAACGGCGCTCAATTTCAGCAATCACATTTTCAACTAATTCATTGTCAAAGTAGAAGCCGCCATCTACCCAGTTCAGCGCTGTAGAAACGTTTATAGCAGAAGGCTGATTAGATTCTTTAGAGATAGCGGAAACTGAAATGAATTCGCCAGGAGATACCAATACGCTTTCAGCTTGAGTCTGAACTGATACGCGTCCCGTTTTAACAACGACTTCTGTCGAAGCTTCTGGAGTTCCCGGCCAAGCCTTAACAGAAAAGCTCGTGCCTAAAACTTCAGTTTGAGAATCGAATGTTTTGACCTCAAACGGTAAAGAACCTGGAGTTACATCAAAAAATGCTTGGCCGTGTAATATGACTCGTCTATTTGTAGTACCAAAAGACTCTGGGACTGAAATACGGCTTCCTGCAGCTAAGCTAACCGTACTTCCGTCTTGTAGAGAAACGAGTGTAGGAGTTGCAGATCCATAATCCGCTCTATAATGCTGCGTAGAAGGCGACATCGAAATCGAAAGCCCCACGACAAGTGCCGCAGCAATCGAAACCAGTTTAAGTCGCATAGAATAAATGCGTGCAACAGGTTCCGCTAGTCTAAGAGGAGCAAACTTACGAGACTCTGATTCAGAAACGGCAGCCATTATAGCAGACCGAACTCGAGATTTTCCGTTTTCCCTAGGACTAGGTGCATCATCAGAAATCGTTGACCACATCTGTTCTAGATCATTTCGATCTGTAACCAGCATGCCGACAAGATCCGATTGGACCTCTTTTGGTAGGGAATATGTGAAGCTAGTTTTGCTCACCGGAATCTTATCTCGTGTATTCTTATAAATCTTTAACGTGAGAATTGTCACTTTTTGCCAGGCTGGCTATCTGTCTTGATAGCCGTCAAGCCTTTTCCGTAAATGCTGAAGTGCTAAAACGATATGGTTGTTAACAGTCTTTGGAGCCAGATCCATCAGCGCTGCAATTTCCTCATGTGAGAGCCGTTCGTACCGACTCAACATGAAGGCTTCGCGCCTTCGTTCTGGCATTTCTGAAATCCACACGTCCAATTGGGCCTGTAGTCTATCAGCGTCTAACCGTTCATCATCCATATTGTCAAAGCCAACAGAAGGGCTGTCTGCGTCAATTGCATCTGCTGCATGTCGCTTCTTCTGTCTTTCATGATTGAGGGCATAATTCCGCACCATCTGATACATGAGTGCTTTCAGCGATCTTTCGGGATCAATCGTTGTGCGAACGCGCCACAGTTTCAGATAAACGTCTTGAAGAATATCTGCAGAGGCATCTGAATCTCGAGTGATGAACATCGCATAGCGATGAAGTGCATCATACGTTGAGTCAAAAAGATCTGCGTAGGAACTTCCGTCAGAATTTTGAAGACCGTGACTCCAAGCACGAAACTGTTCGTCCGTCAAAGAACGCATAGAATCTTACCTTCAGTCAGTTCTTATTACACAGGAAACGCAAACACTACCCAAGTATACACTCATGCTAATATAACACATTAGTAAATATCTGTAACACTAAGGGTAGCAAGGTATAGCGACGTATAAAGAGGGGGCGTACGGGGTGGAACGGTACAAAAAAAGAAAAATATTTTGCCTTTTCTAAGCCCCATTCACTTAAAGTAACGCTTTAGGAGGTGGTACTTTCATCCGACAATCGAGTTCTGAAATCCCCAAATAAAGCGTGTACTTGTAGTATACAATCCGAATTTATTTCTAACCTAGTCGTGCTGGCGGAACCGTGTGACCAAGAGAGTATTACACAGGCACCTTTAAATGATCTGCTAGCACGTCTTATACATGTCCATTGAACAGAGCAGAATTAGAAACTTCTGCATTATTGCCCATATTGATCACGGCAAAAGTACCCTCGCGGATCGGTTACTTGAGCTAACTGGTACCCTGAACAAACGCCAGCTTCAGGACCAAGTGCTGGACTCCATGGATTTGGAGCGGGAGCGCGGTATTACGATTAAAAGCCATGCCATTCGAATGAATTACAAGGCTGATGATGGGCACACCTATGTACTGAACCTGATTGACACCCCAGGACATGTAGACTTCACCTACGAGGTTTCCAGAGCTCTTGAAGCCTGCGAGGGGGCGGTTCTCGTTGTTGACGCTGCTCAAGGCATTGAAGCGCAGACTATTTCGAACTTGCTCTTGGCCATGGAACTGGACCTTGAGATTATTCCGGTACTCAACAAAGTTGACTTACCTGGGGCCAATCCGGATCAAGTAGCACAGTCGATCGAAAACCTGATTGGTGAGTCGGCCGAAGACATTGGAAGGATTTCTGCAAAAACTGGAGTCGGCGTTCATGATCTACTAGAAACGATTGTAAGGCGAATCCCGGCACCGAAAGGAGATCGTAACGCTCCGCTCAAGGCGCTGATTTTTGATTCCATCTTTAATACGTATCGTGGGTCGATCGTCTACGCGAGGGTATTTGAAGGTACGCTTCGAACGCGCGATGGTATTTTGTTTATGGCCACCGGCAAGAAATGTGATGCAGAGGAAATAGGACATCTTCGTTTATCCATGGAACCCGTGGACACATTAGCAGCTGGTGAAGTCGGGTACATTATTGGTTCGATAAAAGAAGTAAAGGACACTCAGGTTGGGGATACCATTACATCGCAAAACAATCCAACCGACAAAGCTATTTCAGGCTTCAGAGAAGCGAAGCCAATGGTCTTTTCTGGAGTGTACCCAACCAATTCAGAAGAATTCGAAGAATTGCGTGCCTCTCTTGACAAGCTTCAATTGAACGATGCTGCGCTGACATTTGAGCCCGAAACGTCCGTAGCTCTCGGTTTCGGTTTTCGAGTTGGGTTTCTGGGTCTGTTGCACATGGAAATTGTGCAGGAACGGCTTGATAGAGAGTTTGGACTCGACATCATTACGACCGTCCCTAACGTAAAGTACAATGTGCTTTGCACAGACCAAACGTGGATTACGGTTGAAAACCCGTCAAATCTGCCTTCTGTTGGACGCATCTCTGAGATTCAAGAGCCCTATGTAAAAGCGGAAATCATTACGCCAACCGAATATATCGGCGGACTGATGCAGCTTTGCCAGGACAGGCGCGGAACGTATATCAATACGCAGTACTTGGATACGGAACGAGTTAGCTTGGAGTATCATTTGCCCCTGGCTGAAATCGTTTTTGATTTCTACGACAAGTTAAAGAGCATCAGTCGCGGTTACGCCTCTCTGGACTATGATTACCTAGACTACCGCGTAAGCCACTTGGTTAAATTAGATGTGATGATTAACCAAGATCCGGTCGATGCACTATCTACAATCGTTCACAGGGATAAAGCCTATGAAATGGGCAAAAAGCTAGTAAAGAAGCTGCGTGAATTGATTCCAAGGCAGATGTTCGACGTAGCTCTTCAAGCCGCGGTTGGCTCACGCATTATTTCTCGAGAAACAGTAAAAGCACTCCGCAAGGACGTTACTGCAAAATGCTACGGTGGCGACATATCCAGAAAACGCAAGCTCCTCGAGAAGCAAAAGAAAGGGAAGAAGCGCATGAAGCAGGTTGGAAGTGTGGAAATTCCTCAAGAAGCATTTTTGGCAGTCCTTTCCATGGAGGACTGATGCGAGATTGTTCGTCGCAAATACGGTTGTTTTTGCGCAGCGCAATGAAATGCAATCTGTTTGTGCTTTCGGTAATGATACTTGGCTTTGTTGTAAATATTTGTGCGGCACAGCAGCAAAAGACATCCGATTTGCTGACCTATTACCTTCACGCTAGAACTCGCCAAATTGCAACCGACAAAGCGTCTTCTGGCAACCTTAAGCTGACCTACTTACCACTTGAGCGCCTTGATACCAAAGCACAGGTAATTCAGTCGCAACTCGATGAATTGAGTTGGAACGACCTTTTGGCGTCGCTTCCTGAACCCTTGGAGACGTTTGGAATCTCATCCATCCGTCTTATATCGCGCATTGAATCTGGGTCGTATGCCACATTGTTTTCAGAGGCCGATTGGTCCTTTATGGGAAGCACAACGAGGTCAGCTATCGATACCATGAAGACGGCCGATATTCGAGCTCGCCTCGAATATCACTATGGCGCCCCAACGCAAACGCTTGCTGAAATTGGATATCCAGATTCATTGCGTCGGGAAGATGTGGTTGAGTTTGAATACTGGTTCCTAGCCAATGGTACTATTCCAGTCACGATTTTGGATGTGAATGGACCCTGGGACAGGGGAATTGTGTTAGCAGCAGAAATGAAATACCGTTCAAAACTGGATTTGATTAAAAAGACAATATTTGAGCAACTCACGAAGCAGCCAAGCCGTAAGCAATTTGTAGATTACTATTACAACATTGATCAAAGAACGTGGTATTTAACAGGTTTTGACGGCGTTCGATTTTTTGATCAGCCCGTCAAACGTCCCGATTTAAAAATGGGACGACCATCTCCGGCGTTAATCTCTGAGAGAAACACCGATAATTAAGACGAAACAACCGTGGCCAAAAGTAGAGCAGAAGTAAGAAAAGAAGAACGCGATCGCCGGAAAACCGACCGAAAAGCCGCATCGCAGGGCACTGATAATGATGCTAAAGCTCCCAAAGGCAAATTGAGGGAGTGGTTCGATGCCATGATCTTTGCAGTTATCGTGATGGTCATACTTCGGACGCTATTCTTCGATTTGTTTAGAATACCGACTCCTTCTATGGAGAAAAGCCTCTTGGTTGGCGACTACCTCTTTGTGTCAAAGGTCCATTATGGAACGAGAACACCCATGTCTCTTGGCATTCCGTTCACATCGATCTATTTAAAAGGACTGTCCTTCCCCTTTGGTCGGATACCAGGGTTTTCTCAAGTCAAAACGGGCGATGCCATTGTGTTTAACTGGCCTGCGGACGACGTTGATATCATAGAACGTCGTATGCATTACATCAAGCGCGTAGTCGGTTTGCCGGGACAGACTGTCTCTGTAGATAACAAAACAGTTATGGTGGATGGAGAAGCCCAAGCATTGATGGCCGAAATGCAGCAATATTGGCTCGTATACAAAACCGATCCAAGGGTTCAGTTAAATCGATTTGATCTGGAAGAGCTCGGCATAAAAGATGTTATTCAGGGGCAGGACCAAAGCGTTGTTCAAATGGTGGCAACGCCTCAAGCTGCCGAAACAATTGCATCCTGGGTTTGGGTGGATCGTGTAGAAGCGGCTGTCGCGCCTGCGAACTCAATTTATGATGCAGCCATGTATCCTCCGGGTCGTGGATGGACACCAGATAATTTTGGGCCCGTGACCATTCCCAAAATGGGAGTAACTGTTGATCTTACACCGGCATCTTGGGAAGAGTACTACACTGTAATTACACGATATGAGCACCATACCGCTAGCGCAAACGCCGACGGTACCTTTACGATTGATGGTCAGCAAGCAACTCAGTATACCTTCGAACAGGACTACTTTTTCGTAATGGGCGATAACCGAGACAATTCAGAAGACAGCCGGTTTTGGGGCTTTGTACCCATGGATCACGTCGTCGGGAAAGCTCTCATGGTATACTTTTCATGGGACGCTGACTCTATGCTACCTAGGTTTTCGAGACTCTTTTCGATTATCCGATAGCCTTACATCTTTCGGATTCGATCAAAGAACTTCTGCTGAGCCCCGCCTGCAGGGATGTCAAAGGGATGGCCAGGCAGGCGAACCGGTAGTAATTCTGGAGAACGCCCATTTTTAGTAAACGTTGTAGGATCACCTGGTGGGTCATCTCCGATTACGAGAACGGTCGTTCCCTGCTTGGCTATCGTTCCAAACCCGGTTTTAAAGCCGTTTGATCCTTTTTGCCAGCCATCGGCCCAATCATAGATCCATTTTGCGTCTTCATCGACCAGCCGAACGCATCCATGACTCATTGGCCCTCCGCTTGGGAAAGGATACTGGTGCACATGGATTCCTCGCTCTTCTACAAAGTTAAACACCCAATACATTTCCCACGGCTCACCAACGGGAGAATGAGACGAAACGCGGTATTCAGTTTTCCAGTTGAAGTTAAACCGTCCGTTAGGGGTTCTGTGCTGTGGGTCACCTGTGTTAACGATACCCCAGCGAGCAAGTCTACCACTTTCATATGCGGCCCACGCTTGGATAGACTTATCTATAATAAATAGCTTATCAAATGCCAGTCCACCTGCATAGAAGCGAGGAAATGGGGAGTAGGCACAAAAATCGAGGTCGAATTTATCTGGGACCACAAGCGTGTCGCCCACTTCCATTCGGTCCATGAGCTTCCGGTTTAACAAAGCGACCAAAAGTGCTCTGCTGCGCCCCACGTTAACGTCTCCTTCGCCAATTACCTTATAAAAAGTATTTCTGGCCAAAACGCTGTTGTTGCGCGAACTGTACAGGATTTTGTAGTCATAGCGCACAAGAGGTAAGCGTTCAAGCTCAGGTGTGCACTCATGCATTAATTCGGCGAGCTCACCTTGGTTCAGATAAAACTGAGCCTTAGCAGTAGTCACACTGAGACTTGCTGCAATAAAAAGCACGATCCAAATAATTCTGTTCATCATACTGGTCAAATCGGTGGTTTTGTGACTACGCTGCCGTGCAGCCATCTTTTCTTAGTCGGACAATCATTTCGCTGCTGCCCATTACTATGAGCGTATCATTTGGTTTAATCCGTTCATTCGGTCCGGGATTAAATTTCATGTTTAGCGTGTCACTATCCATGATTGCTACTACAATGGCGTCAAATCGCTGACGGAAATTAGAATCAACCAAACTTTTTCCAGCAAGTGGAGAATTCGGTTGAACCAAGACTTCATCCATTGTATAGTTCAATGCTCCAGCCTGCAAAACGCGTTCCATAAAACGATCAACATGGGGCCGAAGCAACACTTGAGCCATTCTGTCGGCTCCAATTTCATACGGAGCGACGACTTTATCGGCTCCCGCTCGAATCAGTTTGCGCTTATTCAGCTGAGTGTCTGTTCGAACGAGTATGAACAAATCCGGACTCACCTCACGGGCTACCAAGGTGGCAAATACGTTGGCGCGGTCTTCTGGAAGGGTCAAAATGAGCCCTTTTGCCCGTTCAATGCCGGCTGTAAGTAAGACCTCCTCATCTTCTGCATTGCCCTGGATAAACAAAAACCCCGATTTCAGAAGCGATTCATACTTTTCAGGCTTCTTTTCAACCACCACGAAAGGCACATCATTTCGCTTTAAATCGTCGGCGATGCGGTGTCCAATGCGTCCAAATCCGGCAAGGATGTAATGATCAGATATGGCGTTGACCGACTTCATAATTGTCCTATGTCGAAAAGCGTTGGTGTTTAACAATATCTGGGCCGTTCGGGTTGCAACAAACGCAACGCTACCAATTCCAGTTAGTCCAACAAATATGGTAAAAGCGCGACCCGCATTTGACAGCTCATGCACCTCCGCAAACCCAATGGTCGTCAAGGTGATAAATGTCATGTAAAGACTATCGGAAAGTGACCAATTTTCGATAACCATGTATCCAACCGTGCCGATAACTACTGCGCTGAGCAAAAACGCATTGGCAATAAGTAACTCCCGCGTTGGAAAAACGCTGGTTCCGGGTCTGCCGGAAATGCTTGAAGGAGAGATTTCTGATTCAGTCACAAACTAAAGCAATCAAACCGTCGATGATGCAGGTATTGCAAATACACGCGCATGCCAAGAGGCACCTGCCTGAGCTTCTAATTTACCCTCTCGTATTTCGGAAAGCACGGAAACCGATGTATCAATGACTTTGGTCATATCCGTAACGCCTCCCTGCTTCACCTCACTTCTAAACTCTGGGCGAGAAACAACCTTAAGAAGGCCTTCGGTGTCTCGGTATACAATTGAAAGAGCGCTGACCCATTCAAAACCGGTTTCACGGGCAAATTCCTCTAGCACGTGAAGCGATTTATCAATTCCACATCCAGAAATGCCACCTTGATCAACTTCCGCACCTAACACAATCAATTGGTGGTCTAAAATATCGAATTCAGAAAGTACAATTCTGCCGTGGGAAGACCATTGGTTTCCAAAGGAGAAAAGAACCGACGTGAGTTTTTCTGCGGTGCTATCATCGATTGCAATCGAGGCAACGTATACCCAGACCTTTGAGCTGCCGCTGAGTGTTGGAAAAAAAGTGGAGTAGTCCCGCATAGTTCAAATTCTTGACTGAGTTTTCTGTAGAACGCGCCGTTCAAATTAAAGATCGCTATTTTGCGTCTTCTATTAGAAACAAAGCGCGTAAAAATCTACATGGATCTTCAGTTAAAAGGGCGTGTCGCCATCGTTACAGGAGCAAGCAGAGGAATTGGGAAAGCCATAGGCATGGCATTGTCTAGCGAGGGCTGCAAGCTGGTTATTTGTTCTCGAGGTCAAGAGGAGCTGGACCAAGCCTGTCTTGAACTACGCCAAGCTGGAGGCGAAGTAGTTGGGCTTGCCCTTGATATTACTCATCCAGACGCGGGAGCGCAGCTAGCAAAAGCCGCTCTCGACACCTTCGGCCAAGTTGACGTTTTTGTTGGAAGCGCAGGTGGAAACAGAAGAGGAATGTTCGCGGACACCACGGACGCGGACTGGCAAGACATTCTCGAGTTGAACTTGAAATCCCATTTGAACACTTCTAGAGCCGTTTTGCCAGCCATGAAGAGCCAAAATCGCGGTTCAATCGTATTTATTACCTCGATTTTCGGCCGAGAAGCAGGAGGGAAGGGGCTTTCGATTTACAACACCACGAAGTCGGCATTGATTAGCGCTGCCAAGATCATGGCCATTGAATTGGCCGAAGATGGAATCCGAGTCAATACCGTGGCTCCTGGCTCTATTCGTTTTCCCGGTGGCAGTTGGGATAAGCGTTGCATCTCGGATCCAGAAGGAATGAAGGCTTTCGTGGCTTCAAATATTCCCCTTGGGCGGTTTGGGACTGCAGAAGAAGTGGCCGATGTCGTGACCTTTCTTTCTTCTGACCGTGCAAGTTGGATTTCGGGATCATGTATCCCTGTGGACGGAGTTCAGTCCAAGTCACTGATTTAGGACGAGATGAAGTCAGGCTTTACTCGAAACGGGTAAAGGTCGCGTTTACCGACCTCGTTTGCGTTTCAGTCTTTCTCCACTGCACCAGGATTGGGCTTTGATACGTCCCTGAAACAATGCGCCCATTCCCTGTATCATTATCCGAAACAATCAGGCTGACGCCTCGCTTCATTCGTAAAAAGCGGGAGGCGGGGACTTGGAAGAACTTGTCAATGATTCGTTCAATGAGCGATTCAGATAATCCCATGGAATCAATGAACTCGTTCACGACGTGAACAAGATCATATTTCATGTAGTCTTTGGCCTTTTCTTTGATCGCGCCAGGATCGCGAAGCATGTTCACTCCGCGTTGCGCCATAAAACGGACGGGGTTTTTCAATACTTCGGGCAAATCATGACGCATTAGTAGCGTTTCGTATTCATTGACCGTGAGGCCCGTATTGCGTTCGTCTGGGGAAAGAGAGAGATCAATACGGCCCTTTCCTATTCCGAGCTCCCGAATACGCTCTTCTAACTGGGCCAGAATCCCCACCTTTTCGTCCCACAAATTAATCGAGTCAATAGGGTGTTTCGACATCCGGATTACCATCTGCTGCCGGCTCACCACAGATTCGGAATTATACCCAATAACTGTTGTCTTTCGATTTCGATGCTCAGGACCGTTCGTCCCATCCAAGTCGATGAAGTAAACGGGCGACTTATGGCTATTCAGATACGTAACACAGTTCTCAAGCCCTGAACCTATATAGGTCAGATGCGAATCAGCATTTTTAGGTTCAACCAACTTTTGCTCATCAGAAAGTTCGTCTCTGAGGTCCATTTGGTCATGCCGGTAATCCGCATTTGGCGGAAACAGCTTTTTGAAGGATCCCAAATAGGCTTCGAGCGCCTCAGGATTATTCTTTAGCCGGTTAGCAAAACTCTGCTCAAAATACCCAGCTGTGGTATGATGTGAGGCAAACGCGCTTTTTTCGTAGGTGTCGAAAAAGGCTTCGTTCTCCTTTTTCACCCGTTCAGAAACGTTAATCACATCCACCCTGGTTTCGGGTGTGATGGCAAGAGTGATGTCTGTAGGTTTGGAAGCCATGCGCTCGGGAAAAGAAATCAAGTTTCGATAGGCTGAAACCTACCAATCTTCTAGTTAATCCACAACAATTTGCTCGGATACAACGGCAGCGTAATGGATTCGTTTCCCGAGATTTTATGAGGAGTTTATTAGATATTGTGATCTCTGCCCTGGACGCCTCCTATATCTAAGGAAAGTGGAAACATGGGCGTTCTTCTCGTATACTCCGTCATTCACCTCTGGCAGGATACTTTTCTACTCATTTACAACGTGTTGTAACCACCGAATATGAGAAAGTTTTTTGGCGTCATATTTATTTTTGTGCTCTTTCTAGCCGGTCCCTCAAATTCGCTAGGGCAGTCCACAACACACGTTTCCGACCTGTTAACCGCAGCAGAACGGACTGAGTATGAAGAAACCACCTCGTATGCTGAAGTCATGTCTTTCATCCATACGGCAACGGATGCCAGTCCCAATTTGCACCTCAGTTCATTTGGCTATTCGCTGGAAGGACGAGAATTGCCACTTGTTATTTTTGGCAATGTAAAAGACGCCACAACTGAGTCTATTCTCAATAGCGGAAAACTAAGAGTCTTTATCCAAGCCAACATTCATGCCGGAGAAGTCTGCGGAAAAGAGGCCCTGCTTGCCATGATCCGAGACATGGCCCAGGGTAAGTACGCGGAATTGCTGGATGATATGGTGGTCATTATGGCCCCCATTTACAATGCAGATGGCAATGAACGGGTCAATCTGTTCAATCGTCCAAGGCAAAACGGCCCAATTGGTGGAATGGGACAGCGGCCAAATGCTCAAGGTTTGGATTTAAATCGGGACCATATGAAGGTTAAAAGTCCGGAAGCTCGGTCTCTGATTCGCCTTTTCAATGAGTATGATCCACACGTAGTCGTGGACCTGCACACCACAAACGGAACCCGCCACGCCTACCACATCACCTATTCAACTCCTCTAAATCCGAATACGGATCAAGGAATCGACTCCTTTTTGCGTGATGTATGGATGAAAGACGTGACCAACACGATTCGCAACAAGGTTGGCTGGGAGTATTACTATTACGGAAACCTGCCTTTCAGAGCCGGCGACGCAGCATGGTACACGTTCGACCATCGGCCTCGTTTCAATAATAACTACGTAGGCCTTCGAAACAGGATGGCCATTCTGAGTGAAGGGTATGCTTATGCCACCTTCGAAGAACGCATATTGGCAACCAGGTATTTTGTTGAAGAAATTTTAGCCTTTGCTTCAAGCCATCGCACTCAAATTGAACAACTCGTTTCTAGTGCAGATCAATTCAAACTCACTGGAACGGAACTGGGCGTTCGTTTTGAACCGAAAATGAATTCCGAGTCTACTGAAATTTTGATGGGAGCTGTTGATGTGCTCACCAATCCATACAGTGGCGCTACGTACTTCGAACGTAAAGACACGGTTTATACGCAGGTAATGCCAGAGTACGGTGCATTTCAAGCGACTGAAACCAGCCGAGTGCCCGCCAATTATTATGTAAGCGCGGCGGCTGCCTCACTTGTTGGTGCCTACCTAGACACACACGGGATTTCTTATTCCGTTCTTAAGTCGAAAAGAAACCAAGACGTAGAATCTTTTACTATTGCCTCGAGCGAAGCCGCTGAAAATGAGTTTCAGCAGATTAAAGAGCGCACGCTGACCGGTGCGTACGCTAAACAGAATGTTGAGCTTGAAGCTGGTAGCTTGCAGATCTCGAGTGATCAGCCGCTAGCTAGGCTGGCTTTTTACTTGCTGGAGCCGCGCTCTGACGACGGCCTTGTGAATTGGGCTCAGATGGACAAGTGGTCGGCAGTTGGAAGCATTTACCCGATTTACCGCTCGCTTGAATGAGATCGCTCATATCGCAGATCATTTTCATCTTCTTGATGAAAATACAAGAGACACCTTTTCCGATTGGAGGCAAAAGGTAACGGCTTTTCAGAAGGAGAATAGTAGCGTGTATCGGGCGTTTCATGGATACGAATACCTTCCCATTCAGGCGTTCAAAGACACTTCAATTACCTGTTTCCCGGCTTCTGAGGCTGAATTGGTATTCAACAGTTCTGGCACATCGGGACAGCAACGCTCGAAACACTTTGTGCGTTATTCGGAACTTTACCAACGCTCTATTTGCGCCGGTTTTGAACGCGTATTTGGACACGGACCGTTCATTTTCCTTGCTTATTTACCTGCTTATGAGTCTGCAAGTTCGCTCGTCCACATGGCACACGTCCTGATCAGAGAGTTTGGAACGGGGGGATCTGCCATTTTCTTGGAGGACGATTCTATCTTAACCCAATCGATCGAGGAGTCAAACCGAACTGGAATCTCCTTGGTTCTTCTTGGAGCGGCTTTTGGATTGGTCGATCTCGCTGAAAAGGGAGTGTGGCAACTACCACCCAGCGCGACCATCATTGAAACGGGTGGAATGAAGACACATCGTCGCGAAATGTCCAGACCTGACCTTCATGCCAGTATCTCCAGCGGATTTGGAATCAAGGTATCCCAAATACGATCTGAGTATGGGATGTGCGAACTGCTGTCTCAGTGTTACACCAATAGCCACGGTCTTTTTGAAACCCCGCCGTGGATGGAGGCTCGTATCTTAGACCCAGATGATTTCAAAACGCCCCTCCCGTTAGGCGAACAGGGGTTGTTGGCCGTGTTTGATCTTGCCAACGTATACAGCCAAAGTGCCATTCTAACTCAAGATCTTGCCGTTCAGCATGTGAATGGATTCGAAGTCTTGGGAAGGCAGTCTGATGCTGAAATTAGAGGATGCAACTTGTTACTCGAAGCTTAAACAAAACGCAATGCTTGCCTTAGAAAACAGTTTGGATGGAAGGTCTGTAACCATCGCCCTAAATAGGCCAGATCGGCGCAACGCGTTGAATCAGTCATTGGTGCACGAATTAACTCATGTGCTAGTGTCCCTGTACGCGGACCCCAGGATTCGGGTTATTATTTTAACCGGATCGGGATCTGTGTTTTCGGCAGGTGCGGATTTAGCTGCATTAAAACAGCTCCAAGATGCGTCATATGAAGAAAACAAGGTCGATTCAGAGTCTCTTGCTCGGCTCTTTTCAACGATGTTATCTGGGCCAAAGGTGTTGGTAGCCAAGATAAATGGTCACGCAATTGCGGGCGGTAGCGGACTCGTCGCTGCCTGCGATGTGGCATTTGCTTCCTCTACGGCCAAGTTTGGGTTTACTGAGGTTCGATTGGGATTCGTGCCAGCCCTCGTTTCTGTACTCCTACGTTTTAGGATTAGAGAAGCAGATTTGAGAGATATACTGCTGAGCGGTCGCATTTTTTCGGCGCAAGAAGCGAAGGAGATGGGCATCATCAATCAACATGTTCATATCGAATCTCTAGATGCCGTGGTTTCAGAATATGTTGACTCCATTTGCAGAAACACGTCTGAAAGCGCAATTGCTCTCACAAAAAAGCTTTTACACAACAATTCGGGAATAGACTTCGGCAGTGCGTTTTCTGCAGCTATCGAATCCAACGCCAATGCTCGTTCGACCTCCGATTGCCGAGCAGGGGTGTCGGCATTTTTGAACAAGAAAGATGCGCCCTGGACTGACGAGTACGATCGAGATCATCCCGAGCCAGCATGACAGAAGAATCGCTTAAAGTGCTCCGAGGCCTAGTCCGAAGCAAGGACGATGTGGGTCGAATTGGTGAACTAGACATGTTGTGGAGCGCGGTTATGGACGACCTCAGGTATGGTCATTCTTCCAAAACATGGGCGGATGCGTACGATTTGGTTGACCAAGAAGCTTTTCTTCGGCCTTCGAAGCTCCGTTTTGTATCGGCGTATACTTTGAATTCGGATAAGGTATTCTGGAAGATATCTGTGCGTTCGATTCTGCAAACGTTCAGGGACGGTGCCGATTCTGAAGCTGATCCGGCGCTGCTTAAAGTGTTGTGGGACATGTTGTTTGAGCCATTACTTCCAGTCTTGAAAATACATCGCGCTTGGCAACGATCGGCTGCAAGTGCTTTTTCAAACACGCTTTTTTTCAATGAGCTGCTAACTGAACCGAAGGGGGGCGAGTCTATTTCCGAGCAGGAGTCATGGGACTGGAAAACCATGGTTCAGATCAAGCAGTCTCTTGCCGATTCGTTGTCCTTGTCTACCGACCTCAACAGGTCACAAAAACGTATTTTTGCTTACTGGTGGTTTTACTCACTCGAGATTATTCGGCAAGCGGAATCACAGTTGAATACGGGTTTAACGGCACCGGTTTTTTTGTCTCGGATGGATAGGCTAACCATTCGTTATCAATCACTGTTTGGGCGAATGACCTTTAAGTGACCTTTAGACACTGCGCTTCAGTCTGGCCGAGCCTGTAGGTCAGTTTCATTTTGTCTTTCAGTTAAATTTTGTTCTTCAGTTACATTTTGTCTTTCAGTTTCATGGGGTTTCCGCAGTTTCATTCGCCCAGAACTTTTTACTTTTCTGTACCTTTGTCCAGAAACACAATCATATCTCAATTTCATGGCAACGTATAAGGACGCAGGAGTAGACATTGCAGCAGGCGAGGCAATGGTTGAACGCATCAAGCCGCTTGTTCGGAAGACCTTTACTCCGGGCGTCATGACCGATATTGGGGCCTTTGGTGCCTTTTTTAAGGTCGACTGGAAATCCTATGATGATCCCATCATGGTATCATCAGTTGATGGCGTTGGGACAAAGCTCAAAGTGGCGTTCATGATGAACGAACATGGGACGGTGGGACAGGATTTGGTGAATCACTGTGTCAATGACATCGCCGTTTGCGGAGCAAAACCTCTGTTTTTTCTGGACTATTTCTCAACGGGGAAATTAGATCCTGAAGTAGCCGTTGATCTCATCGAAGGGTTCTCAAAAGCCTGCGTAGAGAACAAATGCGCTCTTATCGGAGGAGAAACGGCGGAAATGCCGGACATCTACGACGAGGGTGAATACGATTTAGCAGGAACGATTGTCGGTGTGGTCGACAAGAAAAACATTGTTGACGGTTCTACCATTGAACCAGGCGATGTATTAATCGGCTTTCCGTCTACCGGTCTCCATACAAATGGGTATTCATTGGCCCGTCACGTCCTGTTTGGAGCCTATTCAGTTCACGACACGCCTGCGGAATTAAACGGAGTATCGATCGGGGAGGCGTTATTGGCCATCCACAAGTCCTATTTGGATGTGATTGAGACAATTCGCTCGGTCACAACCGCGCATGGATTGGTTCATGTGAC
This sequence comes from bacterium, assembly GCA_013204185.1. Taxonomy (GTDB): domain Bacteria; phylum Bacteroidota; class Rhodothermia; order Rhodothermales; family UBA10348; genus UBA10348. The sequence goes on along the minus strand of JABMOI010000038.1, from coordinate 7,820 downwards.
AGGCGGGGGCATCCCAGGAAACACGAAAAGGGTATTGCCTGAAGGTTTGTCAATTGAAGTTGACTACGAGTCGTGGATTCGGCCAGGCATCTTTCAGCTCATTCAGAAAGTTGGATCTGTTCCGGAAGAGGACATGAGAAGCGCATTTAACCTGGGAATTGGCCTTATCGCAATCGTGCGTCCAAACGCAGTAGAAAAAGTGTTGGCTGCGCTAGAAAGGGAATTGCCGGTTGTGATTGGAACTGTTGTGACGGCTTAGAATTGTTTACTATAGGTATGCAATCTGGGATCAAGCAGCTATGGGTTGGAATAAAACGACCCCACTTAGTTCTACTCCACTTAGCTTTTCTTCTCGCATCATTGAATTAAACGCCAACCAAAGGCCACGATATGTTGTCCGTACTCGTAATTGTTGTTCTGAGTTATATGGTTGGCTCAATCCCTGCTTCCGTCTGGATAGGTAAGCTCATGTACGGCACAGACTTACGTGAGCATGGAAGCGGAAATGCTGGAGCCACAAATGCGTTTCGGGTTCTAGGTTGGAAAGCTGGAGTGCTCGCGACAGTCGTCGATTTAGGTAAAGGGTTACTTGCAGCAGCGGTCATCGCGACCATTCGAATCGACGCGCTGCCTGAGGGACTCGGATTTTGGGAAGCAGATTCAGTTATTCGACTTGTGGCGGGCGTAACAGCCGTAATTGGTCATATGTATCCATTGTGGGCTGGATTTAAAGGAGGGAAAGGAGTCAACACAACGGCTGGCGTCCTTCTGGCATTAACACCTTCAGTCATGCTGTTAACGCTAGGCGTTTTCGCCATCGTCTTATTTTCCTCGCGCTACGTGTCTGTGGCCTCACTTTCAGCCACATTGGCGTACCCTTCGGCAATTGCAGTAAACAAATATCTATTACATGCCGAGTCGTTGGATGCCAGCGTTTTTGTCTTTAGTCTCTTTCTGGCCACCGGTATTTTCATCGCCCACCGTTCAAATATCAAGCGGTTGATGGAAGGAAGCGAAAGTAGAATCAAATCTTTTGGGATGGCGAGGGGAATGAAGGGCAGAGGAGAAATCTAATTCTCCGTAGCCTGGTCCCGTGACTCTGAACGAGTTAAGATTCTGATTAATTGAGAAGAAGTGTTTGATTGAAGAATGAAGGCATACTCAGACGATACGCAGCATATAGCAGTAATTGGAGCAGGGAGTTGGGGCACGGCGCTTGCCGTAAGTCTTGCAAGTTCTGGGCACCATGTTAGACTGTGGGCGCGGCGCGAAGAAATGGCCACCCAAATGAAGCGGGATCGCCACAACCCAACGTATTTACCGGAAGTTGTAATCCCTGATGAAATTGAGATCACATCTGATTTAGAGACCGCCGTTGAGGGCGCGACCTTGTGGCTCATCGCAATTCCCTCGCAATCAGTTCGAAAGGTGGCCGAGAAGCTCCAGCCCTTTATTAGCCCTGAAATAACTGTCGTATCTGTTGCAAAAGGTATTGAAAACGGGACGCTACTCACTACCTCCTGTGTACTCTTTGACTCATTACAGCCCATTGAGAAGTCTCAAATCGCCGTGTTGTACGGACCGAGCCATGCTGAGGAAGTAGCAGCCCAAAATCCTACCACCGTCGTAGTCGCCTCTTACTGCACTAGCACGGCTTCCAAGGTTCAGGATATCTTTATGACGCGCCACCTGCGCGTTTATGTAAATGATGATATTCGAGGGGTTGAAATCGCGGGTTCTGTAAAAAATGTTCTCGCCATCGCTGCCGGAATTAGTGATGGAGTTGGTTATGGAGATAATGCCAAGGCTGCTATCATGACTCGGGGGTTGGCCGAAATTAAACGGTTGGGAGTGGCCATGGGGGCGGATTCAAGTACATTTGCTGGATTGGCTGGGATTGGCGACCTGGTTGTAACCTGCATGAGTGGTTTGAGCCGAAACCGAAACTTGGGTTTCAAGATCGGCCAAGGCATGAAACTGGAGGACGTCCAGGCGGAAATGACCATGGTGGCCGAGGGCGTTTGGACAACCAAATCGGTTGTAGAGCTTGCAAAAAAGCTCAATGTTGAGATGCCCATTACTGAAGCCGTATATAAAATACTTTTCGAAAACGTATCGCCCAGTAACGCCGTCCATCAACTGATGATGCGAAGTGCTAAGCGCGAGGAATGGCTTTCATCTCCAGACAAAATGGACGCATAACAGGGCCTGAGGAGACCATGACGATTGAAGAAGTTCGGCGATACGTGGCCAACGGGGAAGGGCAATATGTGGAATTTAAACTCCGTGTGCCTGAGCCGTCTCGTTTAGCCAAGGAGGTTGTTGCCTTTGCTAACTCCAATGGTGGGCGGGTATTCATTGGCGTGGATGACGATGGCACGATTGTAGGCGTCAAGGATTCAGCTGAGGAGGAGTTTGCGTTGACAGAAGCGCTAAGCCTGTATTGCCGCCCATTAATGAGGTGGTCTTCTGAGAGAGTTCGGGTTTCTGCTAAACGCGATATCATTGTCGTTAAGGTTCCTAGAAGCCCTAAAAAACCACACTATATCGTTACGAACACTGAAGATGGGAGCGGACCTGCTTACGTTCGTGTGGAAGACATGAGTCTTGAGGCCTCTCCTGAGTCTGTCAAGTTGATGCAAACCGAGCACCTGGCTGACGGCGTCAAGTTTGAGTTTGGCGAAAAAGAGCTCTTGCTGATGCGCTATCTCGAGCAGTATAGTAAAGTCAGTGTGGCTGGTTTTGCTCAGCTTGCTAGCCTTTCCAATGAAGATGCCGGGCATCTGTTGGTTACGTTAACCAGAGCGGGCGTCATTGATCAGTATCGCGAAGCAAGAGGAGAGTACTATATGATGGCTTTCAAAGAGTAGCCTCTTTCCGAAACCCGTCTACATTTTGTACATTATAGATAGCCTATCTAAGTCCGTTATTGTTGGAATTGTATGCCCATCGTAGATGTCATTCCTTTGCACGAAACAACGCGATCTCGCTATTTGAATTATGCGTTATCCGTTATTACCTCCCGTGCGCTGCCAGATATTCGAGACGGTTTAAAGCCGGTTCAACGTCGTATTTTGTATGCGATGTACAACAACCTTCATCTGTACCCAGACGGTCGTTATAAAAAAAGTGCGACGGTAGTAGGCGAGGTGATGGGGAAGTACCACCCGCACGGAGACTCCGCCATTTACGACGCGATGGTACGGATGGCCCAGTCGTTTTCGCTCCGAGCCCCCTTGGTGGACGGACAAGGTAACTTTGGGTCTCTCGATGGGGATTCGCCCGCAGCAATGCGCTACACGGAGGCGAAGTTACGCCCCTTGGCCATGGAGCTTCTAGCCGAAATCAAAAAGGAGACCGTTGCCTTCCGGCCCAATTTTGACGGTTCATTATTCGAGCCAGTCGTTGTGCCAGCTCGCATTCCTAACCTGTTGCTCAATGGAGCTTCTGGAATTGCAGTGGGGATGGCCACAAACATCCCACCGCACAACCTAACGGAGTTGATTGATGCGGCGCTGTACATGATTGGATCGCCCCAGGCGGGCAATCAAACGTTGGTGGAGAAATTTATTCAAGGTCCCGACTTCCCAACGGGCGGTCGCATCCTGAATTCTAGAGAATCCATCATTGAAGTGTACAACAACGGAGACGGCGCAATAGATCTTCGAGGGGAGTATGAGAACGAAGGCAAAAGCAGAGTCATTGTTACCAGTATTCCATACAGTGTAACGAAGAGCACCCTGATTGAGCAGATTGCGGACCTCATTATTAAAGGAAAGCTACCGCAATTAGTAGATGTTAGAGACGAATCAACGGAAGACGTTCGGATCGTCCTTGAAATTAAGCGAGGAGCAAGCTCAGAGCTCGTGATGGCGTATTTGTTGAAGCACACCATGCTTCAGACCAAATTCCACGTCAACTTAACGTGCCTGCTACCAACTGATAATCCTGAGATTTGCGCTCCCGCGAAAGTCGACCTTGTTACCATTCTGAGGCATTTCCTGGAATTCAGGATGCAGGTGGTCATACGCCGGGTCCAGTTTGAATTGACTCAGCTCGAAAAGCGCATCCACATTTTGCGTGGTTTCGAGAAACTGTTTGGGGCCTTAGATGAAGCGATTCGCATTATTCGTGCTTCAGAAAACAAAGCAGATGCTGCCGTTAAGTTGATGGCGCGCTTTGGTTTAGATGATATTCAGGCTGAGGCCATTCTGGAGATTAAACTTTACAAGTTGTCCAGGCTTGAAATCGATGCGATTCAGCGTGAGTTAGATGAAAAAGAAGCGATGGCTGCGGAGTTGAGAAAACTTCTCGACGATGAAGTGGCCAGGTGGAAGCTCATTTCGACCGAGCTAAAAGACATCCGGAAGCAATTCGCGGAAAAACGGCGCACGACGGTAGCTGGACCGGATGAGTCGGTTGAGTTTTCTGCAGACGACTTTATCGTTGAAGAAGACATATTTGTCATTGTGACGAAAGACGGTTGGGTAAAACGCCAAAGGTCATATGGCGACGTAAGTAGCATTCGCGTGCGTGATGGGGATTCGGTAAGCTGGATTCTTCCCGGATCAACCAAGAACACGATTGTGTTCTTTAGCAATTTTGGTAAGGCATACACCTGTCGGGGAGACGTTTTGCCATCCACGACTGGCCACGGGAGTCCAATTCAGAAGCTGTTCGACTTTTCCGATCGCGAACACATCGTAGGTGTGGTGAGTGTTGATGGTCGAGCACTTCCGAAACCAGTTGCACCCGAAGAATTTGAACCGAAACTGTTCGAGGATTCTGGCTCAGAGACCGAGCATGAATCAGAAGGTCCTTTTGCAGTAGGAGTAACTTCTGATGGTCAAATTCTAAGGATGCCTCTTGGGAATTACAGCGAACCTTCCACCGTTTCTGGTCGGATGTTCATGAAGGTCGCGGTCAAACACGAAATCCTTCGGGTTGAAGCCGCTTCAGGCGCGGAGAACGTTTGCCTCGCTACAAAAGAGGGCAACTGCTTGATTTTCCCTGTATCTCAGGTCCCGGTAATGAAAAACGCTGCAAAAGGCGTTATCGCTATGAGATTAGCTAGTAGTGATCGCCTAATCGGTTACGCGCTTTCTGCAGCGGTGCGACAAGGTCTTGAGGTCGAAACGAGTCGGGGACGTACAGAAATCATTCGACCGACAAAATTCCCTATTAGTAATCGGGGAAATAAAGGACGACTCATTATCCAGCGAGGATCGATTAAATCTGCAATTTACCCTACTGTAGAGATCGGTGACGGTTCAGCGTCCTAGACCTCCATTCAATCACAGACTTAACTCATTAGCCATACCTTGAGCTCTTCTTCTTATACCGGCCAAAACATTCAAGTCCTCGAAGGTCTTGATCCAGTTAGAAAACGGCCGGGTATGTACATCGGTGGTACCGGTAAACCTGGTTTACACCATTTACTTTGGGAAGTTGTAGACAACTCCGTAGACGAAGCAACGAATGGTTTCGCATCTCAAATTGATGTGATTTTGCACAAAGACGGTCGCTCCATGACCGTCACGGATAACGGACGCGGCATTCCGGTGGATATTCATCCAACCAAAAAGATTCCGACCCTGGAAGTCATCCTGACAACGCTTCACGCCGGCGGTAAATTCGATAATTCCAGCTATATCACTTCTGGCGGGCTACACGGAGTGGGCGCATCGGTTGTAAATGCCCTTTCTGAGTCTCTTGTAGCCACCATAAAGCGAGATGGAGCAACGTGGGAGCAGAAGTATGAAAGGGGAGTGCCGGTCACAAAATTGACCAAAGTATCTTCTGGTAATCGAGGAACGGGTACATCCATTTATTTCAAACCAGATGCAGATATCTTTGAAACGGTTGAGTTTGATGCGGCCTGGATTGCCGAGAACCTAGAGGTTAAGACGTACCTGAATGGGACATTGCGCATCTTTTTCAAGAATGAAGTGGATGGTACGCGCCAGGAATTCCACCATGAAGGCGGAATTGAAGAGTTTCAGGCTTTCATAATATCCTCGAGCAAAGTTCGGCCTGTACACTCTGATCCATTTGTAGTTCGGCAGTCCGAAATGACGGACGGAACGCGCGTGGAAGTAGCCCTGCAGTGGACAGAATCGCCCAAAGAGCAGATTCGCTCTTTTGTTAATGGTATCCCAACCAGGGACGGTGGTACGCACGAGCAGGGACTAAAAGATGCCATCCGGTCTGCCGTACGTGCGTATATGGACACGCATGATATGCTGCCCAAAAAGCTAGACATCTCGGCTGACGATATTCGAGAAGGGGTCTTTGGCATCGTCAACCTATACATGGTGGACCCTCAATTTCAGGGTCAAACCAAGGACAAGCTGAACAACCCAGAAATTAAGGGTGTTTTGTCGAGCAGTGTTCGCCTTGAATTGGAGCAGTTTTTAAATCAGCATCCAACGACGGGCGAAGCCATCGCGACGAGGGTTATTCAGTCTGCCAAGGCGCGTCTCGCCTCACGAGCCGCTGCTAATAGTGTCCGTAGAAAAACGAGTATTAGCCATCGACTCAATTTGCCGGGCAAGCTGGCCGACTGCTCCTCGACCGATCCAGAAGAGAGCGAATTGTTCATAGTTGAGGGTGATTCAGCAGGCGGGTCGGCAAAACAGGGGAGAGACCGAAAAACTCAAGCCATACTACCTCTCCGTGGAAAGGTATTAAACGCCGAACAGGCAACACTCGCTAAAGTGAAGGACAACAAGGAGTTATCTAATGTTGTTCAAGCCCTGGGATGTGGGCTAGGAGATCAACTTGACGTTACAAAGCTTCGATACCACAAAGTCATTCTATTGATGGATGCAGACTCGGACGGTCATCACATATCTACCTTGTTGTTGACCTTTTTGTATCGATATATGAAGCCCCTCATTGAGGAAGGCTACGTGTTCATTGCTCAGCCTCCACTCTTTCGGATTGACTCTGCAAAAGACACGTATTGGGCGCTTGACGAAGCCGATCGTGAACGCATTATTGCTCACATCAAAAAGCGCAACAAGAATGCCAAGATTGAGATGCAGCGATTCAAAGGACTGGGCGAAATGATGCCCGCCACGCTGAGGGACACCACCTTGGACCCTGAAAAGAGACGATTACTTCAAGTGTCTATCCCGGAAACGGAACGTTTGCTCACAGAAACGGTGATTTCGGAATTGATGGGTAAAGACGCTTCTGCTAGGTACAATTTCATCATGAATCATGCCGAAGACGTGCAGGATTTGGATGTGTAATTAGAAGGGTGTTTCTTCCCAGGCGGACTCTAGAATGGGGTCGCGTTGGTGTCCAAAAATCAAGTTTGTCTCGACGTGTTCTACTTCTGGCTGGGCCGTGATGCCTTCTAGAACAACGGTTCGAAGATGGGTCGAATCCCTAACTGCCACATGGACTAAGAAATCGTTTTCACCTGCCACGTGATATACATCTCTTACTTCAGGCAAAGCGATTACATGATTTGTAAATCGGTGCACTGCGTTTGGATCGTGCTTTGATAACCTAACGGCTATCATTGCCAGAAGCCGGACTCCCAAAAATGCAGGATTCACGTTCGCATGGTAGCCCGTAAATACTCCAATATCTTCCAATCGGCGGGTTCGCTCCAGCGCAGTCGAAGGCGCAACACCGATTTCGGCCGCTACTGATTTATTCGTGATCCGTGCATCCTTTTGATAAAGTTGAATAATCTTTTCGTCGATTCGGTCAATACGCTTCATAGCGGAAGAAACCCGTATTCTATTCGGTTATAAGGATAGTCTTGCCAATATAATTCTATTTTGGGGAAAACAGCACTTATATAG
>JABMOI010000037.1 GCA_013204185.1 bacterium | reverse complement strand
TGGCGCTGGAGGTCGGGGGTTCAAGACCCCTCGATCACCCCATATGAGCGACGAAGGAATCGGGCAACCGAGACCTCCATCTGTCTCAAATGCCGCGTTCGTCTAGGGGTCTAGGACGCTGCCCTTTCACGGCGGTAACACGGGTTCAAATCCCGTACGCGGTACAAAAATGGTCTGATGGGCTTCACGCCCGTCAGACCATTTTTACATTGTATGGGATGCTGAACACGGCAAACGGGTTCACACGAGCGAGCAAACGCTACCTACCTAACTCTCTCCTCGCTCGATGCGAGCGACTGATGAGGCGCCAAGGGCTGCAACGCAGCCCGCGCCCGCCGAATAAATCCCGTACAGAACCAATTTTGACAAATATAATCTGTTTGAACAGCCTCCTGCATTCAACTGGATATTGTGATTGCCAGAAGAAAGTTCTCCTTGGTGCAAGTCCATCACTTCTTCGCCCCAAAAACAGCCGAAGGCACCAGCGGTTCAAACAAGGCGATTCAGGGGGATCAAACCTTAACAGGTTAAACGGTTTAATTCGGGCGGTAATCAAACCCCCCAATTCCTGACGGCAACAATTCAACTAGGGAAGGATGTACTACCTCAACGATTAATTGAGTTTTGACATTGTAAGCGAATATATGACCGGTCCTCAATAGGGAAGGATTTCCGGTCTCCCTGAGAAAAAGGAGTTCATTTCCCGGCCCCCAGGTAGGCAAGAAGTCAGAAAAAATTTGATCTGAAGAGTCTACAATTACGCTCTGACCCGATTCGATATCAAATATGGCAACTCTGGCAGGACCGGCAAATTCTGTTTGAAATGCAAACGCAATCTTGTTCAAGGTCTCGCTAACATCAGCTGAAAGTACTGTTCTCACTTCTAGAGCAGGATCAATTTCTATTTCCGAAATTGTGTGTCCTTCCAGGTCCATGATGTTGAAATTTACCACGCCTTCGTTGCTAGACCAAGAAAGAAAATGATTGGAGTTAAAGAATCCTCCAAAAAGCAACTTAGAAGAGCTCCAGATGACCGTCATGGTCGCATCGACAGTGGAGTACTTTCGTATTTGAGGATTAAACCCAACATCAGGAGAAACGGGCTCCGAAAAAAAGATCCCTTCTAGTTCTGGGCGTACTTCGAAGGCATACATTAAGGGGTAAATGACATCACGAGCCGGCGGTACGAAGGGGAGCCATTCGAGCAAGGAGTCTTGACCAGTCGTCAAATCAATTTTCCTTAGAGCTTGGGTAGGGCCTGCCTCTCTAGGTTGTCCTATTTCATTTACATAGTAAATCTCAGTTGATGATTCACCGAATTTAGGACCTCTTGGACTATAAGCGAGGGTGTTCACTCTCGTCGCGCTTTGATACACGTTGTCCAAATCGCTGATATAAATTCTGGTGTACCCTCCGTATACAGCAGTAAAAACAAGTTTTCCCGACATCGGAATTTCGTCTTCAATGTCACTATCGGAATTTGTTTGGGTGTCACAACCAATGAGCATAACCAAAAGCAAACAAGACACTCGAGCGAGAAGCATTGGTAAGAATCGCTCCGGTGTGGTCAGAACCATGGCTGCATAACTTTTGTCTACTTCTGAGTTCACCGACTGTAGCGGAGCATACAATATCTAAGGTGCGTTTTGAGACGGAAAGATCCAAATAATGCGACCTAAAGAGAGCAGAAGAACCGCCAAGCTGACGTAATCGGTTATCTGTGGTGTCTCCAAATCCGTAATGAGCGCCATGGCGAAGGCTATCATCGCCATAGACAGAGCTTCACCACGCTTTCCTTTAAATCCATTTGCCATGCTTCTCTGTTTTGACGGTTTAAGTGATTAACGTCGAGCTAGTTAAACGAAAGCAATGCGTTTCAACTCGCAAAATAGACCGTACTAGCCCACAAATTGCGCTTTTTCTAAGCTCCCGTTTCGTGCTCGGTCGAATGGAACCATTGAATGCGTGAGCACTTCGTACAGGAGAGTGTTATTGCGAGAGCATTTGCCCAATCTAAACCTATAAAGGACATGCCGGACGAATTTAGGAGTGCCGTTCCTTCAGCAAATGTGTCATTCCCACAATGCGGGCAAACTACTTGGATGTTGGCAATTTTGTAACGCGAGGGCTTCCATTCCGAAGCAGCAGCTTTTGCAGCTCGTTTGAGACGGTCGAAAAATTCAGACATAAAGCTTATATCGGGAAATGTAGAACGGCTGGGGGATTTACGGCGAGCGAGCACACGCCTTCCAGAAAGTAACTGTTTCCAACTGCCGCTGCCAGTCGTGTGAGTCCGTAACCTGCCCTTGTTATCATGCGCACTTCTAACGGTTGTCCCAATACCCGGGCTTTTGACGATGATGTGGAACTGCAATTATTTCGATTACTCCGATCCGTTGTCGATAAACAAT
>JABMOI010000036.1 GCA_013204185.1 bacterium | reverse complement strand
TTTAAGTACGGATAAGGCCGTCTACCCCATAAATGCCATGGGAATGTCAAAGGCCATGATGGAGAAGTTAGTTGTTGCGAAGTCTCGATTGACTAGTCCTGAAAAAACTAGATTTTGTTGTACGAGATACGGGAATGTAATGGCATCAAGGGGTTCAGTAATTCCATTATTTGTAAAGCAAATTCTAGAATCAAAGCCCATTACGATCACCGATCCAAATATGACACGCTTTTTGATGTCATTGGATGATGCCGTTGATCTAGTTATGCATGCATTAAATAACGCGGAGCAGGGAGACACGTTCGTTCAAAAAGCGCCAGCGTCAACCATCGGAGATCTAGCTACAGCACTTTTGGAAATATTTAGTGCTTCTAATGAGATACAGGTCATTGGAACCCGCCACGGGGAGAAACTTTTTGAATCGTTACTCACCAAAGAAGAAATGGATCAGGCAGAAGAAGAGGGCGAATTTTATAGGATCCCTGCAGACCACCGGGATTTAAATTACAACAAATATGTCGTAGAGGGTCATAAGACACCGTCGTCGTCAGTTGATTACAATTCCCATAACACAACGAGATTGAACGTGGAACAGGTAAAAGAGAAGCTTTTGAAGCTACCCTTTATAGAAGAAGCTCTCAAAGGCAGATTCATCTCCTAAACATATGAGCATTGGATTGAAGAAGATTAAAAAGGTTTTGGTAACGGGATACCAAGGGTTTTTAGGCAAGAATTTGTGCACCGCGTTGTCGCTTCGTGAGAATGTTCAGGTGCTGCAGATTGGCTCGAGTCATACTGTTGACCAACTACATGAGGCCCTCGCTCAAGCGGATCTTATTTATCATTTGGCTGGGGTGAATCGGCCGGAATCTCCTGAGGAATTTGTCCGAGGAAATGTTGACCTGACCGCGTCCATGACTTCATTTTTGGAGCGCACGAACCAACCCACGCCAATTATCTTCTCGTCTTCCATCCAAGCGGACCTCGATAACCCATACGGGCGAAGTAAAAGAATGGCCGAGAGCGTTTTGCTGGATCACTCAAAGGCGACTCAAGCGAAAATCTGTATATATCGATTCCCTAATATATTTGGGAAATGGTCTCGCCCAGATTACAACACCGTTGTCGCAACGTTTTGCTATAATATTGCTCGGGATTTGGAAATTACCATTGGTGATCCGGACAAGGTTCTTGAATTGGTTTATATAGATGATGTCGTTGTCGAACTGCTTAGGCACTTAGAGGGCCACGCGCATCAGGCTGATGGCTACGGATCTATTCAACGAACCTTTAGAGTGACATTAGGTGAGCTTGCTAGTAAAATTCGATCTTTCAGAGAAATCAGGGATTCACTTTTGATTCCAGACCTTTCGGAGGTATTTACCCGTTTTTTGCATGCTACTTATCTCAGCTTTCTTCCATCAGACGGTTTTGGCTCGCATGTTAAGTTATTCAAAGACGACAGAGGCTGGCTTTTTGAGCTAATCAAATCAGACCAGTTTGGACAAATCTTCGTTTCTAAGACACACCCTGGAATTACTAGAGGCAATCATTTTCACAACTCCAAGATTGAAAAATTTTGCGTCATCCAGGGAAGAGGCACTATTCGGTTTCGATTGATGGGCGAAAAAGATGTTATTAGTTATCACGTTAACGACGGCAGTATTTCCATTGTTGACATCCCGCCTGGCTATACACATTCAATTGAGAATTCAGGAAGTGAGGAAATGATCTGCTTGTTTTGGGCAAATACGATATTTGACCCCAAGAATCCTGATACCTTTTATCGCGAGGTTCAAGCGTGAGAAAACTGAAAGTAATGACGGTTGTTGGAACGCGACCCGAAATCATACGTCTGTCCCGTGTACTGGCAAAATTAGACCGTTATACTGAGCACACTCTTGTTCACACGGGCCAAAATTATGATTACGAACTGAATGAGGTGTTTTTCGAAGATCTCGGTATTCGAAAGCCAGACTATTTTTTGAATGCAGCTGGGTCAAGTCCCGTCGAAACCATTGGAAACTCAATGATTCGAATTGATCCTCTTTTAGAATCAGTTCGCCCAGAAGCACTTCTTGTATTGGGAGATACAAATAGCTGTCTTTCCTGCATTCCAGCAAAGAGGCGTAAGATCCCGATTTTTCATATGGAGGCCGGTAATCGTTGTTTTGACCAACGGGTTCCAGAGGAAATCAATAGGAAAATTGTGGACCATACTGCCGACATCAATCTTACCTATAGTGACATAGCCAGGCAATATCTTTTGAACGAAGGCCTTCCCCCTGATCGGGTTATAAAGACTGGTAGTCCGATGTTTGAGGTGCTGTCTCACTACGAAGAGAAAATCAATAGCTCCGATATTCTAAAGCGGTTGGGCTTGACGTCAGAAGACTATTTTCTTATCAGCGCCCATCGCGAAGAAAATATTGACGGTGAAGCAAGTTTTATGAGACTGGTCAACGTCCTCAATACGCTTGGTTCTATTTACAATCAACGAATTATCGTTTCTACGCACCCCAGAACACGTAAGCGAATTGAAGAGCTAGGTATATCATTCCATGAGAAGGTGGAATTACTTAAGCCACTTGGATTTTGTGATTACGTCATGCTTCAAAAAAATGCACGAACCGTTCTGAGCGATAGCGGCACAATAAATGAAGAGTCATCAATTATGAATTTTCCGGCACTCAATATGCGAGAAGCTCACGAAAGGCCCGAAGGAATGGAGGAGGCTGCGGTAATGATGACTGGTTTTAATGTGGATAGAGTTCTTCAAGCTCTCGCCATTTTGGATGACCAACCTCGCGGTAGCAAACGATTACTTCAGCTAGTCAAGGACTATAGTATGCCCAATGTTTCTGATAAAGTCCTTCGGATTATGATCAGTTATGTTGACTATGTAAATCGAATCGTCTGGAAGAAAAATTAGCTAAGGCAGAGCCTATTGAGAATGAAGCTGCTAATTGTAACCAATTACTTCTGGCCAGAAGAGTTTAGAATAAACGACCTTGCGACGGGTCTCAAGGACATCGGATATGAAGTAACTGTTTTTACGGGGATTCCCAACTATCCATCGGGGCGATTTTTTGAAGGTTATGGGTTCTGGAAGAACAGGTCAGAAATTAGAGATGGAATAAAGATTATTCGGTTTCCATTAATACCAAGAGGAAACGGTGGTAAACTTGGTATGATGTTGAATTACATTTCATCAGCCTTTTTTTCTTGTCTATATATTCCTTGGAAATGCAGAGATCAATACGATGCAATTTTTGTTTTCGAAATTTCTCCCGTAACAGTCGGGCTGCCAGCTATCCTTTTAAAATACCTTCGGAATATCCCCGTCGTATTTTGGGTGCTGGATCTATGGCCAGAGAGTTTGGCTGCGACACGTGTTACGAAATCAACGTTCCTGTTAAACCAGGTTGAAAAACTAGTCAGGTTTATTTATAAAAAATGCGACTTGATTCTAGCTTCTTCCAGAGGCTTTATTGAAAGTATTAAGAATGTTGGTGGTTCACAGTTAAACGTTGGGTATTTCCCCAATTGGGTTGAACCAGACTATTTAGTTTGTAAGGCTAAAGTAAATGCCTTGGAAGTTCCTGGATTTCCTCAAGGCTTCTGTATAGTGTTTGCCGGAAATATTGGAATTGCTCAAGATTTCCAAACTATTATCAGAGCAGCGGAACTACTGAGTGAACACTCCGATATTCACTGGGTCATAATTGGAGATGGACGTCAGTTCAATTGGGTTAAGTCGGAGATTTATAACAAAAAACTTGCTCAAAATGTTCATCTTTTGGGTAGGTATCCTGCAGTTATGATGCCTACGTTTTTTGATCTTGCTGATGTTTTGCTTGTGACGCTAAGGGATGATCCCATATTTTCTCTGACACTCCCAGGAAAGCTGCAATCATATATGGCCAGTGGAAAACCAATCATTGCAGCACTTAATGGAGAAGGAGGTCGATTAGTCGACGAGTCAAAATCGGGCAGAACTTGCAGGTCGGGTTCTCATCAACAATTGGCAGAAAATATTCTTGAGTTGTATCGGATGTCTCCAAGCGAAAGGGCCCAACTAGGACTTAATGGAAAGAGTTATTGTGATAGGTATTTTAATAGGGACAAATTAATTAATAATCTATCTCTCCAGATTACAGAATTGACGAAAAAGAACTAAGCTTACAAGAGCTCGGCTTTGATTACACGTCTATGGGTAGGCCGGAATACGGATCCTAACCAAAGAGGAAGCTGTCAATTTCTATACAGCCTTTCCCTACGCTCTTCTGAGTTAATGTGAAACGCTTTTTGCCGTGATACCTGTCCAAAATGTGAAGAAGATTATCTTGAGATCTAGAAAGATCGACTGTTTTTCTAGGTAGATAAAATCTAACTCTACTTTTTCAGGAATTGGAATCTCATCCCGTCCGTTAATCTGTGCCCATCCTGTCAATCCTGGTTTCAGTTTGTGGACCCCTTTTTCTGTTCTTAAGGCAATCAGGTCGTCTTGGTTGAACAGAGCTGGGCGCGGTCCAACGAAGGACATGTCACCCTTGAGGATCGACCAAAGTTGGGGGAATTCATCGAGGCTGAACTTGCGCAAAAAGGACCCAATTGGGGTTAACCATTTTTTCGGATCCTCTAAGAGGTGAGTGGCAACAGCTGGCGTGTCTGTTCGCATCGTTCTGAATTTGGGCATCTTAAAGATCGTATTATCGATGCCAACCCTGTCAGACCAATAAATTGCAGGTCCTTTCGAGGTTACTTTAACCGCAAGCCAGATAATTATGATGGGCACAGTTAGTAACAAACCAGCCACAAGCCCTAAAAGGATATCGAAGGCACGTTTCATTTTTCGTTATCTCGGGCAATCATTCTGGAAATAGATTCTTGAAAGGAAAATGGGGGTATCCAGCCAAGTTCTGTGGAAAGCTTGTCAGAGTCAATTACAAGATCTCCACCCAACTTCTGCATCATTTCTGATTTGCCCAACATTATAGCAACTAAGCTAATTAACGGCATAGGAATAGGAATGTTGATGGTCCGACGATGGTCTGCTTTGGCAATGGCTTCAACAAGGTGCAGTGTTGAAACGGCTTTTCCATCACTGACTAGATACACGTGGCTTCCCTCTGGAGCTTTCCGCAGACAACTGATAAGTAAATCGACCAAATTACCTATTCCGATTAGGCTACGCTTGTTTTTGAAGCTTCCAAATGGAAGCGGAACCCCTGTCCTTACCAATCGAATGAGCGCGTTCAAATTAGCTTTTACACCGGGGCCGTATATGAGCGGAGGGCGAATTATGACGAGCGACTTGTCTTTGCCACGAAAGATGTCAGTTAGAATTTCTTCAGCCTCGAGTTTGCTAATTCCGTAGGCATCCTTGGGGTCAGGTTTGGATGTTTCGGAAAAAGTACCTGATTCGCCGTTAACCTTAATACTGCTCAGAAAAACAAATTGATTTACGCCAGCAGCAATAGCACTTTTAGCTAACGATTTAGTGCCTTGAACGTTGACAGATCTGAAGGCTTCAATATCGGCACCAGCTTTTTTATCGGTTTGGTGAACTCTAGCAGCAAGGTGAACTACGGCGTCAACATCCTTCAACGCTAGAGACCAATCTGTTTTATCATTGATATCACCAATTTCGACATACTCCACAGTGTCTAAATTGATAAGCTGAAAGCTTCGGACGGCGCATCGAACAGAAAAGCCTGACTTAAGCAAGATTGGAACGAGAGCTGATCCTACAAATCCGCTGGCTCCGGTCACCAAGACTTTTTTCATATCTGGACTGCGTACGTGCTTGGAGACTTTGTGAGATCGCCGTTCTGCGCAAAATATTCTGTCACCGCTTCCGCCATCAATTGCTGAATGCGATCCGAATTGTCAGTGACAATGGCGTCCTCTAGTTGCCCCAATATCCACTCAAGAGTCTCTTCATTGGAATGATGCTCTTCAGCGCGCAGGATGAGTGGATGCGAGGTTTCCGAGGTGTTGGTGCCGATCAGGAGTTCTTCAAAAAGCTTCTCTCCGGGGCGGAGGCCGCTGAACTGGATTTCAATTTCGCCGTCCGGATTGTTTTCATCACGGACTTCATAGCCGCTGAGACGGATCATGCGGCGTGCTAGATCGACAATCTTGATAGATTCGCCCATATCCAACACAAATACGTCTCCACCTTGTCCCATCGCTCCAGCCTGTATGACGAGCTGGGAAGCCTCTGGAATGGTCATGAAGTAGCGGGTGACTTCGGGATGGGTAACGGTAACAGGGCCGCCGCCCGCAATCTGCTCACGAAATAGAGGTACCACAGAACCCGACGATCCTAGCACGTTCCCAAATCGGACCATCGTCATGAGCATATCGGATTTAGTGCTCATGCATTGGAGGACCATCTCCGCCAGTCTTTTGGAGGCGCCCATGATATTTGTGGGACGAACGGCTTTATCTGTGGAGATTAGCACAAATGCCTCAACTCCACTCGAACGAGCGGCCCGAGCGGCTCTCCAGGTGCCAAACACATTGTTATACACGCCTTGAGCAGGGTTGGCTTCCACAAGCGGTACGTGCTTGTAAGCCGCAGCATGATACACGGTTTGTACTCCGTGTCTGCTCATGTTTTGAGTCAACAGCGCTTCATCCAAAACGGAGCCGAGAATAGAAATGATTGGAAATTTTAAACTGAGCCCGTTTAATTCACGGTCAATTTCATACAGCGCGTGTTCGCTGCGCTCGTACAAGATAATTGATGATGGATCGAGCGCGCATATCTGGCGGCACAATTCCGAACCAATGGAACCGCCAGCTCCTGTAACAAGAACAGCTTTACCCGTAATATTTTTATGGAGCAAATCCTCGTTGGGTTGAACGGCGTCGCGGCCGAGAATATCAGAAATCTCAACTTTTCGAAGATCAGAAATTCTAACCTTGCCTTGGGCAAGCTCTGCGAGACCGGGCAGCGTCCGTACTTCGATGCGAAGCTTATCCAATTCATGTACGATTTCCCGGCGGCGAGAACGGGGTGCGGAGGGTATCGCCAAGAGGACTTCGTCGACTTTAAGGGTTTGAACCAGTTTTGCCATCTGGTTGGTTGGGTGAACGGTGAGTCCGCGGATTACTTTTTTCTGTAGATCTTTTCGGTCATCAACGAAGCCGACAACCACCACTTCGTGGCTGTGGACCAGTGCTGAAGCCAGTTGGACGCCCGCTGCACCAGCACCGTAAATTAGGATGCGTGGGAGGTTCGAATCTGGCTTGAGGGATAGTTTGCCATGTGAAGTGAACCACCACCTAGCAATGACTCGACTTCCTGACACAGCCAGGAACGCAACCAAGGCGTTGATTAGGATGGCAGAACGGGGAATGGCGGCGCTCCCCAGCAGAAAAATTATCGTTCCTAAAACCAGCGTGAAAAGGCCAACGGCTTTTGCAATGGCCCATCCCATGTGCACGCTGATGTACCTGAATACAGCACGATATAAACCAAAGCGTGCAAATATGGGCACGGCAACTAGAGGGGCAATGAACACGACAAGCAGCTGAACGCCACTCGGTACGTGGAATTCTCCAATCCGCAGCGAGATGGCAATAACCAAAGACAAGGCAATAAGAACCACGTCAACAAGGATGGCAATGCCTTGTTTTATGCGTCTGGGGAGATTTGTAAGGGTTTCACGCATCGCTGCAATATAATGCAAAGCAGATAATTAAGTCTTTTT
This sequence comes from bacterium, assembly GCA_013204185.1. Classification (GTDB taxonomy): domain Bacteria; phylum Bacteroidota; class Rhodothermia; order Rhodothermales; family UBA10348; genus UBA10348. The sequence continues at coordinate 13,763 of JABMOI010000036.1, read as the reverse complement.
ACTGGTCAGCTTTAACGTCTAATGCATTGGGTTCGTTTCAACAGACGTTAGCCCCTGAATTACAAATGATTCGGGCGAAAGTTGGTGTCAGGGAGTTGGTAGATGTCGCCCCAAGGGTATTCTGATGAATTGGAAATGGGGAGTTGGTCGTCAAAATTGCGAAGCCATTCCGTATGAGCCCGGAAAACAATGTAAAAGTGGGGGTTGCAGAACGTGCTAAATGCGAATAGAAATAAAAAACAGCACAAGTAGGTGAGGAGCATTCATAACGGCTAAAAATATTCAAAAAGCCCTAAAAGGTAACTAAACTACCATCAGACCAGATTGACTAAGGAACAGAGCAGGCCAATAATCGTGCTAAATGCGAATAGCAATAAAAAATAGCAGAGCACACGTTGAGAGTTAGTTACGTCTCTTCGTAAAATGGGTCAAATGGGAACGCAAAACACCATAGCAAACACAATAGCGCACCGTGAACCGCGTCCATTGATTCAGCGAGAACTTCAATCAGAAATCCTTCGCGCGGCCCGCGAAATGCCGGCCGTTGGTATTACTGGGCCGCGGCAGTCTGGTAAAACGACGCTTGCTCGGATGACGTTTCCTGACAAAGCGTATGTTACGTTAGAAGACCTCGATATAAGGCGGTTTGCCGAAGAAGATCCTCGTGGATTTTTAAATCAGTTTCCCGATGGGGCCATTCTAGACGAAATACAACGCGTTCCAGATCTCTTTTCTTACCTGCAATCGAATCTTGATAACTCCAGGCAAACGGGTCGTTTTATTCTAACAGGTTCTCAACAATTTGGCCTGATGCAGGGAGTAACGCAAAGCTTAGCAGGACGCATTGCACTCACAACTCTTTTGCCATTGAGTTTGTCTGAATTAAAGCGGAACAGCCGGATTGAACAAAATCTCAATCAGTGGCTGTTTAGGGGAGGATATCCGAGGCTTTATGATCAGGCTGAACGGATTCATGCTTGGCATCGAGATTACACATCAACCTATGTTGAACGGGATGTTAGGCAACTCGTTAACGTGCGGGATTTACGGGATTTTTTTCGATTCATTCAATTATGTGCGGGAAGGTCTGGGCAACTTCTGAATGCCTCCAGCTTGGCTAAAGATGTCGGAGTGAATCACGAAACCATTCGAACGTGGATATCCGTGTTGGAAGCCAGTTACATCATCCATTTATTGTACCCGCATCACCGCAATTTTAACAAGCGCATCATAAAAGCACCCAAATTGTATTTTGTTGATACTGGGTTGATGTGTTATTTGCTCGGTATCGATTCAGCTGAACAGATACAAACGCATCCTCTGAGAGGAGCTATTTTTGAGACGTTTGTAGTGTCTGAAATGCTCAAAAACCGATTAAATTCTGGTAGCCTAAATAATTTATTTTTTTGGCGGGACAGGGCAGGTCACGAAGTAGATGTGATAATCGAAGAAGGCCAAAAACTGGTGCCGGTTGAAATAAAGTCGGGTCGGACCATTGCGTCTGACTATACTCGCAGTTTGGATTGGTTCAGGGGCGTGGCAGGTGAGGAAGCGGGACCCGCACGATTGGTTTACGGCGGAGACAAGACCTTGAAGATTAAAGATGTCCAGTATGTATCCTGGTGGGAATTGCCTTGGTACGCAGGATAAGAGTGGCCCCAGCGGCGGTTTCTGGAGGCTTCATTTAGCCGGAATACGCAGGTTCCAACGACAATAACCGATTCAAAAGCGTATCAATAACGAGGGTTGAGCGGCCAATTTCGCGGATGGATTCAATTGTTTCTGAAACGCATTGGGCGTTTCGAGCAGAGTCGAGCGTGTATTGGAGCGCCTCCGAAACATCCCGTTCGCTGATTTCATAGCCATAACCTCGTCCAATCCAATACAGTGCAGCTATTCCTGAGGATACGGCAAACAACGGTTGTTTTTCGGCAAAATCTCGAGCTGCCCTGGTGAGCGTTCTCGGATCGCACGGGGAGTGTTTGGCCAATTCTGCCGCGAATTCGTAGAGCCCAGCCGATTTAGCCGCCGCAAACCACTTTCCTTCTTCACCCGGAGAGTTCTCGACCAAACGCTGCAGGATTTGTCCCGGAGCTGCCTTTGGATACTTTTTTGCAACGGCCCGAAACGTAGCAAGGTGCGTAGAGTGCCGGGATAGTTGGAATGCATAATCCTCGAAGGCTTCCTCTGAACGTCCTGCCTCAAGCAACATTTTTTCGCACTCTCGCGCAATGAAAGCATGGTCATTGAACGAGTCGCACGACTTGGCATATTGAATGGCTTCATCAACCTGCCCCATTGCCGCCAAAGCCCTTGATCCCCACACGTGGAAGTGCCACCAACGGCGCTCTTTGAGCTTCAATAAGTCTAAGAGTTCATGGTACCTTCCAGCTTTAAACAGCGCTCCCAAACAGAGCGTGGTTCCGCAGAAATAGTGATGCGTTCCGCTGTCATCCGACCAAATGTGCCGAACGGTACCAATAAGACGGTCTGCCCACTCGGACGCAATGTCAGAGGTGACGCACATGTCGCCCCAAAAATCATTGAGGTATTCGATATAGGGCATCTGGTCTTCTTGAATAGCTTCAAAAAGTCGCTCAAGCCATTGTTTGCGCAAAGAGTCTTCTGCCGGCGCCCTCTCAATGATTGCTGCCAGGTTCTCAATCGCATAATTCACAGCCCCTCCAATAGCACCCGAAGAACTATCGACCTGTTCAAGGGCCGGCGATACGCTTTCCAGAAACAATACGGCGCCTTCAGCCCCTAAAACAGGATCCGTTTTAGCCACTTTTTTAATCTCCGTAACCGCTTCTTTGATGCGTTGTATCGCAGGCTGGGACCGCCAGCCAAAAGAATTAGCCCTAAACCTTGCCCGAAATGCCCATTTATGTTTTTGGATTTTTTGGGGCTTTTGGTTCTTCTGTGACATAGGCAGCTCCTGTGGATTTCGAATATCGGATTATTGAGCTATTATCGCGCACAAGCTTGCAACTCATCCTATTGAACTACCCATTCGGTCGTGCGTAATTAGGGATCATGATACCACACGTTGATGATATTAAACCCTTAGTACTCGGCATCATGCGGAAGCATGGTGTTTTGACCGCCAGCGTGTTCGGATCCGTTGCACGTGGTGACGCGTCAGACTTGAGCGATATCGACTTTCTAGTCGAATTCGAGAACGGCAGGAGCTTGCTCGACCTTGTTGGACTACGTTTAGATCTTGCTGATATCTTACGGCGAAAAGTTGATGTTGTCACGCCACAGTCCCTGCACCCTGGATTTCGAGAGAGTGTTCTTGCAGAACGTGTACAATTGATATGAAACGATTCGCTGAAAAGTAACGACCTGTCTTGTGCGTGATAACACGCGAATGTTACGGACTCGCACAACCGGCGGCGGCTGTCAGAAACGATTACTTTCTGTAAAGTGAGCGCTCGCTCGCCGTAAATCCGCCAGCCATTATATGTCCAGGAATGATGTTGCGAAATTCCCCAATAGGTCTCTGTTTATTCTGAGCAAGAACAGTTAGAACTTATTAGATTACAGCATGGGAGCACCTGTTTCAAATTTAAATCCGAAAGTCCTGAAATGGGCACGACTCGCGTCTGGTCTGTCAGAATCAGATGTAGCCCAGCGATTTAAAAAAGACGAGTCTACCGTAAGTCATTGGGAGTCGGGCGATTCAGCCCCAACTTATGCTCAACTTGAGCGACTCGCCTACAAGATTTACAAGCGACCCTTAGCAGTATTTTTTTTCTCAGAGCCCCCTGAAGAAGAATCTCCTGAGCATTCATTCAGGACACTTCCGGGATTCGAAATCGAGAATCTAAACCCTCGCGCTCGGTACCTTCGGCGCGAAGCCTTGGCAATGAAGGGGTTTCTTTCCAAGTTGCATGGAGGTGTAAACGAAAGTTGGTCTTCGTTCAAGACTCAGTGTGCTTACGAACCGGGTCAACCTCTTGAGCCAATTGCTAATCGAGTCAGATCTTTACTCCAAGTCAAGTTTGAGGAGCAGCTTTCGTGGAAGTCGACCAACGAGGCGTTCGAAAAGTGGCGTGATGCAATTGAACGAGTTGGAGTTGGTGTATTCAAGGAATCTTTTGACCAAGATTCACTGTCAGGGTTTTGTCTATATGACGCTGAATTCCCAGTTATCTACGTCAACAATTCCAATTCTAGATCTCGGCAGATATTTTCCTTATTCCATGAATTGGCTCATTTAATTGCCGGTACCGGAGGAATAACTGCCTCTGATGACTCGTTTATAGACCAACTTCCCTTAGAACATCAGGCAATCGAACGGTTTTGCAATAAGTTTTCCTCTGAAGTTTTGGTTCCATCGGATCGCTTCCTCCCGTTCCTTCTCAACGTTGATTATTCAGATCATAAGCTGTCTCAAATTGCCAAGTCATTTAGCGTAAGTAGAGAGGTTATTTTAAGGAAGTATTTAGACGCGGGAAGTGTGGCTCAGCATTTTTATGATTCTCGTGTTTTTGAATGGAATCAACAGTTTCTAGCATCGGAAAAGGCTAAAAAAACTAAAAAGGGGGGTGGCGATTATTATGCCACTCACGCTTCCTATCTGGGCGTAAATTATCTGAAAATGGCGCTCACGTCGTTTTACCGAGGTGAATCAACCCGAGAACAGACGGCTCGTTATTTAAAAATAAAACCAGGCAATCTTAGTAAACTAGAAGACTTTTATTTCAAGAAGGTGGGCGCATGAAGCCACCATTCTTGATTGATACCAGTTCCTTCAGAGTTCTCTCAAATTATTATCAGTCTCAATTTCCATCGTTCTGGAAACGATTCGAAGAAGCCGTCGCGAATGGAACTATCCGATCTGTAAAAGAGGTATTCGCCGAATTAGAGCAGTACGATACTAATTGGATATACGGCAAGGCGAATATTTTACAGGGAAAACCTGTGGCAGATCCCTTTTTAATTGCTGCAGGGTATCACAGCGGCGGAACAGTTGTGACAGAAGAGAGCAGAAAACCGAAGGCTTCCAAGATCCCCAATGTGTGTGACGATTTTGGGATTGAAGTAACGAATGTAGAAGGTATGCTGGAACAGCTTGGATGGTCATTTTAAGACTGGACACACAACACGCTTATGGCCACCAAAGTCTATAGGCCGTAGTTTATTTGGCGGGATTTAGGGCCCGCCAAACTCTTGACGATTCAGCTCTTCATGTCTGCTCCCACTGCGAGAGTGTTCTGATTTTTGGTTCCAGCCAGCAGCATTGATGCTTAGCCCCAAGCCACCGACACGTGAGCCATCGACACGTGAGCCATCGACACGTGAGCCTTTGATGGAAGAATCGTTCACTGGTAAACCTTCGACTGATCGACTAACATATGAAATCGCGGAATTGATTTTAAAGTAAAACAGTTAGGAGGTTAATCGGGCACATTTATAATGGATGACAAAGGGAAAAGTGGCGCGATAAATTTCCCAGTCATCCTCTTTCCCCCAACAACGTCACCTTCATGCACCTGAACAGCCCAAAATTCGCATTTTAGGCACATTCTAGGCGTTTGTTTGACGTTTTTTGCATGATTCAAGTCTTCCATCATCCAAAAACCTACCGAAATGATGGCGCGATACGCCCTTTTTTGGCGCAATACTGCCTTTTTTGGCGCGATATTGCCGTTTATGGCGCGATTCTCTCTTTTTTGGCGCTAGGATGCCTTTGTTGGCGCGACTCATTCATTAACGGTGTAATTCCACCCAAAACGGAGAATGACACAACATGCATTTTTTCTTTAAAGGACATCAAGAGCGACGCCTTTGCCACGATCCAAACGGAAACTCGTAGCCCGATGGACTGGATAAGTATGAGTCAAAATTTATCGCGCCAATGAGTTTATTATCGCGCCAGAAAAACGATTATCGCGCCAGATTTTGGGGAATTGCGCCAGATATCGAAGTATCGCGCCAGAAAAACGATTATTGCGCCACTGTTTTTGCCATAAAACGTCCATAGGGGCCTAGAAACAAGCATTTCTGCAGTATCGCGCCATATAGGGTTTTTAGGCACCATATATAATCTCCCAAATCCTCATCAACCAGACCCTAACACCCAGTTCCCAGCCAAACCGAGGCCTTCAATTTAGGGACATTCCCTCCTTAGCGTGTCGAACGCAGTCCCGTTAGCGAAGGCATCTATGTGATGCGTCCCAATGAGAGTGGGAGATACCGATATTTCGGCGGCGACATCCGACGTGAAGTGCAGGACCATTTTTTGGTGATACGCTGAAGGAGAAAGAAGAGGTCGCTTGGCTTTCCACCCTCTCGGATTACTTTGGCAGCGATTTGGGAGGCGCCGAGTTCCAACGGAAGCCAAACTGGGGCAACAAATACGTTTCGTTCACGACGCCGTCCGTGGATTGGTTGACGTGCCAGACGGAGGCATCGATGTAGGCGTTGGGCAGCAGTTCAAAGGACAGCAGCGCATTGAGCGTCGTTGAGTTGACGCGCGTGCCCTGCAAAAACGCGTTATCGTAGTCGTGAGCGCGTGTCTCATAAGACACGTTGGGGTCCGAGCCGAGGTTTTCTGTGGCGGTGTTTAGGCCTTTTTTTGTTAGGTCTGCCGCGAGTCTAAAACCTACGCGGCGCGAGATGGGCCAAGTGAGTTCGACAAAAAGATTCTGGGCATTGGGTCCAGAAGGGTGGCCTAGTGGGTCGCCGAGGTGCGTGAACGAGTTCACGGTATTCCTGTGACTGTATAAAAATGGCCTCATCTGGGCTATTTCAATGCGCAAGTCCGCTCGTTTGAGGAAGATGTTGGTGAAGTATCCACCAGCCATCCACGCCCATTTGTTAGCCCACCAGCCTTTGCCCATTTCGTCGGCCTTGAACTCATCGAGCAGGTATTCGCCGTAAAGCAGCGTTCCGTTGTCTGGGCGAAGCGAACCTGAGATGCCTACCATATAGTTGTCTGGTGATCCTCGGTCTCGTTCGGCTACAGAAAGGAAAATAATGGGGTTGATGTACGCTAAATCGAACCGAGAGCGTGTTTGGAGGGAATCCGTACCAAACATCACGGTTTCAAAGATGGCTAGCTCCATGCGATTGCCAAGCTTTACGGCTAGGCGGTGCGAGGCCATGTATTTGCGCAACCGGACTCCGTTTCCCTCAATCTTGTCGCGGGTGAGTGGCGCGGCAAACAAGTTGGTAAACTGAAAGCGACCTAGCGTTGTTCGGAGTTGAACTTGGTCGAAAGTGGCAGCGGCGTTACCCATCATCACACTTCGGGCGCCGTATCCCCAAAGGTTTTCATCCCGTCCAACTCGAATGTCAAAGTGCTTGAATTGGAATCCGACGATGGCTCGGGAATCCATCCAATCGTAGGCGCCGTCCTTCCCTGGGAGGGTGAAGGGCCGGCCCGGCGAGGTTTCAAATTCAATCTTGCCGTCAACCACCTTTTCTTGATTCTCAGTCAGGCGTCCTTCGAAGTAAATATGTGGTCCAACGTGCCCTGAAAGGCGTATACCACGCGTATTGCGCCATACGTCCTCGCTCTTCCGGTCCTTTGGATCGGATGAAAAGGAAGCCCTCCCTGAAGTCAGGTGCAGAATGGGGTTGAGCTGGACGCCCCATGAGCCCTTCGCGGGAAGGTCTGGGGTTAAGAAACGAGCCCTAGAGGCTGGTTTTGAAACAGGAGGTTGGACCTTTTCGGGTATAGCCGGGGCGGGGCGGATAGAGTCTGGTCTGAGCGAGTACGGATACCCGTATCCCTCGGAGGTATTCGACCAAGGATTGGGTTCGGAGTATTTGGTTGAATCTGTTGGAAGAGGTTTGTTGCCAGCCGATTGAGACCTGTCAATATCCTGGACGGGCATCTTCTGGGAAAACGTGGTGTCTATCTCAAAGCCGCGGGAATTGTCCGGTGGAGGGGCCTTGTCAGTTCCGAGGCAGCCCTGGCATGTGTCTTCGCTTTCGAAGTCGTTTCCTCTTAGCGAGTAAAAGTCCTGTCCGTTTGAGTAGAGAACTGACCATAATCGATTCACGACTTTGGCTCCGGGGCTGGGAAGCAATCTTAAATACTGTAATCGGAGTTTCTCGTCGGTGCCGGTAAGCCCTTCAATGGAGAGTAAGTAGGTACGGGCGTCGTACACGGAAATAGGGCGATGGGATAGGTGAGCCATATCTAGCTTTCCAGCTGCCTGTTGACGCACTAGGAACGCGTGGATGGGCGCATCAATATCTGGAATACCATCGGCCTGGGCGCTGGCCGTGGAAACGCCTAGTAGCGTCGAGAGGAGGAGCGCAACGAGAACTGGGGCCCATTTTGAGAATCGAGGGGTTCTGAAATCAGGGTTTGAGACGCGAAGTGGCTCTTGACCTGGGGCATGTTTGAACCGCGTACGACCCGAAGAGCACGCCATTTTCCATAAGAAAAACGCGCTCAGAGGCCCGTTAAGGGGTAAAAGGTAACAATGTGTAGCCGTTCTCCTCATTGAGGCGAATGCTCCAGGTTCGTGTTTGGTGCTGGGATTTACCCTGTATCTTCAATTATCCTGCCAAACTACGATCAATATCAGTTTGGAGCGGAAAAAGGTCGCGGGGAGATGGGGAGATGGGGCGGAGGCCGGTCGCGGCCGGTTAGTACGCTTTCGTCACCAACTGGGTGACAGAAACAATAGACCCGTGCTCAGTGACGCGAAGAGCGTAGACGCCCGCCGTGAGGGTGGAGGTGCTGAGCCGTATGGGCCCCGAGATTTCGCCGGCGCCTAGGACGTGGTTAGTTACGCGGCGGCCCAGCATGTCGAAGAGCTCGAGCTGGACGTCATGCACAATGGGGCTTGCCAAATCGATCCACAACTCGTCGCTAAACGGGTTGGGGTAGGCGCCAATACTCAGTTTTTCAGGCAGCTCAGCGTGGTGCTGGCTCTGATACCGAATCTCAATTCGTGGTCGAACAGTCTCTAGCGCAGATTCTCTGGATGCAATGTCCAGTCCGTCTTGTGAATTGGTGTAGTCGCGAAGGATAAATCCGTGGTTGGTCGAAGGGTTGTTAATCCACGATTCGACCAAATCCAGACCTTCTTGATTGAGTGTTACCGTTAGCGGGCCCAAGGCTGCGGGTCCGAGGTCTGCTAGGACTGCGGGAAGAAAATCGGTTTCGCCGGCAGCGCCGTCTACTTGCCATGCATATCCTTTGGCGGCTTCCATCCAGGTCGAGGCGCTCTCTTCCCACCTATGGGCGAGTCCGAAGAGGCCATAGTCTTCTGTGGTAGGGTCCGTCACTTCAAGGTGAAGGGTCACTTCCAATACATCCACGCCCGGCGCAATGGCCGCCAAGTCCCACTGAAGTAAGCTCACGTTTTGAGGGGAGCCATCCATTTCGAGGAACGATTCCGCTCCGTAATTAGCCGTTTTGGAGCCAGAAAGAATCTTGGTGTCCCGCGTACCGGCGTACGGGGCAATGGGAGATACGCCATCCTGGAATCCATAAGCGTTTTCGCCGTGAACATCCACAATCACGGGGCGAACTACCGTGCTAGTTGCGCCCTCCGAGTCTGTGACAGTTAGCGCAACCGTATGCGCCCCAACCTCTTCAAAGAAGTGATTCACGGTTGAACCCGTGGCGGTTCCTCCGTTCGAGAATGCCCAATCATACGTTAGGTCGCTACTCGAGGTTGATGAGCTTGTATCCAACGAAGCGCTAATATGTCCCACTTCCCGTGATAAAACCATATCAAAGAGGGCAACTGGGGCCGCAGAAGAAGTGGTATCTGGATCTACTACAACGACTTCTTGGTCCGTAAACACGATTTCTAACCGCGGGCGTTGTGATGGCAGCGCGGCTTCGCGGGACGAAAAGTCGAGTCCGTCCTGAGAACCGGCGTAGTCACGAATGATGACGCCATAATTGCTTGATGGATTGTCGATCCAAGATTCAACCAACGCAATTCCAGCCGCATTGAGGCTCACCGCGTGCGTTCCAAGTGGGGAGGGGCCGGCGTTTCCAAGTCTAGATGGCATGAAGTCCGTGGCTCCGGAGGCTCCCAAAGAACTCCACGTCGTGTTTGCCTGGGCAAGCTCCCAAGTCGACTCTTGCTCTTTCCATGGCCTAGCAGCCCCGAACACTCCGTAATTTTCGTTCGATGCATCCACGACGTTGAAAACTAATTTCACGTCCGTTACCGTCACGCCAGGGGCTATGGCCGAAATATCCCACCGGACGAGGCTTACGTCTCGGGGCGAGCCGTCGGTTTCTAGAAAGTTGATTAGTCCAAAATTGGAGGACGGCGAGCCGGATAAAATTTTGGTGTCCCGCGTGCCTCGATAGGTCGTAGCAGGCAGAATTCCGTCTTGGAATACGACCTGGTTTTGGCCTGATACGCCAACATGAACCAGACGAGATAAGACGCCAATCTCAGCCGAATCGTCGGTAACGGTAAGTGTTACGCTGTACACGCCGGGGGAGGCATAGGTGTGAGACGCCTGGGCGCCCGTGCTTTTCGATCCATCACCAAAATCCCATGCATAGCCCACAATCACGCCATTTGCATCGGTTGAAGCCGATGCATCGGCAGCGAAGGTGGTACCACCTGCGCTTCGAGTTAATGTCATGTCAAAGGCGGCCGTAGGCGCGTGTGGATCGACGGTTGTAGATTCGAGTGAATAGGACAACTCGAGTCGAGGCCGCTTCGCTGGATCGGGGTTTTCGCGGGATGAAAAATCAAGGCCATCGTCTCCCGATGTGTAGTCCTGGAAAATGAGGCCGTAGTTAGATCCCGGGTCGGAAATCCACTGTTGGACCTGAGCTAAAGCCGCATTCCCAAACGTAAAGCGAAACGTACCGGTGGTTGAGGCGGTTACGGAGCCGAGCGACGAAGCATTGTGATCCAGCTCGCCTAATGCGCCGGGCACCTGCCAGTTCTGTTCGTTGTTGGCCCGAACCCAAGAAGCAAACTCTTCTTCCCACCAGCGGTTTACCGCGTAATATTCGTAGTCTAGGCCCGTGACATTGGTCACATCGAGCACAAGCGTGGCCTCGGTCACCATTGCGTTGGTCGGCACTGAGGTTAAGTCCCAACTTACTAGGACGCCGTAATCCGGCTCTGAATCGACTTCAAGCACCGGATCTGAGCCGAAAACTTGTTGAGGTAGCACAGAAATAATTTTAGTATCCCGCGTGCCATCGTAGCTGGTAGTGGGAGCGGCTCCATCCTGAAAAGCAACATTCACAACCGTTCCAGTTGAGGCCGTCGCGCCTAGACTCAGATCCTGAAGCGTGTTAATGGTGCTTCCTGGTATGGGTGGAAGGCCAAGTAGGCTGAGCGCCAGGTTTGCCCCATCTGCGTTGCGGATGGGAAGTGTACCTGAGAACGATCTGGAGATATGGTTAGAACCGGGGTCGAGCCGAGTGTCTGGGTTAATGGCATACAGGTCGGTGCCCGCGGAAACGCCTTTTCCCCAAACCATAAATGGAATGGTGTAATTGAGAACTTGGAATGGATCTGAGTGCCCAAGATCGACTCCACCGTGATCTGCAGTCAGAACGATGGTCGTTTTTCCTTGATATAGTGGAGAGCTCTTGATAAATGAAATAAGCGCCCCAACCGCTGCATCAGCATCCATCACGGCTGCCGAATACACGGAGCCAAGTTGAGGGTCCCATCCAGAAAGATGTCCGACGTGGTCCGGATCGTATAAATGCAGGAAAGAAAAGTTGAATGTCCCAGAGCCTGAAGCTCCGATAAAGGCCTGAACGACGTCCATGGAGCTGGATTCAAATCCTGTGGCGTCAATTTTAGAGCGGCCAAAGTCTGGGAATGCGATATCTGGCGCTCCGTTGGTCGAGTCCCACGAAGTAAAAAAGACCTCGAATTTGGATTTGGTGGCAAACAGTCCCGTTTTCATTCCTTCGTCGTGAAAAACGTCAAACACACTAGGGATGTATCGGCCAGCGCTCGTATGGATGGTTTCGCCAGGGTTAGGATCTGTATTTTTCGTCCAATTATGACCCTCTGAACCCGAAACAAACCGTCCGGTAAGCATGGACGTGTGGTTCGGAAGGGTAATGGTGTAGTCCGGATCGTTGCGCGCGTTGAGCGTGTAAGATCCCTCATTCATCAGTCTGTAAAAGGCCGGAAGATTGTTCGGCCCAAGGGAAGTGAGGGCGTCCGAGCGCAATCCATCGACACTAATAAAGATCACGTGCTCGCTTTGCACGGCTTGAGCATGTGCCACCGGTTGAGATACGTGCCAAACCATCCCGAAAACAAACATGAAGGCCATGCCAAGCCCGACGCTTCTGAGATTCGATAGAAACGTCGAAAAGATCGTTCGGATGTTCTGTTCGGACGGCATTGAGGTGCGGATAACAATTGGAGGTCATTTCACCTCTCTATTATCGACCATCTACCGACGAACATAACCTCATTATTCGGTTTCGAAACCCATCCAGCCGTTTGAATCCGAGGTGCATTCTTCGTCTGGAATGGGCCGTGTGTCCTCGGGCACCTGATATTGGGTTCGGAGCTCCGTCAATCGCACTTTCAATCCAGCCTCAATTTCAGCCATTTCCGGAGCGCCATACACCGAATTCACTTCATTGGGGTCGGTTTTAAGGTCAAATAGCTCCCATTCGTCGATTCCGTAGAAGTAAATGAGCTTGTATCGGTCCGTGCGGACGCCGTAGTGGCGCCTCACGCAGTGGGAGCCCGGAAACTCGTAGTACTGGTAGTAGAAATCGGCTCTCATGTTTGGGTCGTGGCCCTCTTTAAGTGAGGTCAGCAAGGACTGTCCTTGCATATCGCTCGGAATGGGAATTCCTGCGAGGTCTAAAAAGGTGGGGGCGAAATCTAGATTCGATACCAGGTCTGCATTTTTAACCGCGGCAGGAACGTTGCCCGGCCAGCGCACGATAAACGGCGTTTTTAGCGATGGTTCATACATCCAACGTTTGTCGAACCAGCCATGCTCGCCCAAATACCATCCTTGATCGCTGGAATAGATCACAATGGTGTTTTCGGCTAGGCCGGATTCATCCAAATAGTCTAGAATGCGGCCCACGCCGTCGTCAACCGACTGAACGGAGCGCAGATAGTCCCGCATGTAGCGGTTGTATTTCCATTGGTCCAGCTCCTTTCCTGTGAGATTGGCGTCTTTGAGCGCTTGGTTTCTGGGGCCATATGCCGCATCCCAAACCGCCAATTGTTGGTCGTTTAGCCCCCGGGGCGGCGTGATTTTCAAATCGTTGGCATTCAGGCTTCGGTCCACCCGCATGTTGGCTTGTTCGGCCGCCGAAGAGCGGTTCGAATAGTCGTCGTAAAAGGTTGGGGGGAGCTCAAATTCCTGATCTTCAAAGTCGTTGATGTGGTCCGGGCCGGGCATCCAATTTCGATGAGGGGCTTTGTGCTGATACATCAACATGAACGGCTTTTTGGGGTCCTTGCGCTCCTTCATCCAGTCTAGCGCCAAATCAGTGATGATGTCCGTGGTGTAGCCCTCAATGCGCGTGGTGTCCGTAATCGAACCGATGGGCGGGTTGTAGTACGGCCCCTGCCCAATCAGCACCTTGAAATGGTCGAAACCGGTTGGGGTGCTACCCAGATGCCACTTTCCGATGACGGCCGTCTCGTAACCCGCGCCCTGAAGCAGCTTGGGGAAGGTTTGTTGGCTACCATCAAACTTCGTCCCGCTCTCGTTGTCTAGAAAGCAGTTTAGGTGCGATTACTTGCCCGTTAGGACGGTTGCGCGGCTAGGCCCACAAATGGAATTCGTCACCAAGCAGTTTTCGA
>JABMOI010000035.1 GCA_013204185.1 bacterium | reverse complement strand
TCCTGAGCCAGGATCAAACTCTCCGTTGTAGAAAAGTTTAATGGGTTTGCTCATTCACTCAATTCCAATTCTCAACCGTAGTTGAGTGTATTGACAAGGACTCGCTATATATCCAATTTCATCAAAGAACATCTCCATGCGCTAAACTCGCCAGACCTCGTAAGGCCTACTGAATTTTGGCGCGGACTGCTATAATACGGTGGTTTCTTTAGGGAAGTCAAGAGCTTGAAGCATCTTAGTTATCTCTTCAAAAAACTCCCGAGGAGCAGCCATCATTCTGGAGAAGAACTGACCTTGATTTGGGTCCCTTTTCAGGGTTGCCTATTTCTTGGCCGGCTCCCTCCAACACTAGGTCCTACTGTGGGTTTCCTACTTTAGTAAAAATATTTACACTTCATATAATCTCCCCAGAACCCCTTCTTTTTCTAACATTTTGACACCTTATATATATCCAGTATCCTAGGCACAAATTATCCCACACCGAACCATGAAAATCCCTTCTCTTCGTCGCGCTTGGTATGTAGTTCTCCTTCTTTTTATAGCGAGTACGGCGCATGCTCAGCAACTTCATAAAGTTGCCCCGGAACAGGTCGGCATGTCAGGAGATCGCCTTGGCAAAATCCAATCTTTCCTGGACAATTACACCGATGCTTCACAAACAAACGGAGCCAAATTACCCGGCACGGTTTTGTTGATTCTCAAAAATGGAAAGGTCGTGCTAGAACATGCCAGCGGATATCGGGATATCGAGAGCAAAGACCTTTTGGAGGCCTCTGACATTTTCAGAATTGCCTCTCAGTCGAAAGCCATAATTAGTACGGCAATCTTGATCCTCCAAGAAGAAGGCAAGTTAGTTGTGACCGCACCAGTTGGTACGTACCTACCTGAGTTCAGTCAAACCCAAGTGGCTGTAAAGACGGAAAGCGGATATGATGTGGTACCCGCCAAGCGACGCATCACCGTTCGAGACCTTCTCACCCACACAGCGGGTATTGGCTACGGAAACGGACCGGCCAGTGAGTTGTGGAAGGAAGCTGAGATTCAAGGTTGGTATTTCGCCCATCGCAACGAACCTATTCGGGAAACCGTGCGCCGAATGGCCGAACTTCCCATGGATTCCCAACCTGGCGAAGCCTTTGTGTACGGCTACAATACCGATATCTTAGGAGCCTTAGTCGAAGTTGTTTCGGGGCAATCGCTGTGGGAGTTTTTGAACGAGCGCATATTTACTCCGTTAAACATGACGGACACCCACTTCTATTTGCCTGAAGACAAAGCAGACCGCTTAGCCGTGGTTTATGCTCGCAACGGCAACTCCCTGGTACGATCTCCCGAGGAAAGTAGCATGACTGGACAGGGGGAATATGTATTAGGCCCTAGGAAAAGCTATTCAGGCGGGGCAGGTTTACTTTCCACCGCCAATGATTATGCCCGTTTTTTGCAAATGATACTGAATGGAGGAGAGCTCGATGGAGTGCGCATTCTATCTCCCGTCTCAGTCCAATCAATGCTCTCGGATCATATTTCGCATCTTGGAAGAGAAAATGGTACTGGCTTTGGGCTCGGCTTTCAAGTTATCACAGATCCTGGTAAGTACGGCGCATTGTCCACCACCGGAGAGTTTAGCTGGGGAGGCGCGTACCATTCCAATTACTTTAGTAGTCCTGAGTATGATTTAGTCTATGTCTACTTCACCCAGGTCCTTCCTGCTACGGGACTTGACGATCACGCCAAACTCCGAGCTTTGGTGTATCAATCAATCCTGAATTGATCGAACAATGAAGAAGTAGATTCGTTACTCACGCATGAAATTGAAATCCATTTCCATCACCGATGTGATTCGCCACGTCAAGACGTATCTCTCAAACCCATATCTATGGGCGGGACTCTCCGTATTGGCGCTTATTACGAGTGTGATCTACGTTGTTTTCAACTCGTTTATAATGCCTTCGGTTACCTTACACGGAGAGACAATTACCGTACCGAGCGTCGTCAATTATTCGTTCGAAGATGCCGAAAAACTATTATCGGAAACCGGGCTTCGTTCTGAGCAGATCATTCTTAGGAAGCCGAATCTGCCTCGCGACGTAGTGGTTGACCAAAGTCCGCTGCCAAATGCGCTCGTTAAGCCAGGCAGAAGGATTTATTTGAGCATCAACGCAGGAGACACAACGACCGTCCGCATTCCGAATGTGGAGTCCTTTCCTATTCGTGAAGCTAGAAGTCGGATTACAGTCCATGGCCTGGTAATCAATGCAGTGCTCCCTGACTCGATTCCTTCACCCCACGCAAACACGATTACACGGCAATCCCCGGCTGCAGGCACAAATGTACCAGCCGGCACCGGAGTGACACTCTGGTACGGGACGGGACTAGGGGATATCCTTGTAACGGTTCCTGATGTCACAGGACAAACGGTGGCCGAAGCTAAAGCCGAGCTGCTAGAATTGAAGCTCCGCTCAATTGTACTTGGAGAGGCTACGGGCCGAGATAATGATACTATTGTCCTTGAACAGGGCACTCAGCCAGGAACGAGCGTTAAACAAGGATTTGAAATTAGGCTCTACCTAACTAAACGCCAGACTTCACTCGACGATATCGACAACTAGCGTTTCAGCATCCACTTCTACCTGTTCTTTGTACTTGGTTGGCATGATTCGTCCAACATAATCAGGTTGAATTGGGTATTCCCGATGGCCGCGATCAATGAGAACGGCTAATTGAATGGAAGCTGGCCGACCCGAGCGCACAACTGCATCGAGAGCAGCTCGCGCCGTCCTACCCGTGTAAAGCACATCATCCACAAGGAGAACATCCTTCCCTGTTAAGTCTGGTAGGTTCGATTCTGACAACTGAAAAGGTTTGTCGTCACGAAAAGGTGTTACATCCAGTTCGATGGCCGAAATGGCAGACCCCTCGATCTCATTAATCCGCGCAGCCATTTTGTGAGCAATGGTCGCGCCGGTCGTCTTGATTCCGATCACTACTAATTTACTCACCCCTCGATTCCGTTCAATAATCTCATGCACTAACCGATCCATCGTCCGATGGACCTGCATGTCATTCATGTAATTCGTACGCATCGATTCTGTAACCAGATTAAATAAAAAAAGCCTCCACTCGAAAGCAAAGGCTTATCACATAAGAACAAGTCTGCTATTGAAACATCGCTTTCAGGCTGCCCCAAGTTCGGCGAACAGCTGTTGTGGTGTAATTCAGTGACTGAGATTTTACGACCTCTCGCACACCATTTGAGTAAACCGCCTCTAGCTGATAGTCTACCTTGTCTGCGCCTGACTTGAAGACTTGGGAGTCCCTAAAGGCATAAGATCGATTAATTCCATGCGCTTGAACTTCGTGAACCCGAACAAATTGGTCGTTTGAATACGGAGTCTTGCGCATTATCTCATACTGCTGCACATCCTCTTCGAGTTCGGACTGCCATGTTATGACAAAGTCACGACCTTCTTCCTGGATTGAAAAAGAGGACAACCTGACTCGGCCCGAAACCATGGCTGCACCACAAAGCACGAACAACAACGCCAAAAACGAAATGCTTTTGGCTTTGGAATTCAACTTTTGAAGTAACGGCCTGTTTGTCATATTTGTTGGCAATGCTATTGCTGTCAGCGCGTAAATGGCTTTGATCACGCCACTATCGAGAACGGTTCAATGTATGAACGGACTTTCTAATAAAAAAGAAATGTGCATCTGTTTGTAGATACACCCCATCACCAAGTTTACCTAATGAGATACTAGACGGTCTGGGCAGTTATCCTTCTTACAATGACCGTACATGTTGAGAGAGTGGTGGCTGATCTCGAAATCAAATATTTCTGCAACCATGTCTCTAATGGTTTGAATTCGGGGATCGCAAAACTCATTTAACTTGTTGCAATCCAAGCAGATCAGATGATCGTGTTGCCAATACCGGTACGACTTTTCAAACTTTGCCTGCTTGTTTCCAAATTGATGGCGAACTACCAGATTGCAGTCCACCAGTAATTCAAGCGTGTTGTACACCGTCGCGCGGCTTACTGCGGCGTTATTCGATTTTAAGCGCCCGTACAGTTCATCCGCATCAAAATGGTCGTCCGTTTCATAAACCTCATCAAAAATAAGGGCTCTTTCGACCGTTTGACGCAGGTTTTGACTTCGAAGGTAGTCGTTAAACCGACTTCGAACCGTCTCGATTTGATCTTTAGATAGTTGGGCCATTCAGGTAATTATATCAAACTGGCCTGATATAATGCCTGCGCGCCGATTCCGTTCTGTGTATTGGTGAATCCACGCAAGAAAAGCTGGAAATCATTGCAGACCTTATGGTAACAGCGTTTGCAAATCGCTCCATATGGCAGCTTCAACTTCATCTTCGGATTTGGAACCATCTATAACGCAGTATCTCCCCTTGTCCCTGGCTGCTAAATCTAAATAGGTTTGGCGAACTCGCTCAAAAAACGAAGCACCCGCCTGCTCCATTCGGTCGGGAGAAGCGTTGTCGCCTAGCCTGGCAGTTAGCCGATCTGTTGCCACAGTCACAGAAACGTCTACCAAATACGTTCGGTCCGGCCAAACCCCAGCGGTGACGGTTCGTTGAAAAGCTTCCAACCAGCCAGATTCGGCAACCCCTCTCCCCCCTCCCTGATACGCAACGGTAGAGTCGAAAAATCGGTCACATATTACAATTCCACCGCGCGAATGAACGGGTTTGATTTTTTCCTCGACCAACTGAGAGCGGGCGGCTGAAAACAGTAACATTTCCGCAAAAGGAAATATATGGAGCGCAGGGTCAAGCAAGAGAGAGCGAACTCGTTCCGAAACGTCTGTTCCTCCCGGTTCGCGCACATACAGGATTTCATCTGTCGTTGGCGAAAGCCGAGCCATTAATTTTTTTGCCTGCGTACTTTTCCCAGACCCATCAATCCCTTCAAAACTGATTATCATGCGCCTTCTCGTACCATCTCATGCTTTTACGGTGATGCTTCACGATAATCGACATTTTATTCGTTATTGTACAGTGGATAAACAAGGAAGCATCGCTTGATTTTAGCAAGGTATGCACATATTATGTTGCGTACCAACGAACCTTTTTGTCTAGACCGCTTAGAAGAGGCAGGCAAAGCCAATTCCGGTCTATTCGCGTATTTTTTCAGAACGACTCACCGCACGGTAAGAGCATGTTCAACTTCGGATTCGACGACTTCGAAGACTTTAAAGACGATAGTCGCTTAGAAGATTTAGCGGCACACTTTGAGCAAGAAGGTTCTGGTTCGTATTTCGATTCAGATACGCTCGAGGAAATCGCATCATTTTACTTCGAAGCAGGCCGCTTTGAAGAATCGCTTCGTGTAATTGACCGATCGCTGGAGATTCATCCTTATTCTTCGGATGGATGGATGCGGCGGGGAATCCTGCTAAACAATCTAGGCAGGCATCATGAAGCATTGGATTCCTACGACAAAGCACTTGGTCTAAACCCAACAGATCTAGAAACACTCGTAAATCGAGGGATCACGTTGGATTCTTTGGACATGCCGGAAAAAGCACTGGAAGCTTATACCGATGCCCTCAACCTGGATCCAAACAATGACGAAGCGTTGTTCAACAACGGCGTCACCCTTGAGCGTCTCAACCGGATATCCGAAGCCATTGCTGTTTTCGAGCACTGTGCGGATATCAATCCTGAGCATCCTGAAGTTTGGTACGAATTAGGCTTTTGCTATGACCGAGTTGGGCGCGAAGAAGACAGTATCGCGAGCTACGACAAACATTTAGATATTGACCCTTACTCCCACGATGCCTGGTATAACCGAGGTATTGTGCTGAATAGAGTGGATCGGTATCGGGAAGCAGTGGAATCGTATGACATGGCCATTGTCATCTCAGACGACTTCGCATCAGCTCATTACAATAAAGGTAATGCGCTAGCAAACTTAGGCGAGCTTAAGGAAGCTATTTCCAGCTACAAACGAGTCCTTGAGATCGAAGGTGAAGATGCCGCAACGTGCTATAACATCGCGCTGGCCTTCGAGGAACTCAAACTCTACGAAAGCTCCATTCATTACTTCGAAAAAGCTATCGAAGTGGACGACAAGTATTCTGAAGCCTGGTATGGCTTAGGATGCTGTTATGATGCGCTGGAGCGCTTTGAAGAGGCACTATCGTATTTCAATAGAGCTGTGGTTCTCAGCCCTGAAACTGCCGATTTCTGGCATGCCAAGGCTGATTGTGCCTACAATTTAGGCAGGCTGCCAGAAGCCATTAACGCGTATCGAACCGTCGTTAAGGTAGCTCCGGCAAACCGGGAAGCGTGGATGGATTTTGCTGAAACATTGTTTGAAGCAGATCAGCTTGAAGAAGCGCTCGAAGCCTATCGGACGGCTCTTACCTTAAAACCCGATTGCGCCCAAACGTACTTCCACCAAGCAAAGGCTCTTTTTGCCTTGGGTCAGCCGGAAGAAAGCATTCGATCGCTTAAAATGGCGTTTCGCTTGGACCCAACTCAGCGAGATGAATTCCCAGACGCTTATCCCGAACTGTATGGGGACCAACGGATTCGTCGTATGCTCGACCTAGATATGTAGGTCGCATGGGTCAGCTAGTTGGCAAGTGGATCGTCGTTTTTTTGCAAGGATTGGCCATTGGAGTAGCTAACGTGATTCCCGGAGTCAGCGGTGGCACCTTGGCACTCATTTTTGGGATCTACGCAAAGCTTATAGCCCTGTTAAGCGACCTTTTCAAAGCGGCGCTATCCCTAGTTCGTTTCGATTTTGGCAAGACCAAACAGCTCCTAGCGCCAATACCTTGGGGATTCCTGGCAGTTTTGGGCGCCGGAATACTCGTTGCGCCGCTAGCTGGAGCAGCCCTGATTCCCGGCCTGCTCGACGCCTGGCCTGAGCACAGTCGAAGCCTCTTTTTTGGACTTATTCTGGGGACCATTCCAATCCCTTGGATTCGCATCGAAAAGCGACAATTCAATCAAGTCCTCCTCCTGATTGTGGCAGCCGCCATTTCGTTCGTAATTGTGGGTCTGCCTCCCGCCCAGGTCGCTAATCCAAGCCTGATCACCATATTCTTTTCAGCTGCCTTGGCCATTTGTGCCATGATTTTGCCCGGCGTGAGTGGGGCCTTCATATTGCTCGTTATTGGGATGTATGCCCCAATATTTGCTGCCATTGACGCGCGCGACTTCGCCGTCATTCTGGTTTTTGCTCTTGGCGCTGGGGTAGGCCTCGGGAGTTTTGCTGTCGTGCTGAAGGCGCTACTTGAGAAGGCACACGATGCAACGATGGCTGTGTTGGTTGGGCTGATGGTAGGTTCTCTGAGGTCGCTATGGCCTTGGCTCAGTGAGGACCGATCTCTTCTGATTCCTGAATCGTTTACAGGCCTCTCCCCTATCATTTTGCTCGGCGTCTTA
This sequence comes from bacterium, assembly GCA_013204185.1. Lineage (GTDB taxonomy): Bacteria > Bacteroidota > Rhodothermia > Rhodothermales > UBA10348 > UBA10348. Next base: position 96,257 of record JABMOI010000035.1, on the reverse strand, counting down.
GGATTGGCCATTTCCGCTGCCATGACAGCGTGGGAATTGAAGGCAAACAACCGCCGGTCAGACGGCCACTAGCGAAACGTTGGGATTACGACGCGTGAACCCATAAGGCCAGGCTTGGAAGGCAACTCGATAGCTTTTACAACGGTCGCCGTTGCCGTTTCAATTACGACGAGGGTTCCTGGAGCGGGTTCGCCAATCATGGTATGCCGAGCGGCATACATTCCTTGGCTGTTTTGATTGGAAACGAATACGTAGGCTCCGTTTGACGTAACTGAAATTCCCATCGGGCCCTGAATAGCAGGGTGCACGACTTCCTCTTCGATTAGGTCTAAGTAGGTATTTACGATAGCCACGGTATTGGCGTCGGTGACGGTTACGTACACGCTAGACCCGTCCGGAGTAAAGGTGAGATCTCTAGGAATCCCGGGTACGTCAAGAGATTGCCGCTGAACGACAGCATTTGGATTTGAAATATCAAAAAGAGTAACCGTCTTACTCTGCATTCCCGTACCCCACATCCTGCTCCCATCAGGAGAAATGGCGAATTGCCCGAAGCCCTGTTTCACCCCTTTAATATCGTATTGTTGGACTGTAAGATTGGATAGATCTACGATCGCCATTTGGTCTACGTCGTAGCTGGAGGAAAACAAGTAATCTCCTCCCGGGCGAATTGCCAGAGCATGTTCGCCTGCGAACGAAACAGGTACTTCAATCGCGGCCATGTCCGAGCGGCGAATCTCCAAGAGGCTACGTTCCAGACTCGATGTAATGAGCCGACTGACATACAGCACATCTTGCGTCGGGTGAAGCGCAATCAAACCAGGTTGTGGTGTATCGTATTTCGTTATCAGTTCGTTAAACCGGTTGAATTTGGCAACGGTTTGAACATCTTCGGCGCGGGGACTTCCAATGGTGGCATACCAAAATGATCCATCAGGCTCGACGGCTACATGATGCACCCTTGCGCGGCTAGAGAAACCATAGTCTTCCAAATGTAGGCGTCTAACGATGAGCCAGGCATCCGTATCGACCACCGTGATAGAGGCTTCATCTTCGTGGGTGATGTACAGCAAGTTTAGCGAACTGGTAAACGGCGAAGAACCCAAGGGCCCCACTGCTCCTTCATCCACCCATCGCTTTAGAAGCTGAAACTCGTCGTCAGAGATTTTTTCTTTCCCGACATTTTCTGGATGTGCAAATCTACCCGCCGGATCCAGCAGTTTGATCATTCGACTTTCATCACTTGAGAAAGGAATGATGGCCTCTCCAAAATCAGATCCTTGGATCAGCCAAGTCCACCCGTCCAAACGGAGGCCAGCTCGCGATTGATTGCCGTCGTGACACGACGTGCACCGCTGGTCAAATATGGACTGAATATGTGTGTCGTAGGATATTACGTCAACGTCTGCGGCTCCTGGTGTTGGGTCGTCCCCAAGTAGTTCGCACCCAGACAGCAAGACAACAGTCAGGCTGAATGCAAACAGAAGACCCAGAAAAGAAGTTTTAGAAAACGAAGCAGACATTGGAGTGAAATCGGTGAACGAACGCACTTGTAGAGTACGAAAAAAGTGTCCGTATTGGGGAGGAATCGTTCTTGAATATCTGCCCGGCGGTGCCGCCTACGCACGTGTGGTTATCGAACAACAACCATTTCCTTCGTGGCAGTAAACGTCTCGCCCGTAACCCTTAAAAAGTATATCCCGCCCGGAAGGCCCGACGAATCAAACGAAAGGGGGAGTTCGATGCCCTCATTTAACACCGAATCGAATAGCGTAGCGACTTGCTTACCAGCCACATCAAACACTGAAACGGTGACCTTTTGGCTACTTTCGACGGCAAGACTTGTGTACGCAGTCCCAACCAACGGATTTGGATACACAGGCAACAAGATGAAACGCCCGTTCATGGACACAACCGTAACTTCCTCGGACGAAATCCGCTCTTGTTCGGCCGAATACGCGGAAACGCGAAGCTGGTAGACCCCTTCGTCCAGTTCAAAAGATGTTTGGTACGACTTGTTTTGGGCATCACCGCCGCCAGCCGTTACCTCGGCCAACGGACTGAACAGCCCAGCAATGTCTTTCTTCTCGACCACAAATCTGGCTACATCATTTTCGTTTTTCATCATCCATGAAAAGGAAACGGCGCCTTCGTTGATCGAAGAGGATACAGACTCGAAACGCGTACCCATAAGATGGTCTGGTTCAACCAGAAACATGCCTTCGCCACGGCTGGTTAAGAGCACCAACTTCGAATTAGGAAACGGATAAGCAGTCCATGTACCGGAGAAAGACACCAGATCGTTGCCCGGCGTCGTGTCAAACCACCCCACAACATCTGGATTTTCTGGATCGCGAACGTCCAAAACTCTGAGCCCACTCGTGTAGTTTGCTTGGTATGCGAAACCGTCACGCACGTACAAATTGTGGTCTACTGAAGCTATGGGCGACGTAAATACATTCGAAAGAATGGGTTCGTCCAGCTTTTCCAGATTCCAAATCATGGTCCGAGTGGTGCCGCCAAAAGCTCTTTCGTCTAACTCATCGTTTTGAATGAAGTAGCGCTGATCTTCTGTAAACCAGCCTTGATGGACGTAGGCAGAGGCCGGATAGCTCGCTTTTGAAACACGAATGGGTGAAGATGCATCGGTAACGTCCGCAACCGAAAGAGCCGTTTCATTCGAGCTGACGCAAATTTCGCGGCCAGAATAGATGGTGTCCGGGCCCTTGTACACGACGCACTGCGTATCGTGGCTGTACCCTGTGCCCGCCCTTCCTGTTCGAGCGTCCGAAAAACAACCTAAAAATGAGGGTTCTAGGGGGTTTGAAATATCTACGATGTGTAGACCTCCTCCGCAGGATTGACCCACGCCTCGCGCTCCCACAATGTATGCCCGGTGCGTTTCTTCGTTGATTGCAATGTTGTGCGCGACGGAAAACCCTGTGTAGAGTGCGTCGGGTGAGAGCGTCAGTGGAGTTCCTTGGAAATCCCGCAGTTTCCTTAGGTCTAGAACTTGCATCCCATGGTCGCCTCCGCTGCCATCTGCTACCACAAAACCGTAGTATCCATCCACCTTAATGTCCCGCCAAACATTGTTTTTGGCAGTTGGCGTTTTGGGGAGTTGGCCAACATAAACGGGAGAAGCAGGATTGGTAATATCGACGAAGGCCGTTCCGTCCTCTCGGCCCACCAAAGCATATCGCCGAGCCGTATCTGGGTCTTCCCAGCCCCATCCATCATTCAATCCAATTCCGGGAGGCGCCCCCAGTTCTTCTAAGGAGAGCATGCTTATTAGGTTGACTTGCGCACACGGGAAACCGGCCGCTGTCCCATTTTCGCATGTTGCTGATGTAGAGCCACCCTTTGAGGCCTCGTCCAGTTGCAACGGTGGCTGTTCCACAGTCGTTTTTTCACTTTCGAGAGCTTTACCATCCTGAAACGCGAAGGCAGACTGCGGGAAAACACCCAACAACATGAGGGCCACCCACATATATATGTAGTAAATGCCAGAGTGCTTTGTTTTCATATCTAACTCATGCCCGTTAAGGTCGTGCCCCCGATTTCAAGAGAACGTCTGATCGCGTCAATGTTCTGAAACGCTTGATACGTTCATCGGAATCTATCTTCCGTCAATATGTATCTTAGATCAAGGCAATTTAACTCACAAATCCGTTTAAGACGGTCCAATTCTGATTGACCGTCTCAATCGAGTTCAAAGTACTTCACCCGACCCTCTCGACTATCTCAAATATGTATAACCTTCAGAATCGAATCGTGTTCATTACCGGAGCTTCGTCCGGAATTGGGAAATCGTGTGCGCGTCAATTTGCCCAATTGGGAGCCCATGTTGTGTTGACTGCGCGCCGGAAGGATCGGGTACAACAAGTTGCGAAAGACCTGGCTTCGGAATTTGGTACCAAAACCTTAGCTATTCAACTGGACGTAACGGACCGAAAATCGGTATTTGAGGCGGTCGAGGCCCTCCCGCCAGAGTGGCAAGAGATTGACGTGCTCGTTAATAATGCAGGAAAGGCGTTGGGCTTAGACAAAGGGTACGAAACCCGAATCGAGCATTTAGAAGGGATGTTCGAAACGAACGTGAAAGGATTGATTCACGTCACGAGCGCAATCGTTCCTGGAATGGTAAAGAGAAACAGAGGTCACGTCATCCAGATAGGATCGACGGCCGGCCATTGGGTTTATCCAGGCGGGACCGTTTACTGCGCGAGTAAACACGCAGTAAAAGCGTTCAATGAAGGGCTGAAAATGGACTTGCACGGTACAGCCGTTCGAGTGTCTTCGGTAGATCCTGGCTTGGTTGAGACGGAATTTTCTTTGGTTCGATTTGAAGGAGATTCAGAACGAGCGAAGACCGTTTATGCGAATATGACCCCACTGACTCCAGCAGACGTTGCCGATGCCGTTTCGTGGTGCGCTACCAGAGCGCCGCATGTTAACATCAGTGAAATCCTGCTCATGTGTACGGACCAGTCTCATGCTACGATGGTCAACCGCAGAAGCTCATAGCCCGGTTGCGCCAAATTTTGAGTTTGTGGGTGCACGCAAAAAAATGCAGTACTTGCGCAACTCTGAAAAACTTCGTTAATTGCTCACTGGAAAACAGCTGACCCTCCCTCTCAGCTCTTTCTTCTTAGGCCCGGTACGCAACCTGCGGACTGGGCCTTCTTTTTTGCTATTTTGAATGGCGCTCTGGCAGGGGGCTGGCGGCGCATGTAGCCAAGTGCCCACGACCGTTCCTCTGTTAGTTCAACTGCCTTAATGGACACCACAACAAGACGCCCACCTTCATGACTGTACGATCCAGTTCTCTACTTTTTCTAGCCCTACTGACATTTGCTGGATGCCGGGCGCCAGACTATGATGTAATTCTGTCCAATGGGATGGTTTACGACGGAAGTGGAAGTCCGCCCTACTCAGCGGACATTGGCATTAAAGGAGATACAATCGCTTTTATAGGGGACTTGACCGAGTTTACTGGAAGGCTGGAAATTGACACAAAGGGGAAGGCGGTAACTCCTGGATTCATCAATATGCTGAGTTGGGCAACCAGTGACCTGATTAGCGATGGCCGCTCGATGGGGGACATCGTGCAAGGCGTCACTCTCGAAGTCTTTGGTGAAGGCTCATCGGAAGGCCCCTTAAACGAGGCTATGAAAGATGAAGTCGTGCCCAGCGAAGACCGGCCAACGTGGACCACACTACGCGAATATTTGGACATGCTGGAAAAAAACGGTGTTTCGACGAACGTTGCTTCATTCATCGGCGCAACCACGGTCCGCGTCCATGAGCTGGGATATGAAGACCGGCCGCCAACTAGCGAAGAGCTGGAGCGCATGAAAGGCTTGGTTCGTCAGGCTATGGAAGAAGGCGCCATGGGTGTCGGGTCTTCTCTTATCTATGCCCCAGCATTTTACGCCAAAACGGATGAACTGATAGAATTAGCACGTGTTGCCGCGGAGTACGACGGCATGTACATCTCGCACATGCGCTCCGAAGGAAACCAATTGCTCGAAGCCCTTGAAGAGCTAATCACTATTTCGAAAGAGGCCGGCATTCGGGCCGAAGTATACCATCTTAAAGCTGCTGGGGAGTCGAATTGGCCAAAAATGGACCAAGTGATCGAGCGAATCGAGCGCGCCAGAACCGAAGGTCAAGATATCACAGCTGATATGTATACGTATGTAGCTGGCGCTACGGGACTTGACGCCCACATGCCTCCGTGGGTTCAAGAAGGCGGATTCGGAGCGTGGAGAGAACGTTTGATGGATCCAGAAATCAGGAAGCGGGTCCTAACTGAAATGCGCACACCGACGAATGACTGGGAAAATCTTGGACTCGGAGCCGGACCCGAAGGAGTGATGGTAGTGAGTTTCAAACAAGACTCTCTGCGTTACCTGATTGGCAAGACGCTGGCCGAGTTGGCTACGGAAAGAGGCACAACGCCGGAAGACGTGGCAATTGATCTAGTCATTGCGGACTCTTCTCGGGTTGGGACGGTGTACTTTTTGATGTCTGAAGAAAACGTCAAAAAGCAAATTGCCTTGCCTTGGATGTCATTTGATTCCGATGCAGGCTCAATGGCACCTGAGGGTGAGAACCTAAACAACAACCCGCACCCCCGAGCCTATGGTAATTTCGCTCGTTTACTCGCGAAATACGTCCGGGATGAGCAGGTAATTCCACTTGAAGAGGCCATTCGAAAGCTTACTTCGCTTCCGGCGGACAACCTTAGACTTCCCAAGCGAGGGCGGCTTCAGGTGGGTGCATATGCAGATATCACCGTATTTGACCCCTCAGAAATTCAGGATCATGCGACGTTTGAAAAACCTCATCAATTGGCCACGGGAATGTCTCACGTTTTTGTAAACGGCGTTCAGGTTCTGGATAATGGAATACACACGGGTGCAATGCCTGGCCGAGCCGTGCTTCGGGGCGAAAACTAAGTTTAAATATGAAAAATACTCTTCTACTTGCGCTTTTGGCGCTCCTACTCGTTGGCTGCGAACGTCCCGAATACGACACCATTATTGAGAATGGAACCATCGTGGATGGGTCGGGCAAGGACCGGTTTGTTGGAGACATTGGGGTGCGTGACGGGGTTATCGCATCGGTTGGAGATCTATCTAGTTCAACGGCCACAAACCGAGTGGACGCTTCCAACATGATTGTTGCCCCCGGCTTCATTGACATCCATAGCCATGCTACTTCTGGAAGCTTTTGGGGAAGCGATATCGCCCAGCGACCTGATGCCGAAAGTTATGTCAGACAAGGTGTTACAACCGCTATGGGAGGTCAAGACGGCTCGTCTGCTCTGGACATCGGTGCCTTTCTAGATTCCTTGGATGTACATCCCGCTGCGATTAACATTGGACTTTTCATTGGCCATGGATCCATCCGATCGGCCGTAATTGGGGAAGACAATGTGCAGGCAAATGAGGCCCAACTTGCGGAAATGAGGGCGATGGTTGAACAGGCCATGAAAGACGGCTCGTTCGGGCTTTCCTCGGGGCTGGAATACACACCCGGAGCATTTGCCGAGATATCTGAAGTCGTTGAGATATCGCGCCCGGTGGCCGAACATGATGGACTCTACATTAGCCATATTCGGGACGAAGGTGGCAGGCTCCTCGAGAGCGTGGACGAAGTGCTTGAGATTGGGCGAAGCGCAGGGGCTCGGGTTCAAGTTACCCACCACAAACTGATCGGAAAAAGCCGTTGGGGCGGCGCGTCGGCCTCATTGGCTTTGTTGGATGAAGCCATTGCGAGCGGAATTGACGCATCGAGTGATCAATATCCATATACGGCGTCGAGCACCGGCCTCACCATTTTATTCCCAAATTGGGCAAAGGACGGGGGCTTTGAAGCGTTGGTCGCGCGCCTGAACGATGCGCAGACCCTTGCTCAAATTCGTTCCGATGTCATTGCGCATATCAACGCGGAACGAGGTGCAGACCCATCGACCATAGTGGCGGCAAGATGTGAGTTTGACTCCTCATTTAATGGGAAGAGCCTAGCTGATATTCTGGTTGACAGAGGCCAAGACGTAACCGTTCCAGGGGCGGCAGACGTCGCCATCGAGCTAGTCAGGGCTGGCAGTTGTTCTGGTGTGTTTCACTCCATGTCCCCAGACGACGTTGAAACGATTATGCTTCACCCCATGACCAGTATTTCATCCGATGGAGGCATTCCGGCCCTAAATGAAGGCGTTCCTCATCCTAGAAATTATGGAGCCTTTGCAAAAGTACTCGCCTATTATGTCAGAGAAAAACACGTTTTGACGTTAGAACAAGCTGTTTACAAAATGACGGCTCTTCCCGCTTCACGCCTCTCTATTTCAAACCGAGGAAAAATTGCAGAAGGAATGGCGGCAGATCTGGTGATTTTCGATGCGGATACCATACAAGACCAGGCCAAATTTGGCGATCCTCATCACTATGCTACCGGGGTTCGAGACGTTTGGGTCAATGGAACACAGGTCCTCGCGGATGGCGTGATGCCTGGCACGAGGCCCGGAACCGCCCTCCGGCACGACTAAACTGATTTAAAGCATGAACAAGTACATCATCCTGCTTTTATTTGCGCTTGGCTGCGGCCAACAAGCCGAGTTGCACCCGCCAATTTCTGTCCGAGTTGCTGTGATAAATTTTGATCCGGCGGTGGGCGACTCCACGTTGCACAGTCGGTTTGGATGGGCCGATCCAAGGGAGTTGGCAGATCAGTACGTCGAAGCATTGTCCGAGGTGAGTCACAATCGGGTATCCATCGACATCGTTTCGTGGAAGGATGAGGCCAGATTCCCCATAAAAACGGATGGCTTCGAGTACACGTTAGCCGAATTTGAGAACTGTTGGGAAGACCGAAGCACCTGTCACGATCCCGATGGTACCGACTACGAGCGCCTCATTCAGGAATATGATATCGTAGCTCAGATAGATAGTGATCAGTTTGACGAAGTCTGGATATTTGGAGCGCCGTATATGGGGTTTTGGGAATCTTCGATGGCAGGACCGGGAGCTTTTTATATCAATGGAGGGGTTTTTGAGTCCGTTCCTTCGACGAAGCCATTTGCCATTATGGGATTTTCCTATGAGCGAGGAGTAGCCGAAATGCTACATAATCTTTGCCACCGGACCGAAGCAACTATGGAGAAAGTCTCTGGCGGATGGGATACCATGGACTTGTCAACGGATTGGGCAAGGTTCGCTGCAAATGCTCATCAGACTGGCGGAGTGGCGGCTGTCGGTTCATGCCACTACCCTCCGAATGGAACGAAAGACTATGATTACGACAACCAAGCAATGGTAGCCTCAAATGCCGCGGCTTGGATGGACTACCCTGAGGTCTCCCAGAAAATGGATTCTGTTAACGCGGAAACCTGGGGTGGACCGAACTATCAATTGAACTATATGAAATGGTGGTTTGGCCACCTACCTCATGCCAGCTTACAGCCGGAGGGCGAAATGTTAGGCAATTGGTGGAACTACGTTTATCGCTTTCAGGAACACGTTTTAGCCCCATAACTTTTAAAACGCCCAACGTAGGAGCTTACCTATTTAGGATTTGAATTTGATTTCCTACCTTCTAGAAAATTCTACACCCGTATTTCTCACGAGGAGAAGTACTTTCACCATGTCATTTCACAGACTGGAGAGATCCCTATGTCAAAATTGCTAACGCGTCTTTTGATCATTCCCGCGATGATGTTCGCCATTTTTGGGTCCAACATTGCCGCGGCCCAAACGGCTACGGTTTCGGGCACGATCACCATCCTCGAAGATGGCACCTTGCTCGGCGGAGCAAACGTCGTTGCATTAGATGCATCTGGCGCCATTAAAGGCGGATCCGCCTCTGATAACGATGGAAAATATTCATTCACTGTTGCCGCAGGTACATACACCTTGAGAGCCCGTTTTGTGGGATTTCAGGACTGTGAAAAAGAAATTACCGTTGCGGCTTCCGCAAAGCTAACGGTCGATTGCGCCCTTAGCCAGAGCGGTTTGGAACTCAACACGGTAGTTGTGGCGGCATCCCGTCGTCAGGAAAAAGTTCTTGATGCGCCAGCGGCCATTTCAGTTTTGAGTGGTGAGGAGGTTCAAGCACACGTGGCTCCATCGGCCGTTGAAGTGCTACGCACGAGCCCTGGTGTAGACATGCAACAGACCGGTGTTGACCGCCGAGAACTAGTTCTCCGTGGGTTTAACAACGCGTTTTCTGGAGCGACCTATGTCCTCACGGATTACCGTCAGGCCGCAGTGCCGTCTCTAGCGGTTAACATCTATTCGGTGATGGGAACGCAAAGCGCTGATATTGACCGCATTGAGGTCGTACGCGGACCGGGTTCGGCCCTTTACGGCGCGGGCGTTGACGCTGGTGTGGTTCATTTCATTACCAAAGATCCATTTGCTCATCCCGGAACTACCATCTCGGTTATGGGTGGCGAACAGTCCATGTTTGGAGTCGATTTCCGCCATGCAGGCGTTTTCGGTCCTAGCAAAAACATTGGCTATAAGCTGACGGGATCGATAGCACAAGCGGACGATTGGGCGCTTGATCCAAACGATCCAGCCGATGCGCAGCAAATTTCCGCAGACGGCGTCCGGGATACCGAGTACAAAAAGATTAACGGAAACCTGGCCTTGGAGTACCGATTCAGCGACACGGGTACACTTTCAGCCAATGCTGGGTATTCTACCTTGAAATCGACTGTTCTTTCCGGGGTCGGTACGGTTCAAGCCGATGGTTACGGGTACAAGTACGGCCAACTTCGCCTTCAATTGGACAAGTTTTTCGCTCAGGTTTATCTGAATAAAAACGCTGGCGGAGACTCCTTTGTTTACGGCGCATTCCCTGTTGTGGATGAAAGCACCCAGTTGGTAGGCCAAGCTCAATACGATATTACAACGGCTGAAGGCAAGCAGAATATCATTATTGGAGCAGACTTTGAGTTTATCCGTCCAGACACAAAAGGAACCATCCAGACGGATGAAGGAATCGACGAGTTTGGTGGTTATGTCCAATCGACCACTAAAATCAATGAAAAACTTGATTTTACTGCGGCTCTTCGTGGTGACTATAACAGCGTAGTTGAGACTTTTCAGGTCTCCCCACGTGCAGCTATCGTGTTTAAGCCAAACAACACGAGCTCATTCCGTGTCACGTTCAACCGCGCTTTCTCATCGCCTGGTACGAACTCCAACTTCTTGAATATCATTGCAGGTAGCATTCCTGGAACAGGAATTAACATCCGCGGTCGAGGTGCTGCACAAGGGTATACATGGGAGCGCGATGCATCGTACGCTGCGTTCGCTGGTACGGACTTGGTTGCTTCGAGCTTGAATCCGGCAGCGCTAGGCGCTCCGCAGCCAATTGGCCTTCCGCTGAATTCGACCTATGCTGCGGTTTATGCTGGCTTAGCTGCGATTCCAGATGCAAACTTGGCAGCCGTGTTGAACGGCTCAGGTATTCCGGTTACCGCAGCTCAGGCAGGAATTCTCAAAGCGTTGTTGTCTCCGGCAGGCGGAACCAACGTTCAGGGCTTCTCTACCGGTATTCTTGCTAAACTGAATACTTCAGCTGGAACCATAGACCCATTGGCGGTTCGTGACCTTCAAGACGTTTCTCCTTTGAAACAGTCTATCACGAATACGTTTGAAGTCGGTTACAAAGGTGTCTTGAACGAAAAACTGTTGTTTACAGCAGACGTCTACTACACCCAGCGCAACAACTTCATTGGCCCTCTTCTGACTGAAACTCCGTTTGTGATTGTTCCAAACCTCGCAGCTGACCTTCAGGCAGCGTTAGGAGCGGGTATCACAGGTAATGCGCAGCTTGCTGGAACGCTTGCTGCATTTGGAGTGAGCCCAGCCGCTGCTGCAGGCTTGATTGTCCAACTGGCTGGAAGCGGTTTGCCTACAGCAAGCACGCCAGTAGCCATCGTGCAGCCCCTGGAAAACAATCAGGGTTTAGGGGCAGTGCCAGAGATCATGTTGACCTACCGTAACTTTGGTAAAGTCAATTTCTATGGCGCGGACTTAGCATTCCAGTATTTGGCCGACGAAAGCTTCAGCTTGTTCGGTAACCTATCCCTAGTGAGCGACGACTACTTTGATGACGAAGAAGTCGGTTCGCCAGGTACGGGTTTAGAAGTTGCGCTCAATTCACCTAGGCTAAAAGGAACGGCTGGAGCCAAATATATGTTTGCAAACGGCCTTTCTGTAAATGCAGCAGGTCGCTACACGGATGGTTTCCCTGTTCTTTCAGGACCATACGTTGGCGACGTTCCAAACTACATGCTGTTTGACCTTGGTGCGGGATACGACTTGCAGAAGTTTGCTCCTGGCCTTCGCGTCGATGTGGGCGTTTCAAACATCACGGATAATTTCCACCGTGAGTTTGTAGGCGCTCCTCAGATGGGTCGCATGGCGATCGCACGTATCACGTACGATATGTAAGCGATTTCCATGTTGGATTTAAAGAGGGCCGCGCAGAATGCGCGGCCCTCTTTTTTTGTCCTATTCCTACCATATCTGGGCCCCCTGCCTTCCATATCGGCGTCCCTTGCTGACGATATCTGGACGAATGTGCAAAAGTTTTTAGAACTCATTGCTAATTGACCAAAGGAATGCCCTTTATTCGTTGACTAGGACAAGGTGATTCGGTAGCTTCGTACTGCTGAAGTCTTGTCGTGAAAAGGGAACGCAAAAACCGCCATTGCAGTGGCACTCTTTCAATGACAACGCGACTTTACCCGGGATTTAAACCATCGAGCTTACATGCTTTCTGACTTTACTCCATTTTTTATCCAGCTGCTAATAGCAATCGGGCTGTCTTTCACGCTGCTCAAGGCCGCTGCACTGATTGGGCCTAAACGGTCCAACGTTATCAAGCAGATGTCGTATGAAAGCGGCATGGATCCAATTGGCTCGGCAAGGGACCGATATTCTGTCAAGTTTTACCTTGTAGCCATGATTTTCATCGTCTTCGATGTGGAAGTTGTGTTTTTGTATCCTTGGGCCGTCAGTTTTAATGAGTTTTTGGATGCAGGCGTTGGACTTGGAGTACTGTCCATCGTCATTCTGTTTATGATCATTCTTGCAATTGGCCTTCTCTACGACATTAAGAAAGGCGGATTGGAGTTTGACTAGGCTCCTATTTCCATCGACACCGGATTAACCAAATTTTAGCCCCCATCATGGGACAAGAACTTCCCCTTCAAGAAGGATTCCTTACGACACGAGTTGATGCCGTTGTAAACTGGGCTCGCTCAAACTCGCTCATGCCGATGCCCATGGGACTCGCATGTTGTGCAATTGAGATGATGGCCTTTGCAGCGCCCAAATACGACGTTGCTCGGTTCGGCAGTGAAGCCATGCGGTTTTCACCGCGGCAGGCAGATTTAATGATTGTTGCCGGTTGGGTGAGCTACAAGATGGCCCACACCATTCGCCGTGTTTGGGACCAGATGGCAGATCCAAAGTGGTGTATTTCAATGGGCGCGTGTGCTTCTAGTGGCGGCATGCACCGTTGCTACGGAGTGGTTCAAGGCTGTGACAACTTTCTTCCCGTCGATGTTTACATCCCAGGCTGTCCTCCTCGCCCAGAAGCCGTGATTCATGCCCTGATGGATATCCAGGAAAAGATTCGAAATGAATATTCGATCGAACAGGATGGCATTTTTGGGAAAGAACATCCATTGATTGCCGCCGCTAGGCCCAAAATTGTGACGGCAAGTGGAGACGAAGAAATTACTCCTGCTGGCCTATACTCGCAGCGATAATCGAACGATACGATGTCAGAAAAGACGACCAACGCACATAAGGCCCCCAAAACGCTCCCGTTTGATTTTGTCCCTCAGGAAGCGGAAACAGCGGTCAAAAACAATCCTCATGCAAAGGCAACCACAGAAGTCGATGACGTCCTGGATGCCCTTTCCAGTCAGTTTGGGGATGCGGTCCTTGAACGCTCGGTGTATGCAGGAGAACGCACAGCCTTGGTTGCGCTGAAATCAGTGCAAGACATTTGCCAGTGGCTCAAAAATGAGCAGGGTTTTACCTACTTGGCAGATTTAGGCGGCGCAGATCGCTTCACTGAGGACGATCGCTACGAAGTGTTTTACAATCTGGTAAGTATTGAGAAAGGAAAGCGTTTACGCCTCATGGTACGCGTGGACGAAGAAAGCATGACCGTGCCTTCAGTCTGCTCCGTATTTCCTGCAGCAAATTGGAATGAGCGCGAAGCTTGGGACATGTTTGGACTTCGTTTTGAGGGCCACCCGGACCTTCGCCGCATGTTTATGCCAGAAGATTTCGAGTATCACCCGCTTCGCAAAGAATTTCCCTTATTGGGCATTCCCGGGTCCATGCCATTACCTCCACAAGTTCCAACTGGAGAGCTAACCGGGGATCCTTACCCGGCTGCCCACGGCTCCAAAACGCCGAAGAGCTACCAGGAAGTTGAATCAGAGGATGAAGCGTAAGAAATGAGCATAATTGACAACACAAATTTCGCGGAAACCCTCAAGTTCTGGCCTCGCCACAACGAGGCACTGTACCGTAGGCTAGAGAGTAAACACTCTTGGGTTGAAGGCTCGCGCAATCCAGATGGATCCCATCTCGATCCGTTGGAAAATGAGATGATTCTCAACATTGGGCCCCAGCATCCGGCAACCCACGGCGTACTTCGCTGTGTTGTGAAGCTGGATGGTGAAACCATTGAGCAGTGTGTTCTGGACATTGGATACCTGCACCGCGGCATCGAAAAGATTGCCGAAAACAAGACGTATCAAGAGTTCATGCCCTATACGGATCGCATGGACTACCTGTCGCCTTATTCGAACAACGTGGCCTGGTGCTTGGCCGTTGAGAAACTAGCCGGCATTGAAGTCCCAGAACGGGCGCAGTGGATTAGGATGATGATGAGCGAAATTGCTCGTATATCCTCTCACCTAATCTGGATGGGCGTAGGTTTGATGGATGCAGGTGCTGTTTCCATGTTCTTGTGGACGTTTCAAGCTCGCGAGGACATCTACTCCATTTTTGACGAAGTGGCTGGTGCGCGTCTAACGGTTTCTCACAGCCGGATTGGGGGCGTTGCCTCTGATCTGAACGAGGCCGGCATTTCCCTGATCAAGAATTTTGTCGCAGACTTTCCAAGCGTGTTGGAAGGATGGGAGAAACTCTTGAACCGAAATCGTATCTGGATTGATAGAAACGTTGGCATTGGTCAATTATCTGCTGAAGATGTTGTCCGCATGGGCATGACTGGGCCAAACCTTCGTGGGTCTGGCGTAGCTCACGATATCCGAAGATTTGAGCCCTATTTGAAGTACAACGAAGTCGACTTTCAAATTCCTATTCCAACCGAAGGCGACGCGCTCGCTCGATATTTTGTCCGTTTGGATGAAATGAAAGAGAGTATCAAGATTATCAATCAATGTCTTGACAAGCTACCTAGCGTAAAAGGACCTGTTCGGACAAACGATGCGAAGCGATCATACCCCTCCAAAAGTGAAGTATTTTACTCGATGGAAGGATTGATTCACGACTTTATGTACACGGACACGGGTATTGCTCCGCCAAAAGGCGCTTCGGCTTATCACGCCATTGAAGCCCCAAAAGGAGAACTTGGATTTTATCTGCAGTCCGACGGGACGGGAAGCCCTTGGAGAGCGAAAATGAACTCACCGAGTTTCACAAACCTCCAAGCCCTCGAAACCATGATGGAAGGTGGAATGATGGGAGACATGGTTGTTCTTATTGGAACCATCGATCCCGTATTGGGCGAAGCAGACAAATAGGATTGAGCTAGAGATCGAAACAACTGCACTACTGAACACTGGTTGAGACTGAAACAGAGCGTAACATGGGCGATTTTATAAAACATCCCGTTGTGGACATGCCGGAAAGAATGCCGGCACCTGCCATTGAGGCAGACAAACTTGTGTTCACAGACGATGAAAAGAAGCAGATGAAGACGTGGGTGTCTCGGTACCCTACGGCTGACGGCGCTATTATGCGTGGTCTGTGGTTAGCGCAGGAAAAATTCGGCTTCTTACCTCCTGAAGTCATTCAATTGGTCGCAAACGAAATCGGAATTCCTTACGCCAATGCGTACGGAGTGGCTACGTTCTACACCCAATACTTCAAAGAGAAAAAAGGCAAGCACGTGCTCGACATTTGCACTTGCTTTTCCTGTCAACTTTGTGGCGGCTACGACATGCTGCATTACATCGAGGAAAAACTGGGCGTTCACAAAGGTGAAACCACTAAAGACGGCTTGTTTACGATCCAAGAAGCTGAATGCCTTGGAGCTTGTGGCTCTGCCCCCATGCTGCAAATAACCAATGGACCGTTCGTTCATAATTTGAACAAAGAAAAAGTAGACGCCCTGTTAGATGCCTTGAAAGAGGATAAAATACCTGCGTTTACTTCGGTTACTCTCCCGCAGGATGAAGACGAAATGGGCGGAAATCGCCGATCAGATGTTTCATCCATTGAATCCTACAGTGTAAGACCCGTTTCAGAAACCCTGAGTTAGTCCAAATGGAAGCAAAAAAGACAAAAGCCGGGGATTGGCGCTCTTACCAACGGGTTCTCCTCCCTCCTGTCAAAGATTTACATAAGCTAGACGTGTACGAAAAACACGATGGCTACAAAGCGTTGCGCGAAGTGGTTACCACAGATAAGTGGGATCCGACCTCTGTGACGAATGAAGTTAAAAAGAGCGGCTTGAAAGGACGTGGCGGTGCTGGATTTCCAACAGGACTAAAATGGAGCTTCATGCCCCCTGTGAATCCTGAAATTCCGCGCTTTCTTTGCTGCAACGGCGACGAATCCGAACCAGGCACGTTTAAAGACCGCCAATTGATGGAGTACAATCCTCATTTGGTGCTTGAAGGCATGCTCATCGCCAGCTATGCGATGTCCATCAAAACAGCGTTCCTTTACATCCGCGGAGAGTTCGCGGACTGGATCACGTTGATGGAGGAAGAGCTAGAAAAAGCCTATGCGAAAGGGTACGTGGGCAAGAATATCATGGGATCCGACTTTTCCTGTGACATTGTGATTCACAAAGGTGCGGGCGCTTACATCTGCGGTGAAGAATCTTCGTTGATGAACTCCCTGGAAGGAAAGCGCGCCTATCCTCGTGTAAAACCTCCGTTCCCTGCCCAAAAAGGCGTTTGGGGCTACCCAACGACCATTAACAACGTGGAAACGTTGGCTTGTGCGCCCCTTATTATTAACCGAGGCGGTGAGTGGTTTTCGAAAATTGGAGCGCCTTCACACCCAGGACCTGTTCTATACGGAATTTCTGGACACGTGAATCGTCCGGGCGTGTATGAGTATCCAACGGGAATGCTTATTACAGACCTGATTGATGAAGTGGCTGGCGGTATGAGAGGGGGCAAGAAAATGAAAGCCCTTATCCCTGGCGGTAGCTCAACTCCTATCCTGCGCGCTGACATGATTGATGGCGTGACCATGGATGCGGACTCGCTTCGTGAGGCTGGATCCATGATGGGAACCAGCGGCATGCTCATTATGGATGAGGACGTGGATATTATTTCATGGCTTCGTCGCATCACACATTTTTATCATCACGAAAGTTGCGGACAGTGCACGCCATGCCGTGAAGGCACGGGTTGGCTTGAAAACATCGTAACTCGCATTGATGAAGGCAAAGGAAACGTACGAGACTTAGATCTGCTACTAGATTTATGTACTCAAATGGAAGGACGAACGGTTTGTGCGTTGGCTGACGCTGCAGCATGGCCTGTTCGGTACACCATTACCCGTTTCAGAGAAGAATTTGAAACTAGGTGCCTAAAAGAAATGGCCCCAAGTGGCGGCGTTCTTGAGACTGCATAACAGGCAAGACATCTGCCTGATAGAATCTGACCAATATGCCCAAGATTACATTAGATAACGATACATTTGAGTTTGAGGGTCGCCCGAAGCTACTCCAGTTCTGCTTGGAGTCCGGTGTCGATTTGCCTCATTTCTGCTACCATCCTTCCATGAGTGCTCCGGCCAACTGCCGGCAGTGCTTAGTCGAAGTGGGCATGCCGCAGATCAATCGTGAAACTGGCCAACCAAACCTGGATGAAAGTGGTCAACCCATCATTCAGTACATGCCCAAGCTGCAGACTAGCTGCTCCATGGACGTGGCCGATGGGATGGTGGTTAAGTCGCACCGATCAAGTGAGTTGGTAAAGCGTGCTCAAAAAGACAATCTTGAGTTTCTGCTCATCAACCATCCGCTTGATTGCCCAATTTGTGATCAGGCGGGACATTGCCCTCTTCAAAATCAAACCTACAAGCACGGTCCTGAAGGATCTCGGTTTGAGTTTAGAAAAGTTGGCAAGCCAAAACATATTGACTTGGGTCCCAACGTAGTGTTGGACGGAGAGCGTTGCATTAACTGTACGCGCTGTATCCGTTTCACCCGTGAGATTTCTAAGAGCAACCAACTCACGATTATTGAGCGCGGTGTCAAAAACTATCCGATGACGCCTCCTGGCGTGGAGTTTGATGAACCTTACTCGATGAATGTGATCGACATTTGCCCTGTAGGCGCACTGACTTCAAAAGATGCCCGATTCAGAGCCCGTATTTGGGAAATGAGCAAAACGGCGTCTATTTCAACGGTTAATGCGAAGGGGTCAAACTGTTATTACTGGGTCAAGGACAACAAAATTGTCCAGATCACGCCCCGCACTAACATGGATGTCAACGAATATTGGTTGGCCGACGAAGATCGTCTGGATTATCACAAGTTCAACGACAACAGACCAACGGGCCCATCCATTTCTGGAGCACAGGTCTCTTGGGAAGCTGCCTATAAAGCAGCTTCCGACTGCCTGAGCGGCGTAGACGGATCTCGTATCCTGTTTCTAGGCTCTGCTACGGCAACCGTCGAAGACAATTATCTCTTGACGAAACTGGCCGCCAAAGTAGGCGCGTCCACACCGATGTACTTGGCGCACCGGAAAGAAGGCCACGGAGACAACTGGCTCCGCACCGACGATCGTACGCCGAATGCTCAAGGCTGTGAGCGATTGGGAATGAAAGTGGCAGATGTTGCTGCGTTGAAAGCCCGGATCTCAAACGGCGAAGTAGACGTGCTGCATGTGTTGGAAGATGACGTGGTCGCTTCGGGTGTTTGTACGGCCGCTGAGCTAGCTGGCGTCAAAGTTGTTTTGCACTATTACAACACGACCAACGAAACGCTGTCTGCTGCAGACGTTGCGATTCCTGCGGCTATGGCTGTGGAAACGGTTGGGACCGTTGTGAACGAACAGGGACATGCTCAGCGTTTGCGCCCAGCGAAAGCGATCGCAGATGTAAACAGAACGCTATCCATGGAAATTGGCAAGTGCCGGGCAGACCGCCACGGAACGCCTTTTGACAAGTGGTATGAAGAAGCCAACTTGATTAATTGCCAGCCTGGTTGGGTTTCCCTGCCCGGAATTGCTTCTGGTTTAGGATTGGAATTGAATTATAAAGGCCCTCGCCAAATCATTGAGGAATTATCCTCTTCAAATGATGCATTTGCAGGGTTATCGTACGAAGGAATGGGTGAACTTGGAGTTCGTCTTTCTGAACAAGGCGTCACCGCCTGATTTAGCGAAGTAACACTATGGATCTTGCCTGGTATTGGACTGCCCTGATCGCGTTTGCGATTACCAACTTTTTGCTGGTTTCAGCTTCCGTTTTGGTGTACGCCGAACGCAAGGTGTCCGGTTACATGCAAAATAGACCCGGCCCCAATAGAGTGGGACCTTTCGGATTTTTGCAGCCGTTTGCCGACGTGGTGAAACTGGTTTTTAAAGAAAACATTGTCCCCACGCTCGCCAATCCGTTCGTGCATTCGATGGCTCCCATGATGATGGTGGTTATCGCCATGACAGCCGGAGCCCTGATTCCCTTTGCACGCGGCGTGGTTGTAGCAGACATGGATGTAAGTGTTTTGGTTCTCCTGGCCTTGACTTCCATTTCAGTCTATGGCATTACGCTAGCAGGATGGAGTTCTAATAGCAAGTATTCGCTGCTTGGCGGGCTGCGTTCTTCTGCTCAAATGATCTCTTACGAGTTATCTATGGGCTTGGCTGTTCTATCGGTCGTGCTCATTGCCGGCTCGCTCAACATGGTTACGATTGTTGAAGATCAAGCTGGTGGATACGGATTGTTCGCTTGGAACGTATTCCGCAACCCGATTGGCTGTATTCTCTTTATTGTAACGGCGTTCGCAGAAACGAACCGTGCGCCATTTGACCTTCCAGAAGCAGAACAGGAATTGGTAGGTGGATACCATACGGAGTATTCTGGAATGAAGTTTGGGATGTTCTTTTTGGCAGAATATGTCAACTTTTTCGTCGCATCGTTCATTATCGTAACGCTCTTTTTCGGCGGGTATCTCTTGCCGTTTGAGTCACTTCTTTTGGCCCAATTCCCATCACTGGTCGATTCATATCTTCTGATGGTGCTGCAAATTGGAACGGTAGTCATTAAAGCTGGATTCTTTGCCTACGTGTTCATCTGGGTCCGCTGGACGCTACCACGCTTCAAGTACACCCAGTTGATGACGCTTGGATGGAAGTATCTGCTTCCAATCGCCCTTGTCAACGCTTTGTTGGTCGCAATAGGCCTCGCCATACTGCACTAGTACTCACAGTTAACCACGCATCCTATGCCTATTCTAGCGCCGAGCATACTTTCAGCTGACTTCGCTCGGCTTGGATCTCATTGCAAGGAAGCGATTAGCGCTGGAGCGGAGTGGTTACATGTGGATGTGATGGATGGTCATTTTGTGCCAAACATTACCATTGGACCACTCATTGTTCGCTCTCTCCGCCCTCTTGCGGATGAAACCGGCGCGGTGTTAGATGTCCACTTGATGATTGAAAACCCGGATGACTATGTCGAGTCTTTTGTGGAGGCAGGCGCAGACATCGTGACGGTGCACGTAGAGGCTTGCACGCATTTACACCGAACCATCCAATCC
Source organism: bacterium (assembly GCA_013204185.1). Lineage (GTDB taxonomy): Bacteria > Bacteroidota > Rhodothermia > Rhodothermales > UBA10348 > UBA10348. The sequence goes on along the minus strand of JABMOI010000035.1, from coordinate 75,734 downwards.
ATTCGGGCGGCAGGAGCTAAGCCAGGTGTGACGCTGAATCCAGCTACGCCGCTTTCGAGCCTTGAGGAAATCCTTGGCGACGTGGATTTAGTGCTGATTATGTCGGTAAACCCCGGCTTTGGCGGCCAATCTTATATCCAGGCTAGCACAGACAAAATTCGGCGTCTGCGCGGCATGCTCGATGCCATTGGCTCGAAGGCCCACTTAGAGGTGGACGGTGGGGTTAAGGCTTCCAATGTAGCTGAAGTGACAGGCGCTGGTGCCGATGTGATTGTTGCCGGCAGTGCCGTATTCGGAGGCACGAGGCCCGTAGCCGAAAATGTAAAATCTATCCTCGCGGCTTGGTAGTGAGGCCCTAGAAACATACATGGTTTTTCTACTTGCCCTCCTTTCTTTGACCTCCTTTGCCGCGCCGTCCCGGGTCACTTCGGATTGCTATGACAATACGTTTTGTATTGACACAGAATCAAAAGAGGACCGCGTAGACGTCTTTGTTCGCTCGCTCGTTGAGTGGGAAATCACGATGACGCTAGACGTTGAATCGAGCAACCTTACACCCAGCATCGAGCTCCCTACCGTCAAAAGCGTTTCTGCAAAAAGAGTCTCCAGGCTGTTGACACTAGAAATTGAAGACAAAAATGCAGGCTGGTCTTTCGGCTTCAACGTAAAGTGGATCCTAGGCGACTTCACGGCCGAACACAAACGCGGTATTGCATACGATTTACCGTATTCGGAAGGCCAAGAATTCCTTGTGGGCCAAGGGTATATGGGAAATGCCACCCATCAAGGTAAGTACGCACTGGATTGGGATATGCCGGAAGGAACGCCCGTTTTGGCGGCCCGAGGCGGGATGGTCGTGGATATGGAGGAGAGCTTCACCGAGGGCCGCCCAGATGCAGACCTCATGACCAAAGCGAATTACGTCAAGATCAGACACTCAGACGGCACAATTGGAAACTATGTGCACTTAAAGCACAAAGGAGTGAAGGTCTTTATTGGTCAACAAGTAGATGCCGGTGATGTGATAGGTTTTTCCGGAAACACAGGCTTTACGACGGGCCCCCATCTGCATTTCGAGGTCTACTCAGCAACGCGTGAATTAGGCCGCCGAACCATTCCCGTCGAGTTTAACACAAACCGTAGAGGCGCTATTCTGCTGAAAGAAGGGCAGTATTATGGTCGATAAGCGAGTTGGCGCACCGTTAGGCTCGGAGAACGAGCCCAAGACTATTCGCGCTGGCTGCCAAGTTTCATGTTAATGCGAACCATTTCGCCCTCGCGAACCACTTCCATGGGCACGACGTCTCCAGGCCGATACTCAAAAAGGCGCCCCACGAAATCGTTTTGATTTGTAATGGGCTCATTCGCCACTTTTAAGATCACATCATAGGGTTTAAAACCGGCATCCTCTGCTGGTGAGCCGGGATCTACGTTTTCGACGACCACTCCCCTGGCTTCGCTAAGGCCTAATGTTTGCGCCCAACGATCAGGAAGTGTACGCCCCCTCAATCCTGTGTAGTAAGCCCGATCCACAAATCCGTTGTCGCGCAGTTCTTCCAATACGCGTACTGCTTTCTCAGCCGGAACAGCAAAACCAATTCCCACGCTCCCGCCTGACTCCGTGAAAATGGCTGTATTTACACCGATTACGTTGCCAAGAGCGTTCAATAACGGACCTCCTGAATTGCCTCGGTTAATGGAAGCATCCGTTTGAATCATGTCAAGGTAGTAGCGATTGTCCTGCGGCTGAAGGTCCCTCCCTAGGGCGCTAACCACGCCAACAGTAACCGTAGGATCAGAGGCTTGAAACAATCCGAACGGATTCCCTAGTGCAATAGCCCACTCTCCAACAATGGCCCCATCATTCAATTCAAAGGTCAGATGAGGAAGTGCTTCGTCTGTTTCAACCTTTAAGAGAGCCAAATCTGTGCCTTGGTCCGAGCCGATCAGGGTGGCTGGCAATGTCCGACCATCTGCAAAAGCAATGGTAATCTTTGAAGCTCCGTTCGCTACATGCTGGTTCGTAACAATGTATCCATCTGAGCTAATGACAAACCCAGACCCCATAGATTGGACATCTTGTTGCATCACATTGGCGCGCTGCCTACCAAAAAAGAAGTCGTAAAATGGATCTTGATATGGATTAACGGGCACCTGTTGGGTCTGAATCACGTTAACGCTCACAACGGCAGGCGTCGCCCGCTCGACAGCCCTTGTTATCGCCGTTTTCCTACTTGCGGAGATGGAGTCTCCGGGGTCAGGAAGGGTCTGGGGCTCTGTTCTAAACGAATTCTGAGCTTGTCCCTGGGATTGAGATTGTGATTGCGACCTTACTTGTTTATCGCATCCAAATAAAACGAAGACTACAACGAAAAAGAATGCTAACGGACGTAATCGCATTTCGATAGAATTAAAAAACAGACTAGATTCAGAGTTAAAATGTGATACGGAAGTTTTTCTTACGAGTTTCTCATGGCCCGGCACTCGGTACTATTCAGTTAACTCCATCAAACATCCCCATGAACAAAATAAGCTCAATCAACGCCCAACGGCTCAACCGAAGACTGGAAGAGCTTGCGCGAATTGGCGCGCGTTCCGATGGTGGAGTCTGCCGATTAGCTTTTTCGGACGCCGATTTGAAGGGTAGAAATTATGTTGCCTCAGCCCTCGGTGATCTTGGACTGGAAGTCAGGATCGATGCCGTCGGCAACCTCTTTGGCATTTTGAAGGGACAGTCCGTTCGAAAGGCCATCATGTGCGGAAGCCACACAGACACTGTCGCGACGGGCGGCCGGTATGACGGCGCTCTCGGCGTTCTAGCAGCCTTGGAGTGCATTGAACGTATGGTAGAAGAAGGGTTTTCTCCCGCGCAGTCCATCGTTTTAGCCTCTTTCGTAAACGAGGAAGGCGTTCGTTTTATGCCAGATATGATGGGAAGCCTGTACCATTCAGGATCCCTGACGCTTGAAGACGTATTGGGCGCTACAGATAAAGATGGGGTATCTATTGGATCTGAATTAAATCGCTTGAGCTACTCTGGTCAAGACACGCTCAATGACTTAGATATTACGGCATTTGTTGAGCTTCATATTGAACAAGGACCTGTGTTAGAGGACGCTCATATCCCAATTGGCGTTGTTAGCGGCGTTCAAGGCCTTTCTTGGCAGGAAGTAACGGTATCAGGAAAGTCGAACCACGCAGGCACTACGCCCATGGACCGGCGCCTAGATGCAGGTGTCGTGGCAAACCAGTTGATACATGAGATTCATGCACTTCCACTTGCGATGGACGGATTGAGGCTTACCATTGGCTCGGTGACCTACCATCCGAGCCTTATCAATGTGATTCCCAACAAGGTCACGTTTACTATCGATTTGCGGCATCCAAACCCAACCCAATTGGAACAGGCTGAACGGCTCGTTCAGGGTATCTTACAAGCGCCTCAGCCGTGCACAGTCACATCCAAGCCCCTCGCTCGAGTCGACCCCTGCTCCTTTGCACCGAACGTCGTGGAGGCGGCCCAAAAGGCTGCGAAATCGGCAGGGTACCCATTCACAACCATGATTAGCGGCGCAGGGCACGACGCTCAGATATTGCAGTCTTGTTATCCATCCGGCATGATTTTCATCCCCAGCAAAGGTGGAGTAAGTCACGACGTGTCGGAATATTCCTCCCCGGACGACATTGCTGCAGGTGCAAACGTATTGCTAGGCGCGCTCCTGGAGCTTAGCGAAGGATCGCATCTATAGCTGCCCGGTTTTCCAATAGCTCGATGCCACGGCCCACTAAAGGATCCAGTCGAATCTCTAGCTGAATACGCTCAATTTCTGTTTGCAAACGAGTTCGGACTTCGCGTTTGATTCGTTCCAGAATGCGGCCCCTTTCAGACTCCAGCTGCCTTTCTTTTTGCTGTTGAAGCTCACTCCTCAGCGCGACAAGCTCGTCTGATAAAGCATAGCCTTGCGCCTCGGCCTCCTCCTCTAGCTGTGAAACCAATAGATCCGAATGAGTGGTGAGGCTCGCGTTAGAATCGCGTAGCCAGGTCCGAAACGAATCAAAAAGGTCCGCATCGGAATCAAGACAACTCAAACCAGACGCACATCGATCGTTTACCCAGGTATCGGCAAACAAAAAGAAGGCCGATTCTTGAAGGAGTACCGACTCGATTTCCGAAGGATCGGGCAGGCGGTGCGCTTCGTCTGGCTCGACGCCAAAGCCGCCGCGGACCGCTCTTCCGCCTTGGGTTGTGAACGCCGTTGCGGTGGGCGTTGCAACTCTCGCAGAAGCGGAATTCACGTCAAAAGACTGAATGGTTCTACCGGTGGGAAGGTAATAGTGAGAAATGGTCAATTTGAGCAACGAATTGTGCGGAAGAGGCCGAGTAGTTTGGACCAAGCCCTTTCCGAAAGACGTCTCGCCCAGAATGACGGCTCGATCTAGATCTTGTAGCGCTCCAGCTACAATTTCGCTCGCCGAAGCGCTGTATCGATCCATCAGAACAACGAGAGGAGTGTCGGGAAACAAAGGATCTTCGTCGGTCCGCAACTCCTGAACGGCGCTGTCAAATTTATTTCGAGTGCTTACAACCACAGTCCCAGAAGGCACAAACAATTCCACGATGCCTACCGCCTCTGATACAATTCCACCCGGATTGGATCGCAAATCCAGAATCATACCTTTCAACGGAACGTCCCGGTTCATATTCCGAAATGCCCGCTTCACTTCCCGTGCTGATCGCTGGCCAAACTGGTCGAGACGAACGTATGCCATGCCGGCAGTCGAGTCGGGCCCAAGGTACCCTGAATACGAAACGTTTTGGGTCTTAGGTAGCGTTCGTGGCAGCACAAACGTACGGATGCCCAGCTCCGAACCGCGCTTCACCTGCACGTCTATCGTAGTGCCGGGTTGCCCCATCAGCAAATCGTACGCCTCCTCAACCGAGAGCTCCCCAGTTAACGTCTCTCCAATTTGAATGAGGATATCTCCCGTTCGAATGCCCTGCTTGTAGGCATCCGCATTGCTTTCTGGAGCGAGAACCGTCAGTCTGTTTCCCCTTTGCCCAACATTGAGTCCAACCGTGCCCACCTTTCGGCGCTGCATCAATTGCATGTCGACCATGTCCGCTTCATCATAAAAGTGCGTGTACGGATCGAGTTGGGCGAGCATGGCGTCAATTCCTGAGCGCAAGAAGGGCTGTGGCCTGACATCATCCACATAATTGATGGCAATCTCTTCGTAAAGCGCTCCGAATATTTCAAAGTTTTTCCGAAGCTCAAACAAATCGTCTTGAGTTCGGAAAGCGGCAAAGAGTAGAAGGGCTACTACAAGAACGGAAGCCGTGCGCACGATGCGTTTCATATCGAAGGGAGGTTGGTTGCAACCGTATGACGCTTCGACAGAGTGGATGATTCAGCCTAGATGCTAAGCCAGCATCTCTTCAAGTTCTTTATTGCGTTTACGATCCACCAAGACGGCCACGAAAATTCCTGCTTCGTACAACAGAAAGAGCGGCGCTGCTACAATAACCTGAGAGATGGGATCTGGCGGGGTAAACAAAGCGCCCAGCACCAAACAGATGATTAGGGCATATTTTCGATATTTCCGCAGCAGTTCTGGCGTAGCAATACCCATTTTGGCCAAGAAATATATAACGACGGGCAGCTCAAACAACACACCTACTCCAAAGGACCAAAACGTGATCATTTCGAAGTATTTATTGATATCGAACTCGTTAACGATTTCCGGAGAAATGGAGTAGGCAGCAAAGAACTGCAATGCCAGCGGGGTTAGGACGAAATAGCCAAAGCAAATTCCCAAAAAGAAGAAAATGGAAGCAAAAGCGGCGGCAAATCGAAGACCACTCTTCTCGTTGGGGAAAAGTCCGGGTTCAATAAACTTCCACAGGTAGTACACAAAGATGGGCATTCCAATGATTGCGCCAACGGCGAGCACAGTGCCCCAATCCGCAAAGAACTGTCCCGTAACCGTGCGGTTTTGCAAGGCGAATTCGGTGGTTTCAATCCCAAAGATCCGATAACTAATAAAATCAGGCTTTTTGGGGCCCAGAAGGATGTTCTGAATAACCCAACCCTTAAAAAACGCAGCAATGACCGTGCATCCAATTACTGCACCAAATCCTTTAAACAATGTCCAGCGAAGCTCTTCCAAATGGTCCAAAAAGCCCATTTCAGCTTCAACTGCTGCCGCAACTGCGGGAAGGCTACCATCACCTCCATGAAGGGGGTCGACGGAGCCTTTTTTGGCTTTGAGCTTGTTTTTGAGGAATGAGATCATGGAAGCGTCAACGTGGATTCAAAGGTTCTGATCCGGCTATTCGCCATCTCTCAAATTTAAATCTAGCAAAGAATCTACCCACAAACCGTGTTCTTCAAGGCGCCCGCGGCCGCCACTCCAAGCAAAATTAAACAGACACATCATCCCTGCAACCTGAAAACCATCCTGCTGAAGCAACGCCACAGCGCGAAGGGCCGACCGTCCACTGTTCAAAATATCGTCTATAAGCACAACCGGCCTTTCCCGTGTGATGGGCCCTTCGACCAAACGCTTCCGACCGTGAGGCTTTCGCTCCTCTCTAACAAACCCACCCATAAAGGGCGGATGCCCAGCCGCCGCAACGATGGAAGCCACAAGTGCATAGGATCCAAATCCAAATCCGACTACCTGGTCAACGTTCTTAGCCCGTAACCGCTCTCCCAAGACATAACCTACCTCTGGCATCAGGTGACCGCTCAGCATCGGAATACGGGTATCCAGAAGCCATCCAATAGGTTGCCCCCTAGGATCCGTGATTTCCTCCTGATCGCTGCGAACCAAGGCTGCTTCGTAAAGCCGTCGGCCTAAGTCAACCAATCCGTTATATGTTGTAGAAGACATATCCGACATCACGAGCCTATGCAATCACAAAATCATACAAGGGAAAACGAGCCGTGATTTCGTGAATGGCTCCACGTACGTCCGACATAACGGAATCGTTTTGAGGGTCACTTAACACTCGATCAATGAGATCGACAATATCTCGGAAGTCATCTTCTTTTAAACCACGGGTGGTCATGGCCGGCGACCCAATTCGGATACCACTCGTTACAAACGGGCTTTCCGTGTCGTAAGGGACCATGTTTTTGTTGACCGTAATGTCTGCCGAACCCAATACGATTTCAGCATCTTTACCTGTTATCCCTTTATTTCTTAGGTCAATCAGTGCCAAATGATTATCTGTGCCACCGGACACCACATCATAACCTTTCTCGACAAAAGCGGCAGCCGTCGCTTTCGAATTTAACACCACTTGCTTTGAATACGTCGTAAAGCTGTCCTCTAATGCCTCTCCGAACGCGACAGCCTTTGCAGCGATAACGTGCATCAAGGGACCACCCTGCATACCAGGAAACACGGAGGAATCGAACAACTCGCTCCAGTTTTTAACGCGTCCAGACTTTGGAGCAATCTTGCCCATCGTGTTTTCGCCGTCTTTTCCAATCAGCAACATACCCGCCCTTGGACCGCGTAGTGTTTTATGCGTGGTTGTCGAGACGATGTGGCAGTGCGGAAGCGGGTCGTTCAGCACACCGGCCGCAATAAGACCTGCAGTGTGAGCCATGTCCATCCATAAGAATGCTCCTACTTCGTCTGCAATGGCACGAAAGGCAGCATAATCGAAGTCTCTGCTGTAGGCAGATGCTCCGATAGAAATCATTTTGGGCCGAAGGGCAAGGGCTTGATCCCGCACCTTGTCCATATCAATTCGGCCAGCTAGCGGTCCGTCCTGCTCAACGCCGTAGTACGATGGATTGTATAAAATGCCCGAAAAGTTGACTGGGCTACCATGCGTTAGGTGACCACCGTGCGCCAAGTTCAATCCTAAAAACGAGTCTCCTGGATTCATCAAGGTCAGGTAAACGGCTGCGTTGGCAGAAGCTCCAGAATGCGGTTGAACATTGACCCAATCGCACTTAAAAAGCTTCTTGGCGCGGTCTCTGGCCAGATCTTCGGCTACATCAACGAACTGACAGCCTCCGTAGTATCGTTTACCGGGGAGCCCTTCCGCATACTTGTTGGTGAGCGTCGAGCCCATCGCTTGTAGCACTGGGCGCGAAACAAAATTCTCCGAAGCAATGAGCTCGAGGCCTTCATTTTGACGCTTGGCTTCGTTTTCGAGCGCTGCGTAAATGGCCGGATCGGCGGTCTTTAAATCGGAAACTGGCATTGAAGGGGACGCTTTTGTTGACTGGGACACTTTTAAAAACTAGGACAGGGGCCGAAAAATCAATTGGACTATGAATAAAAGCGCAGGGAAAGTACGTCAATCGACTCAATGCGTCATTGCATAAACAAGAATATTCGTTCCCATTTGAAGTGACGCCGTCCGAAGTGCTTCTGGTTTTTCATGCACTGACATAGGCTCCCACCCATCGCCGAGGTCCGTTTCATAGGTGTAATACACCATCACGCGACCATTCTCATCCAGCAAAGCGAACCCCTGAGGAGGCTTTCCATCGTGTTCGTGGACCTTTGGAAGCCCGCTGTCAAATGGGAATGCTGCATGATAAATGGCGTGACTGAACGGCAATTCTACCAATTCTAATTCGGGAAATACTTTTTTCAGTTCTCTCCGGATATGCACGTCTAACCCGTAATTGTCGTCAATATGCAGAAAACCGCCCTGTTCTAGATAGCGTCTTAATCGGAGCGCTTCGGCACTAGTCCATCTCAGGTTTCCGTGACCTGTCAGGTATAAATAAGGGTAAGTAAACAGATTATCACTCGATAGCTCGACCACTTCTTCCCTCGGAGCCACGTCGACTAAGGTTTCGCGTCGCACAAAAGACAACAGTTCGGGTAGCGATTCAGGATCGGAATACCAGTCCCCTCCTCCATCATACTTAATACGGGCAATCGTGAACCCATAAGTTTCTTGGGCGAGGGAATCGCTCAGGGGAGCAAAAACCATCACTAACACAACCAATAACACGCTTTTTCTTAACACGTATTCCCATCTGGATGATGTAGGAACAGGATATCCAATGCTCTTCATAGGGGGCGAACTCGTCAAATCGAATGGATTGAAGCCGTATTACGGGCGGTATCTCAATTGGTTTTGAGTGAAATGTTGTTCGAAGCCTTTATTCGAAGCCTTCATGAGAACCGAAAGGAGACAAGGTAATCATGAATCTTGGAGCGCGAAATGTGGTAGATTGTGCGTCTCTCGTCCACTCCGGCTATCAAACCCATCATGCAGTCTTATTTACACCAGCAAATTATGTCCGTGTTGTCCCAATTGGGCGGCACCCCACCTGACTTTGACTTGGAGTTTCAACAGCCGGCTAATCCAGACCATGGCGACTTAGCCTGCAACGTCGCGATGCAACTCGCGCGGCATTTCAAGAAGTCGCCCCGTCAGATTGCGGAGGACATCAAGAATGGCCTGGAGTCCCTCCCCCTCGACCCCACTAAAATTTCGTCCGTTGAAATTGCAGGACCTGGTTTTCTGAATTTCAGGATCGCAAGCACGTATCTCTTCGATGCGTTGCAGGACATCATTGACCAAGGAGAGACCTTTGGCAGAACGGGCCTTGGGAAAGGCAAACGAGCACTGGTCGAATTTGTTAGCGCAAACCCAACCGGCCCACTGACCGTTGGACATGGCAGAAATGCTGTTCTAGGGGATACAATAGCTCGCTTGTTGGACTGGACGGGCTATGATGTCGAACGGGAATACTATTTCAATGATGCGGGTCGTCAGATGCGCGTGCTCGGCGAATCCGTCAAGGCGCGCTACCTTGCCGAACTAGACCCGGAGCTCGGCACGAAATGGATTGGAGACGAAGGAGAGCGCATTGAAGTGCCCCTTCCCTTTCCGGAAGACGGATACCTTGGAGACTACATTGCGGATATTGCGCGTGAACTCATTGCGTCCGGAGAGCAAATCGATGTGGAGGATACCGATCGATTTAAACGGGCCGCTGAAGAAAAGATTTTCGCCGAAATTGAAGCGACCCTTAGCCGAATGGCCATCAAGATGGACTCCTATTTCAATGAGCGGAGTTTGTATGACTCAGGTCAAATCTGGAAAATAATTGACCTGTTCAGGGAAAAAGATCTTGCCTACGACAAAGATGGTGCGGTCTGGCTTAAAACCACTGCGTTTGGCAAGGAGGCGGACACCGTGCTTGTTAAAAGTACTGGGGAGCCCACATACCGGTTGCCCGACATCGGGTACCATATTGAAAAACTAGAACGTGGATACGACCGTGTAGTAGACGTTTTTGGCGCCGACCATATTGCTACGTTCCCAGATGTGGTTGAAGGAGTACGCGCGTTAGGCTACGATGCCGACCGAATCGAAGTGGTGATTTATCAATTTGTCACTTTGGTTCGAAGCGGTCAGCCCGTCAAGATGAGTACCAGAAAGGCCACGTATGTGACGCTGGATGAGTTAATGGATGAAGTGGGAGAAGACGTCACGCGGTTTTTCTTTCTCATGCGCTCTCCCAATACGCATCTTGAGTTTGATTTGGATTTGGCCAAAGAAGCTAGCGACACGAATCCGGTGTTTTACCTGCAATATGCTCATGCACGCATTCAGTCGATATTGAGAAAAGCCACCGAAACAGGATTACCGGAACGCGGCGAAGTCTCTCTTGCAATGCTCGTGCACGAGGCAGAAATTGCGTTAATCAAGACGTTACTTGGGCTCCCAGAACAAATTGCCAGGGCAGCAGAACTGAATGAGCCGCATAGACTTGCAAACTTTTTGCGGGAAGTAGCCGTAGCCTTTACCCAATTTTATGGCAATTGTCGCATCATTGGGGAGGACGATTCGTTGGCTCGTTCCAGAATGGAACTCGCCAAAGCCACCGCGCTTGTCCTCAGAAACGGGCTTACCGTACTAGGAATTTCAGCTCCTGACCGAATGTAACCATGACACACAAGTCGTTGAACATTGCTTTCCAGGGTGAGACCGGCGCTTATAGCGAAGAAGCGTTGGGTGCGTTGTATCCAGGATCCACGCCCATTCCCTGCTCGAGCTTCGACCTAGCCTTTGAGGCTGTCGTAAATGGAACAGCCGACCGCGCGGTGCTACCTATCGAAAACTCGCTCTTTGGTAGCGTGCACCAGAACTACGATCTGCTTCGCGAACATGAGTTGCAAATTGTGGCTGAAATTCAGCTTCGGATCAAGCATCAGTTGCTGGCTCCACCGGGCAGTTCGCTGAATGAAATAACCCACGTGTTCTCTCACCCTCAAGCGCTGGGACAGTGCAGGCACTTCCTAAAAGCATCGCTTCCGAATGCCACCATTGTGTCCGCATACGACACCGCGGGGGCGGCGAAGCAAGTCGCTCAGGATGGGAATCGGAAGCACGCTGCCATTGCGAGCCGCGCCGCAGCAACCGAGTACAAGTTGGTAACGCTGGCGGAGGATATTGAGAGCAATCACGAGAACTATACCCGCTTTTTAGCACTGGCACCCCGAGGCAGTGATCCACTGTTGGGCCTCGGCGAAGCCCGGGACGGCTCCAAAAGCGCCGCCGGTGCCGCGCCCGAGATGGCCATTAAGACCTCCCTGCTCTACGCCCAAAAAGAGAACGTTCCGGGAGGGCTCTTTAAGAGTCTAGCCGTGTTCGCTTTGAGAGATATCGACCTCATCAAAATAGAAAGTCGTCCGCTCATTGGTTCTCCAGGTAAGTACATCTTCTATTTGGATCTTTTAGGTCACCAGGAAGACGAACGCGTAAAAAATGCGCTTCATCATCTGAATGAGATCGCGGCGTCCGTAAAAGTCCTTGGCTCCTATCAAACTGGCCGTTTCGTTAGCTAAACATGACACGTCCGTTTTCTTTCCTAAACAGAGTTTGGACTACGTCGCTTGCCATACTCCAGCTGGCTAGAGTTTGGAATGTGGGCATGATTATGTCCGCCGTTTACCTCGGCGCTTTTCTCGCTGCTGGGTCGTCTATTGATTTGACAGCTGGTTATTTGATCTCGTGCGCTCTTGCCACTGGCCTTGTTGCGGCTTCAGCCAACGTGATGAACGACCTCTTGGATGTTGAATCGGATCGCCTCGACCACGCCGATCGCCCGTTGGTTACAGGCCACATTTCGACCAAAACAGGACTGTGGCTTGCGGTGGGCTTGTTCCTTTTGTCCCTTTTCATCGCGTTTCAACTTGGCTCAACGCACCAAGCCTTATTTGGGCTCGCATCGCTCGTCTTGATATTGTACAATCTGTGGCTGTCGCGACTTCCATTGGTTGGTAACCTTTCTATCGCTTTTGTCGTAGCCCTCTCCATTCCGTTCGGAGCCATTCCAGTCGGAGAAGTTGGATTTGGAGCCCTTTCCCTCGGGGAAGTGGCATTTCAGCTAACGCCTACGGTCTGGATTGCTGCTATTTTTGCGTTCTTGACAACATTCGCTAGAGAGATCAGCAAGGATATAGAAGATGTTCTGGGGGATGGTGCCAGGGGTGAACATTCCATTCCGGTACTCCTTGGTATTCAGAAAAACAGCAACCTTGTCCGTTCAATTATATTGGCCATCGTGATTTTATCAGCGGTGCCTTTTCTCTTCTACTCTTTTGGCGGGCTTTATTTATTGATGATGTCGGTAACGAATTTGTTCTTAGTTCTTCCCATGTCTATGCCAAAGAGTGCAGACCGAGAGGCAAGCATATCGAGTTCGACGTTGAAGTGGGCTATGATGTGCGGTATGGCCGCTCTTGCTTTATCTGAATCAATCCCGCTTAGTCACACGCCATAGCAAATATGAGTTCTCCCTTAACAAGTCTGGTTGAGCGCGCAAAAAAAGGCGACGAGGGGGCATTGTCTGCATTGCTGACAAAAATTGAACCTGCATTGAGGTCCTTTTTTATCGCTCGAATTGGGCGCCGCATCGATGTAGACGATTTGGTTCAGAATACCTTGTTGCGAGTGCACCGTGGATTGCCTGATTTAAAAGACAACGCCCGATTGAAGGCCTTTGCCATGAAGGGCGCATTGTATGAGCTCCAAGATTTTTATCGTGGACGATATACTCCAAAAGAAGCGCTCTTCGACGCTCACGAACCGCCAGATGTACTTTCCAACGATGCGGATCCAGAAGACAAAATGGATGTGGAGCAAGCCTTGAGTTCGCTTTCTCCAAAGGCAAGAGAGATCATCGAATTGAGAGAGTACGGCTACAAATACGAGGAGATTGCCGAAATGGTGGGATCCACGGAGGCCGCAATTAAGATGCAAGTAAAACGGGCCTTTGAGAAAATGAAGGACACGTTGTCTACCTTGCTAGTCTGGATTTCGGTTCCGCTTTTATTTTCTCGTTAAGATGGCCCTCTTTTAAAAAAGGCTGTTACTTTCCATCTACCTAGTGCGGCTTTCATGATAAGTGGGCGAATTGCGTCCGCTCCATTTTTTTCTGACCTGAATGAACCACGTCCGCAGCGCGATACGTTGTTTGTTCAACCGCCATTACTTCCTTACTTGAGCCTTTCCCTCGAACATATTCTAGCTCTGGACGCCTTCACTCGTGAAGACCAGGAAGCGATTCGCGTCGCCATGGAATCGAATGCTCAATTGAGAACGGCGGTTAGGAATTGGATTTCGGTCTCGGAGCACGTAAAACAATCTATCCAGACTGAATTTCCTAGCAGCGAAGCCATCGTGCGTTTTGCTCTCAGGGAACAGCTGAATCAGACAGACTGGAATGAAGAAGAGCTAGCCGGAGTTCAAGCTGCGGAGTTATCCGTGACTACTGCCATCCAAAACTTCCCGTCAATTGAGCGAATCGTTTCTAGAATTCAGGACGATGCCTCGGTTTTTGATCGGTGCTGGAACGACTCGTTGGATAGGTCACAAGACGACAACAAACTAGTTGACCGCGGCGCGGTGGCTGGTAAACGAAATGGCCTCCCTGTGATGAGACTTGTTCGATGGTCTGTTTCAGTGGCAGCTGTGATCGCGCTCACGATGGTTGGAATCACTCAGTTTGGTCCACAATCAGATCTGGATTTGAACCGAATCGAAACCGCTTCAAACGAACTTCGAACCTTTACCCTTGAAGATGGATCGACGGCCAGACTTTCGCCGTCAAGCTCCTTGACCTGGAGTGGAGAATTCAACAGGGCACTCAATTTAGAAGGGTCCGCATTTTTTGATGTCGTTGAGTCTCCAAAAACGTTCACTGTTCAAACAGAAAGTGGACTTACAACGGTTTTAGGCACTTCATTTGGGATGCAGACCTTGCCGTCCGGCGAAACAGTGGTAACACTTGTGTCGGGTCGAGTAGGAATCACGTTGCCTGAAGGCAATTTAGCGAGTGGGGAAATCCTCACTCCTGGAATGCAAGGCATCTTATCGAAGTCTGGAATTTCAGTAAATGCGGTTAATTTGACTGAAGCGCTGGCTTGGAGCGAATTAATCGTATTCAAGGATACCCCCATGGAAGAAGTCATTAACGTGTTGTCCAAACGCTACGAAGTCAAAATTGAGCTTTCTGATTCCTTGAAAAAAACACCGCTCACGGGTACGTTTGAGCAAAATCGAGGTGTTCAGGAAATTTTGGAGATTGTCGCTGCCGCGCTTGGTGCCTCTGTTGAAAAAAGTGCCGGTTCCGGGGTTTACTCCCTGACGCGGTAACAGAAGGCGAATCTGTTCCAAGATTCCAATCTAAAGAGCTAATCCGGAACGCAGCCAACTGGCAAGGCTATAAGCGGAAACCTCGACTCCTTCACGTTCGCCTTGTTGTGCGCCACACGTTTTGCGGCTATCTCGGATCCTGTTCATCTCTTTGTTTCTATATCTGTTGCTTCCTGCAATTGGATATGCGCAGAACATTCAGCTGAATTTTTCGAGGACTCCCCTTTCTGAAGCGCTCATCGCTTTTCGGGACAAATCGGGTGTCGATGTGGTGTACAGCCCTCAATTGGTCGAGAGGTATCGTACCTCCTGCCAGTATAATGGGCCTTCCGCTCGAGATGCAATCATTTGTATCGTTTCTGGGCTGCCGTTCAGAGCCCAAGAAGTAAGCAGCAGTCAATTCGTCCTCATTCCGCTTAACTCTTCCACAGATTCCGACACGTCTCGGCTGCTAGTGTTGAATGGTTTCGTTTCGGATATAGAATCGGGAGAATCGTTGATCGGAGCGCATGTTTTACTGCCCGATATTGGCGCTGGAACTTCTACGAACGATGCCGGATTTTTTGCTTTTCCCGGCCTTCCTGGGAGTGAGACGCGAATCACGATATCCTACATCGGATACGTCCGGCTTGATACCACATTGGTTGTTGGGTCAAAACCAGTTTATTTGAATCTGTACCCAAATGCCGAGTTGCTTGAGGGCGTGACCATTGAGCGAGATGCTTCGGATCGAAGCGTCCTCAGTGCGACTCCAGGACTTGTATCCATGTCCCCGCGCCTTCTGGCCCTTTTGCCTGCCGCAATTGGCGACAGTGATGTGTTGGAAGCGTTGCGCTGGATGCCGGGTATCGAACGGGCAGGGGAAGCCACTGGGGGACTTTTAGTGAGAGGTAGCGGTCCTGACCAAAATCTATATCTGATTGATGGAGCCCCCATTTACCATCCATGGCACGCATTTAGCATCATTTCGACGTTCCAGACAGAGACCTTTAAAGACATTGCGTTTTACAAAGGTGCCTTTCCAGCTGAGTATGGAGGGCGTCTTTCTGCTGTCTTGGACGCCGAGCTAAGAGACGGCGCGAGAACGGAGCCAAGGGCTGTGATCGGGTTGTCTGCGCTGAATGCAAACTTCCTGATTGAGAGTCCGATCAACTCCAATACGTCCTTTATGCTCTCAGGGCGTCGGTCCTACATTGACAAACTGATTGGAAAGGACCATCCAGTTGAAGACGATTTTGGCCGCCGAGATACGCTCAGAACGGGATATTACTTCTATGATTGGAGCGCAAAACTATCCCATCGGCCCGACCCAAGGTCTCACATTACCTTGTCTTATTACGCAGGGGCAGATGTACTGGACCTTCGATTGCCGTTTGATTTATCCTTGGACTTTGCTTCTTGGTTACGTCCCGCCGACCTGTTTTTTGAAGTAGATCAGAATTGGCGAAATCGAATCATTAGTGGTCGATATCAACGGCTGCTTTCCAACCGGTTGTTTATGACAAGCACGGTGTTCAGGTCTACCTATGAGGCATACGAGAACACGTTCATTCGTCCAACACAATCGGCCTTTGTTCAATCCAATTACCGAGTAGCTCTGGAAGACCTAGGTGCGCAGGTAGACTTCGATTACTATCCAACAATTGATCATCAGGTACGCGCAGGGGTCTCTGTGGTTAAGCACAAGTTTGATTCCAGTATTGATGCAGTTGTGGCGTATTCCCCAACGCTCATTGAACCACTTGCTGAAACTAGCGTGTCTGAATCACAAGAACTGGCGGCATATGTGCAGGATATTTGGCGACCAACGTCCAAATGGACCGTTTTTCCGGGATTGCGCCTGAGTTATTTCGGAAAAGGAAGTCACTTTAGAGCTTCCCCCCGCCTCACCGTTCAATATGCTGCGGACCCCCAAAAGCTAATTATCCGGACCTCCGTCGCAACCCAAATGCAGTATATCCAGCGCATTCGGGATCGCCACTCGTTGTTGTATGACTTGGTCTCGAGTCGGTGGATTCCAACTGACGCGAGTACTCGGCCCTCGCGATCGGGGCAGGCAACGATTGGCTTTGAATCCCAAATTGTGCCTCACATGACCATACGAACTGATTTCTTCGTTCGTGGAAGCAGCGGAATCCTACTCCCAAAAGACGAATTTCAGTCCAAAGATGGCTTGCTGGGACCAGGCATTGAAATCGCGACCCTATTGGGGCAACACACGGCTGGGAATGAGCGGTCTTACGGCGTCGAAATTGGAATCGAAGCAGACTGGCGTTCCTGGAGGGTGTTAGCATCCTATTCAGGCTTACAGGCTGAAAGTCGGACCACTGGCCTAAACGAAGAGACGTTTAAACCCACCAGGTTTGAAATTCCCAGATCTTTCTCTTTTGTCAGTCTACGAGAAAGAGAGAAGTGGACGTACGGGTTTTCAGTCATTTGGAGGTCTGGATATCCCCTGACTGTTCCCACATCCCGCTACCAGTTAGTAGACCCGATTAACGGCAATGCCACCTGGTTTTTCCACAATCCTGAGTTGAACAACGGACGATTGCCAGCTTATTTCAGGTTTGACGTGAACTTCAGCTATCGTTTCAAATGGGCGAACGCAGATTGGACGGCTGGATTCAATCTCTACAACGTGTTGAATCGCCGGAATGTGGTTGGCCGCACGTTTGATCCGGCACTTGAAGTATTTAAACCAAATGACCGTCTTGGCCTCCCTATTTTGCCACTTTTTGATTTGAAAATGAGCATTTGAAACGGTTAGCCCTCATAGCATGCATTGCCATTGTCTCCTTGTCGCTATTTGCCAGTTGCGACTCGGTACTTCCGGGCGACCCGGGTACGCTCGTAGTTGAGGCGTATTTGGATGTTGGAAAACCCCTACCAACCATACGTGTTAAGTATGCTGCCCCCCTTTCCTCCTCACGATTCCTAGATCAAAAGGACGTTGAGGATGCACATGTTCGATTAAGCTTGAATGATCAGTTTTATGATTATGTGTATGCAGGAGACTCAAAGGGAGTGTATGAGCCGGCCGGAAATGGCTCGGTCATTGTTCCACCGGGAGCCGTGTATGCTCTAACGGTCCAAGTGGGTGATCACGTTGCTTCGGCTTCCGGAGTCACGCCTTTCGCCATATCTATTCAGGACGTGTCCATTCAGGTGGGCTTAAAGCCCGTTGCTGCCGTTCTGCTGGACTCCTTGGATTTAGGTTTAGACTCGCTCAATATCAGCTTAAATACTCGCACAGGTTATATTTATCCAGTTCAAGTATCTATTGACTGGTTAGCAGAAGATGCGTCCCTAAATAGTTGGATTGAGTCTAGCTTAAACCCCATTACACCGTTTTCATCAACTATCGTAGACTTTTTCTTACTTCCATCGGCTATCTTCTCCGAAGAGTCCGCACAAATCGATGGAGCACTTAGGCGATGGGAAGGGGTCTACGCAGTGCCTGTAAGTAAAGAATCAGATCCTCTTCCCGTTCATGAATTAAGGGTTGCCCTGCTCAGAAGTAGCGACGTGTTCGCGCAATATGCTTCGAGTAGGCTGGACCCTGTTGGACGCGAGCCCATTTCAAACCTCATTGGCGCCGTTGGTTTTGTTGGTGGTGTTTCCATTGACTCTGTTCGCGTAAGCGTTCCAAAACAATAAGCTCTTAAACAGGAAAAGGCGTGATACGAATTAAGCCCATTGAACTGCCTACGATTCCACCTAATGGCGGAACGATTACGTCCATTGCCTTTCAAAAACAGGACCCGAGTAGGTGCTCCGTGTTCTTGAACGAGACCTACGCTTTTGGATTGCACATCGATATTGTAATGCGCGAGGACCTCAAGAAGGATATGAACTTGAGCCAAGACGCCTGTCAAAAATTGGTGGACGAGGACGTTTATTTCAAAGCCTTGAAACGTTGCTTGGATTATATCCAGTACCGCCCTCGAACGCGAAAGGAAATTCAAACGCGACTAACTAAATTAGCTGTTTCCGAATCTATATCTGAAAAAACAGTCGGCAAACTTGACGAAATGAGACTGATTGACGACAGTGAGTTCGCGCGGATGTTCGTTGAGTCTCGTGTTCGTTCAAAAGGATTTGGCGCAATAAGGATTAAGCAAGAGCTTATTCATAAAGGTGTTCCTGCAGAGCTTGCGGACATTGCTTTGAAAGCCAGCTATCCAGAAGGAGAGCGGGAATCTCAACTTGAACAACAAATTGCCATGGCAGAACGAAAGTATCGAAAAGAAGCGGACCTTCGCTCCCGCGAGCACAAAGTGATCCAGTTTCTAATTCGACGAGGTTTTGAAGCGGGCGCAATTCGAGACGCCATTCGGGCTAAAACAACTTAAATCGGAACGCGTGGCGTTTGAGGTTCAAATCCGGTACCGGAGTGAATGGGGCTTCTGGGGGTGAGGCCCACTGAATACTGATTAAGGACCACAATCCGAAGCAGGACATCAGCTTCACAAATAAATTCATCTACTGAATCGTTTCAATCAGGGATCAAAATAGTAGAAAATCGTATAGATATGGTTTGCATCGGATTTTGTATGATGCGGTAGCTGCCAACCCGCCTTCATGAACCACGCCTCTCACACAACGCATTCTGACTACAGCCTCAGCGGGCTGGATCTATTCTTGGCCCTGTTGGGATTGATTGGATTGGTATTTTTCGGCCTGTTCCTACCTTCCCAACACCCGGATTCTTCGGCCGTTTTTGAGATCACCAGTGA
Source organism: bacterium (assembly GCA_013204185.1). Taxonomy (GTDB): domain Bacteria; phylum Bacteroidota; class Rhodothermia; order Rhodothermales; family UBA10348; genus UBA10348. The sequence goes on along the minus strand of JABMOI010000035.1, from coordinate 56,348 downwards.
AGACGCCATTGAGCTTTCATCCGCGTTTTTGAGCGAGCAGGAACTCAGTGTTGACGGCTTGCTGACTTCATCTATACTTACCCGAAACCCTGACCTCCTTCTCAATCTTCAGCAAGCTCTCAGCCGCAAAACAGCGGTTGAATTTCTTGAATCTGAGAATCGCAATCAGATTGCAGCCTATTTCTGGAAGGTCCAATTCCTGATTCCCAAGGACCCAGAAAATTCAGGCTCTATATCTAGTACACAGGTCCTTTATGAAGTGCATTTGGCGCAAAACGGGGATATTCTCACGTTTTCAGAGGTTGCCCGCTCGCTTGGGGCCCAAGGTAGACGATTCGGGAATCCGCGCGAGAAAGTAAACCGCGGTGCCTTGGCTGCTGTTTTCATGACCGATTCAACCAGTGAAGCAGCTGGCGTTTCGCAGTTGAGACCTCTTCCAGATTCGCTGTTCACTCGCTCGCTATACTTTGATTTAAGTTCGACAGAAACGGCGGCTGAGACCTCGTTGATCGAACACCTGACCGCAAATCGCCCCATTCGAGTAGACTCTGCGGCCGCCCACAAACTGGCCCTCTTTCACCTGAATCGAACGGTTTTTCGTGATTCCGAATTAAAACTCGAATCGATTGAAATTTTTGAATCAGGTGGGATTAAGCTAGCAAGAGTAGAGTTCGAATCCCTTCAACCTGTTGCAGGACAAAACATCAAGCTTGGCCTCACGATTCCAGCAACGGGCACGGTGTCGGAATTGAAAGTGGAGTACGCGGGCGAAGAAAGCGAGACGGCATCAATCGCTACGGTATTTGACATTATTGGCGCTAGTCTTTTTGTGTTGCTGTCTTTGATTTTGGTTGTGGTCTTTTTTAAGCGCATGATCGCCAGGCTTCTAGACCTGAAAAGCGCCATGATCGATGCCATGGTGCTGGGTACAATGGTTGGTTTAGTAACCATTCTAGTTGTTTCCGATCCATTGGAAGCCGTCAACTCCTCGTCTTTGTGGGTTGCCATCTTGCTTAATTTGGTGATCTTCTCGTTTACTGCAGGTGGAGTGGCGGTTTTTGCCTTTATGGTTTCCGGAGTGACCGATTCCGTGGTAAGGGAATTTGATGATGGCAAGCTAAAGACCCTGATCTTGCTCCGGCACGGTGACTTCCTCAACCGCCCTCTTGGTGCAAGTTTGCTCCGCGGATTGTCTATGGCAGGTGTACTGCTCGGACTGAGTGTCTTTTGCTTAAGCGTACTTCCCCACTTGAGCCTAGAATTCAAAGAGCTGCTTGTGTCCGATTCCTCGGCTCAGCCCTTTGTAACCATACTATTTATAATTTTTTCAACCGCCTATTTATATGTATTGATTTGGATTGTGGGCGTGTCCTCTGCTGCGTTCAGGCGAACGAAGAAGTCTTGGTTGGTTTTTGTTTTGATAGCGCTCTCGGGTGCGGTAATGGATGTAGGTCCGTTTGCTGTTGAATCGGCTTATACGGGCGTCATTGTTTCGGCTGTTTTCTCGCTCATTCTGGCCTTTATTTACATTCGTTACGATATCCTGACCTTGTTGGTGGCCATGTTCATGTCCAAAATGATTTGGGATTTGAGCGAGGGCTTCTTGGTGGCGGGTTCTACAAGCTGGATCGACTTGACGCTCGGCATTTTGTTTGTGCTTGCCCTTCTGATTCTCGGTGTTCTGGGTGTGCTCAGTAAACGAACAGGCCAAGACGCGGACTCGTACGTGCCCGGATATGTCACCGAAATGGCGGGCCAAGAACGCGTAAAACGCGAGCTGGAAATTGCGCAACAGGTTCAGACATTCTTCCTTCCGCGGAAAATGCCGACGTTGGAGTCGCTCGAAATAGCTGGAATGTGTTTACCCGCAACCGAGGTAGGTGGGGACTACTATGATTTTGTTGAGCTAGAAAATGGCCGCATGGCTTTTATTCTCGGCGATGTTAGCGGAAAGGGCATCCAAGCGGCCTTTTTTATGACGTTGGTCAAAGGCATCATCCAAACATTGAGCCGACAAGGATTGGGAGCAGCAGAGGTAATGCGCAAGCTGAACCATCTTTTCTGCATGAATGCGCCTGCCGGTACCTTTATTTCGGTCATTTACGGAGAGTTTGACCCAGCAGACAGTTCCTTTACCTTCTCCCGAGCAGGACACAACCCAGCGATCCTTTTCGAAGCCGAGAAAGCGAAAGCTATTGCGCTTCAGCCAAAAGGAATGGCAATTGGGTTTGCAGATGGCGAGAGGTTTGACACTAACATTGAACAGGTAACTGTTTATTTGAAACCCGGCGATTCCATGGTGTTTTATACCGATGGTTTTTCTGAGGCTATGAATAGGCGCCGCGATCTATATGGGGACGATCGACTGCTGAGTAAAGTCAACCAGTTTGGATCCCGACCGGCTTCGGCAATCTTACGCCTAATGACCGAAGACGTCCATCACTTCATTGAAGGAATGGGCCGAGCAGACGACATGACCATGGTTGTCTTAAGGCTAAGGCCAAAGGAACTGCCCGATGCATGAATTGGATGAAGCTGTTCTAGCCGTCAGGCAGTACACCGATGCCCGACCAGAAATTGGTTTGATCTTGGGTTCGGGACTGTCGGCATTAGCCGATTTGGTGAAAAACCCTGTAACCATCGAAACTGCTACTATTCCGGGATATCCAACCTCCACGGTGGAAGGACATGTAGGCCGGTTGGTATTCGGCACGATTGGATCCACATCCGTGGTATTCGTCCAAGGACGACTCCACGTCTATGAAGGCCATGAAGTTCAGCATTCCACTTTCCCAGTTCGGCTGCTTTCTCAACTAGGCGTTTCCAAACTCATCTTAACCAACGCAGCCGGCGGAATCCATCCTGAATTCAGTCCGGGAACGCTGATGTGGATTACCGACCATATTAATTGGACGCATAAAAATCCGCTCATTGGGTCCGAGATCGTCCCAAAAACGCGGTATGAGTATGGGACGTCCTGCTACGATGAAGCATGGACCAACAAGGCGCAACAGGTTGCTACAAGCTTGGGCATCGCGACGTCCAAGGGGACTTATTTGTGGACATTGGGACCCAGCTACGAGACCAAGGCTGAAATCCGGGCATTTAAACTGCTGGGTGCAGATGCCGTGGGCATGAGCACCGTACCTGAGGCCATCCAAGCCAGATCGTTGGGAATGCGGGTTCTTGGCCTGAGCACAATTACCAATTTTGCAGCGGGACTCGGGAATGCAGAACTAAATCACCAAGAAGTTCTCGACGTAGGGCGCGGCGTTCAGGCCGATCTTGAACGACTCATTTTGAGCTTGCTCAAGGGTTAAATTCTCAGCCATTGCCCGTGTCAGATTGAGCTCGATTGTAGTTCTCTTCCACTGGTCAAAATGCCCCTCGAGAAGACACTGATTTCAAGAGGCAATTGTATTTTCTTTCGGGACTTTGCATATTGTCGAAAAATGCGCCCTACCAACTTATTATCGCATTTCACGTGCTACCTATGAAGAAATTCTGGTCCGAGGACGCGGAATTCGGAAGACGCGGAAGACAAAATCGAGGACTCCATGGCAGAGGACCTGAAAAATGAAGGTTATAATCGTTCAGAGAACGGATATCGGGATTATGATGACGATTCGTACTACGACGATTCTAATGGCAACTATCAAAACGACGACAATCAAAACGACGATCGCGGTCCATCTGGAAAATACCGGGACGAGATTTATTCAAAACGAGTACCAGCAGGTAAACGCACCTACTTTTTTGACGTGAAAACAACGCGTTCTGGTAAAGACTTCTTTCTGACGATCACCGAAAGCAAACGCATTGATGAACATCGGTATGAGAAGCACAAAATCTTTCTTTATAAAGAGGACTTTGGAAAGTTTGTCTCCGCTATGCACGAAGCCGTCCGTTTTGTTCAAGACGAATGCTTGCCAGGGTATGAGTTTCGAGGTCTTCCCGATGTTTCCTCATTTGATGGGGAACTAGACGAGGCCCAAACAGGTGATGGGGACTCATACTAATTTCCCCTTTCTTGGACCTCGTGGTCCACGTTCGAATGTCGAAACCTCTTCCTGAATCCCTCCTTTCTTTGATTCGAACTGAAGTTCGGTCTCAGCACCCCTATATCGTTCCTGGAGCGCGTCCCGTCCCGGTGAAGCTCAATCAGAACGAGAGCCCATTCGATATCCCTTCCGAGCTAAAGAAAGAGTTATTGGATTCGTTTTTAAACGTCCAATTCAATCGGTACCCAGCTGAACAACCATCACAGTTGATGGCAGCCTTAGAATCTAATCTGGGCGTTGAGCACGGTAGTGTCCTGGTAGGCAACGGCTCCAACGAATTGACCTACACACTTGGGATGTGTTTCATCCATTCCGGAGACCCGGTCGTAGTACCTCGGCCCATGTTTGCGCTCTACGAGTCCATGATTAACCTCCACGGGGGACAACCCATAGGAATTGCGCCGAAGGCAGACCTTCAGTTTGATGTCGAAGGCATCTTGTCTGCAATAAAAACGCATCAGCCCCCTTTGGTTATTATAACGACGCCCAACAATCCGACGGGGCTGGCCATGCAGTTTGATGATGTCAAACGCATTGTTGAAGCCGCCCCAGGTTTTGTTGTAGTAGATGAAGCCTACCACGAGTTTAATCCCGGCGAGTCTGCCGTGGGTCTGATTTCCACACATCCGAATGTAATCGTTCTGAGAACGCTCTCAAAGGCATTTGGATTGGCAGGCTTGCGCTTAGGGTATATGGTTGCGCAGCCCGCTTTGATCACGGAAATGATGAAATCGCGCCTTCCCTTCATGGTCGACCGCTTGTCAGAACATGTGGCCTTGTCCCTACTCAGCAACGATCAGTTGATTGCAGATCAAATAGAAATCATTCTTAGCAACACCCGATCGCTTACGGCTGAACTGCAATCCAGACTGGCGTTAGACGTACTTCCATCCCAAACAAATTTTGTGTTGTTTAAGGCAGATCGAGACCCTGTTCAATTCCTGAACGATTTGGCCGACAGAGGCACGCTGGTTCGGAATATGGGGGGATACCCCGAATTAAAAGGGTATCTTCGCGTAACCAGTGGGACTGAGGCTGAGAACCAGGCCTTTTTGAACGCGTTGGACTCGGTACTTCTCTCCTAGCGGACCTCTCCGCTTCCATTTTATTGACTCAGAAGCTCATTCTTTTCATGGATTTTGTCCAAGTAGATATTATCGGTTTGTCGACTAGCCCATCCAGTGGCGGTGCCTATGCATTGGTCTTGGGAGAAGTGAATGGAAACCGCAGACTGCCCATCATCATTGGCGCCTTTGAAGCCCAAGCCATTGCGTTGGAGTTGGAGAAAATCCAGCCCCCCCGCCCAATGACCCACGATTTGATTCGGGATCTATTCAAGCAGGTATCTGCTGATGTAACCGATATCCTGATTGATGAGCTAAAGGAAGGCACTTTTTTTGCGAAAATACGCTTTTCAGTTAACGGCACTGAATCGCAATTGGACTGCAGGCCGAGCGACGCCGTAGCCCTTGCAGTTCGCATGACTGCGCCCATTTACGTGGCTGTTCATGTGATTGATGAAGCGGGAATACCAACCGACGATTCGGAAGACCTCGCATCTGTAGAACGATCAGAACCTGAGGTTGAAACACAATCGGCTGATACGACACCAAAGAGCCAATTAGAACAACTTGAAGACGACCTCCAAACGGCCATCACCGAAGAAGATTACGAGCTTGCGGCTCGGCTTCGGGATGACATCTCCCGTTTGAAAGGCGAAAAAAACTGACCGGACATTTCTTTTGAAGCGCATTCCTTTCTCCTCTTTCTCCTCTTTTTCAGCCCTTTTTAAGGATTATACAGAGCATTTCGAACGGTTAGCCCCCTTTTTCTCTGGAGACTTCCGAAGTGACAACGACCTGAAGTCGGTTGCTTCAGCCGTGGCGAAGAACCATCCTGACCGCAGCGTCGTGGTTGATGCCATCCGAACCCAAGCTGAGTTTTACGGGCTTGGCGAGGAATCAGAGCCTCTTTTGGCAAAGTTAGCCAATCCCGCGAGCGTCGCAATTGTTACGGGACAGCAGCTAGGCTTGTACGGAGGACCCCTGTATACGCTCTTCAAGATCATTACGGCCGTTCAGTTGGCAGCGCGCTACGAGCGCGAACTGGGAGTCCCAGCGGTTCCGGTTTTTTGGCTCGAAGGGGAAGATCACGATTTTGAAGAGATCGCATCGGCTGCGTTTTTGCAAGGAGACGACCCCATAAAAGTGACGTATGCCCCTCAAAATGGATCGGAAGCCAAGAAAGCCATTGGAAGAATGGTTATCTCCCCTGAGATTGAAGAGGCGCTTTCGGCGCTAGAAGATGTGTTGCAGCCAACGGACTTCAAAGATGACCTAGTAGCCTTGGTGCGCGAGGCCTACGCGCCTGGCAGAACGATGCTTCAAGCCTTCGTAACGGTCATTAATGCCTACCTAGGAGCGGGAAATGTCCTTTTTGTCTCTCCCGACGATGCCAAACTCAAAGCATTTTCCAGTGACCTGTTCAAGCGTGAACTCAATGACTTTGCCACGTCTTCCGAACTGCTTTCTTCCACGAGTGAGAAGCTACCGGAGGGACATCACGTTCAGGTTCAAACAAAGCCAACCAATCTGTTTTTACACAGTCAGAATGGCCGGGTAGCAATCGACGCAACGGAAACTGGATTTACAACGCGCGACGGCAGGAATCTTAATCTCGGCCAGTTGGAGCAGTTGCTTTCAGAAGATCCAGGTCAATTTAGTCCGAACGTGGTGCTTCGGCCGCTCATGCAGGACACCGTTCTGCCAACAGCAGCTTACGTCGCTGGACCGGGCGAAGTAGCTTATTTTGCTCAGTTCAAGTCACTTTACGCGTGGGCTGGTCTTCAAATGCCCATCATTTATCCGCGAGCCAGTGCGACCATCATGGAGAAACGAATCGACAAGATTGTCGACAAGTTCTCTTTGTCCGTGCCTGCGTTTGCTGAGCAGTTTGACCGCCTATTTAGTCAAATTGTGATTGACACATCTGATGTGGACGTTGAAGGTGCATTCAAAGCCTCTTCGACCCACCTGCACAAAGCTATTAACGAGATTAAGCCGGTCGTAGAACAGGTGGATCGCTCGTTGGTCAAATCGAGTGATGCATTGCGCAATGAGATGATGAAGGAGTGGAATCGATTGAAGGATCGGGTGCTGAAAGCCGAACGGCAGCAGCAGGACGTGGTCAAAGGCCAATTGTACAGAGCGTCTTCAAACCTTTTTCCATTTGAAATTCCTCAGGAACGGGCGCTTTCTCCCCTATATTTCCTGAATAAATACGGGCCTGCATTTGGCCAAACATTGATCAACACGTTAGACCTGGACACGACCTCGCACCAGGTTATCGAGCCCTAAATCCATGTCAGATTACCCTTTCCAGAGCATTGAACAAAAATGGCAATCGTTCTGGGAAACGCAAAAAACGTTTCGCACTCCCGAAAACGTAGATACGTCCAAACCCAAGTACTATGTCCTCGACATGTTTCCCTACCCGAGTGGAATTGGGCTACATGTGGGTCATCCTCTTGGGTACATTGCCACTGACATCGTTTCCCGATACAAGCGGATGAAAGGCTTTAACGTATTGCACCCCATGGGGTTTGATGCGTTTGGACTTCCGGCAGAGCAGTTCGCAGTTGAGCATGGAGTGCATCCAAGGGTCACGACGGAGAACAATATTGACAACATGCTCCGTCAGCTCAAAGCCATTGGATTGAGCTACGATTGGGATCGCAAACTGGCGACAACGGATGTGGACTACTACAAGTGGACGCAATGGATTTTCCTCAAGCTGTTCAACTCCTATTACGACTCCGATCTAGACAAAGCTCGGCCCATCGAGGAGCTCGTTACCCAGTTTGAAGGCACGCACGCAGGATGGTCCAATCTATCTGAAACAGACCGCGAAGCAATTTTAGCTGAGCACCGCTTAGCCTATTTGGCTGAGGTGCCGGTAAACTGGTGCCCTCAATTGGGTACGGTGCTGGCAAACGAAGAGGTTACGAACGAAGGTCGTAGTGAACGAGGTAATTACCCTGTCTTTCGCCGTCCGCTAAAACAGTGGATGTTGCGTATCACGTCGTATTCGGATCGTCTAGCTGACGATTTAGACGGCGTAGACTGGCCCGAGCCGGTTAAAATGATGCAGCGAAACTGGGTTGGAAGGTCAGAGGGTGCTCACGTTGACTTTCCGGTTAATGGCCTTGAAGGCAAACTGAGAGTCTTTACGACCCGGCCAGATACCCTATTTGGCGCTACCTACATGGTGCTTGCTCCAGAACACGAGTGGGTTGATGCCATCACGACACCAGAATATCAAGCTGAGGTCAAAGCGTATAGGAAGGCCACCTCGGAGAAAACAGACATCGACAGGATGTCTGATTCAAAAACGAAATCAGGTGTCTTTACCGGTGGCTATGCCACCAATCCCGTAAATGGCACTCAGATTCCAATCTGGATTGCAGATTACGTGCTTGCCGGATACGGAACGGGAGCCATTATGGCCGTTCCTGCTCAAGACGAACGGGACTGGGCGTTTGCCGAGGTTTATGACCTACCCATTATTCGGACCGTCCAGCCTACCGAAGGGTTTGATGGAAAAGCATTTACGGGAGATGGCTTAGCCATCAACTCGGGCTTTCTAAATGGACTTGCCATCAAGGAAGCAAAAGCCAAAATGATTGAGTGGCTGGAAGCAGAAGGCCACGGACAAGGCACAATCAACTACAAATTGCGTGATTGGTTGTTTAGCCGCCAACGGTATTGGGGAGAACCTTTTCCTATTCTTCGGGGCGAAGATGGAAGCGTTCGGGCGGTCGAGGAAAAAGACCTGCCAGTTGCCCTGCCTCCGATGGAAGACTTTCGCCCAACGGCCACCGACGATCCAAACGCTCCCCCGAGACCGCCGCTCAGCCGAGCTCCAGAGGAATGGCGAATCGTTGAGATAGATGGCAAACGATATGAGCGCGAACTCAATACCATGCCGCAATGGGCGGGATCGTGCTGGTACTACCTTCGATTTATCGACAATAAAAACGAAGTCTCATTTGCCCAATCCGAAAAGGAAAACTATTGGATGGGGCCAAATGGCGTAGACCTCTACATTGGTGGCGTGGAGCATGCCGTGTTGCACCTTCTCTATGCTCGCTTCTGGCATAAGGTGCTATTTGACCTGGGATACGTTTCCACGATTGAGCCCTTTGGCCGGCTCTTTAATCAGGGATACATCCAAGCGTACGCCTATCGGGACGAACGCGGAATCGCGGTGGAAGCAACCGAAACAGTAGATCAGGACGGCAAGCCCGCCATGGAAGTACAAGACCAGCCCGGTCGGAAGTTCTTCTATAAAGGCCAGCCTGTGACGCAGGAGTACGGCAAGATGGGCAAAAGCCTAAAGAATGCCGTGAGCCCTGACGAGGTCAACGAAAAGTACGGCTGCGACACGCTTCGCCTGTACGAAATGTACATGGGGCCCCTTGAGGCCTCGAAACCCTGGAATACTCGCGACATTGTTGGTGTAAATCGGTTTCTACGTCGTGTGTGGAGAAATTTTGTGGACGAAGAATCGGGCGCCATCTTGGTTTCCGATAGCGAGCCCACAGATGCTCAGTTGCGCATATTGCACAAAACCATTGTGCGCATGACAACCGATATGGAGCGTATGTCGTTCAATACGGCGATTGCAGCGCTTATCGAGTTCATCGCTGAATTCGTTGCAGAGGATACCATTCCTCGGGCCGTAGCTGAGCCGTTTGTGTTGATGCTAGCTCCGCTCGCGCCTCACTTGGCCGAGGAATTATGGCAGCGCATGGGTCATTCCGAGTCGCTCGCCTATGCTCCGTGGCCCGTCGCCGAAGAAAAATGGCTGGTTGAGGACACCATAAAGCTGGTGGTTCAGGTAAATGGAAAGGTTCGTTCAACCATCAATGTGCCAACGGACGCATCTAAAGAGGCCATTTTGGAAGCAAGTAAATCGGACGAAAACGTAGCTCGATACCTGGAAGGTGTATCGATCCAACGCGAGATCTACGTGCCTGGACGTCTAGTAAACATTGTTGTAGGTTAGTGCTGCAATGGAGTCTGCAATGAAAAACGTGAACAAATTCGACGTACTAGCCTTCGGTTCGCATCCAGACGATGTGGAACTGGGCGCTGGAGGCACTTTAGCCCAAATGGTCGCCGATGGATATCGTGTTGGCATCGTGGACATTACCCGTGGGGAGTTGGGATCCCGTGGTACTCCCGAACTGCGGGATAAGGAAGCGATTGAAGCGGGGCGCATTTTGGGTGCATCGAGACGCGTCAATCTGCGACTTCAGGACGGAAATATTGAAAACACGCCTGAAAATCGGGTCAAGGTTATTCGTGAGCTTCGACACGCCAGGCCAGATTTTATTCTTGTTCCAGCCCTCGAGTGCCGTCATCCGGATCATCCGGCAAGCGCTAGGCTGATTTTGGATGCTGTTTTTCAGTCCGGACTGTCGAAAATTGAGACCGTAGGCGAAGATGGCTTGCCGCAAGCGACCTGGCGCCCACATCATGTTCTGCACTACATGCAAAGCATAGAGTTTACACCCACCCTGGTCGTGGATGTGTCAAAAACGTGGGACGTGCGCAAGAAATCGGTGCAAGCGTATGCGTCTCAGGTGTTCAATCCGAGTTACCGACCGGGAGAAGACGAACCGGAGACTTTTGTATCCAATCCAGCATTCATGGAATGGTACGACGCACGAGCAAAGAAATACGGCTATCGGATTGGCGCTACCTTCGGAGAGCCGTTCCTGTATCACCATGGGCCTATAGGCACCGACGACTTGGTTGGAATGCTTAGAAAACAGAGACCCTTTCGGTAGCTGCGCCAGCGCACGAGGCCGCTTGGCTGAAGATCGCTTTACTACCAGGTTAACGTAACCCGATTTACACCGACCGCCATCTCTGGCAGGAATACCATTGTCGTTTCGGTTTCTTCAACCCAAACTACCTTTCCTTCTCCGCCCGCTATCTTCAATTTCTTGTACTGATCGCGATCTCCGCGGATTTCCAATACGACACGGCTAATAGGTGTTTCCGAATCGTTGATCAGGTCTAGATGCATTTCGTCTTTGCCTAGAGCGGCAATAACCGGACGAATCTGGTCGCGTTTGCGCCACCATGTGAGCACATCTGAAACGGGGACAATCCATGCCCCTTCCCTTTTAGCCTGAGCAATAGTGGCTTCAAAATCTGCTGCCTGAAGCGATCTGGCCGCGTACGTTTCAGGGTAATAAGGCAGGACGTAATATCCACGAGCCCTTCGAGTGATCTCGTAGGACTTCATAAATGTCTTAGCCAACCCTTCTGAAACAGGGATAATGGAAAGCGGGTCAGGCAAATTCTTGATAGCTTCCGTGGTCATGGGAGTAGTTGGAACGCCTTCTTGACCCGGGATGAAAAGCGGCATGGCTTCTTCTTCCGGTGGCAGTAGGTCTTCTAGGTCTAGTCGCTCACGATAGTCGACCTTCGCCCACCAGTCAATGACACCGGGAGCCATACTTGGCTGCGAGGGAAGCAATAAGTAGTCCCCTCCGATGTCTTCCATGGCGCGGATAGTATTCCCATCAAAAAAGCCGGCTGGCGGATACACTCCGTGTATTTCCTGCACGCCTAGTTGTTGACGGGCCGTCAAAATGCGGTCACGCTGGACTTCCATTGGCTGCCCAAACAACACAAAGTCGTTCTCGGCGGTGAGGCCAATCTCGCCCAACTGATTCATCCGAACCATCTGATCTTGAAACGCATGAACCTCGGAAGACGCCAAATAAAAGCTTCCTGGAATTTGCTGGGTCTCCAAGATATCTAGCATTTTCGTCAATCCTTCCAAATAAGTTTGGGGATCGAACCCAGCAGCTGCCATGGCCGCCACGCTAAACGCTGCAGGTTTTGCATCTGGCCAGGGCGAAAAAGCTACAGACGTTGTCCGAGCTAGCTCTCCAAGAGCATTTACGATCAGACGCTGATAGTTTTCCTGTGGCTCTTTTTCTCTAGATACATCTTGAGGATTGAATCGCATCCATACGGCTCTCCCTTTGTCGTACTCGCGATACAAGATTGTTGTGTATCCGTCAAATTTGCTTTGATCCTTTGGGTCGTAGGTGATAAACCGACCGGCCGAAGTGCCGTCGGTTACCCGAGCCACAGTCAGCGGGGTTTGGGCTGCAATATTTAGGTGATATCCCATCGGGATCCCGTTCGCAAGCGGCGTATTGCCGTCAAGACTTTGGAGGAATCCGTATCGCTGTGCTGGAATATCTGTAAGTTGTTCTGCCCCAAAGAGATCGCTAAAGAACGTCCCGTCGTCTGTGTTTCCTTCTTCATCGAAGTAGCCGAATCGGCCAGACGCAATGAGGCCCCCACCCTTGCGGACATAATCTCGAACGCGCCGCTTCTGACGCGAGGAAAGTGCTTCTGTAGCGGGCATTATGACGACTGTGAAATCGTTGTCGATCCCGCCATTGATATCGCGCTCATCAATCATTCTAAATGGAACGCGAAGCCCCAAAAGCAACAATTCCCAATAGTAGACGGCATCGCCTACCATCAAGGTATCGTTTGTAACGTAGTTCCGCGTTTGACGCGACCGAAAGAGTGCCACCTTAGGCTTTTTGCTGTCGCTCAAAAACGGAGCAAGATCCATTGCAACAGAGCGAGAGGGCTGCTGAAAATTAATTAGCTTCTGGACTGCTTGCCCATTGGCAACAGGAGCAACAACCACAAAAAACAGGGAAGCCAATGCGAAGGCCATCAGGACGACAATAGAAGATATGTTTAGCTTACGCAACATGAATTACTTCCTACTCCCGGCATTTGAGGCCATTTCTGGGCCCAATAAGTCAATATGGTAGATCCTGTATTGTTGTGGCTTTAGTTCTCGAATAGACAATTCCAGTACCGTGCCATTCTCACGCAGCACGTACGGAGGAATGTCCACGTCATCCGGAACAGGCTTAAATATGTTGATTAGCTCAGGACGGACGTTTACCGCCGCGACTGAACGGCCAAGCGCAATACTTACGGTCACTTCTTTTGCCGTGCTACCGTTGTCGTTTGATATGCGGACAAATATTCGGGACGGGCTGCGCTGTTCAACGGCCGAGTTAATTGCGCGTTTGAGGCGCCACCAATGGGCAATTGAGTCCCCAGAGGCGATCCACATATTCTTTGACTTGGCGTCTTGAACCAAACTTTTAAGCGTTCCGATGTTAGCTGGCGATCCCAACAATTCGGGGTCATACACTAAATTGTATAAACCACCCTCATAGTGAACCCGCTCAAGCGATTCGTGCAAAAGAGAATTCATTAAGTCGGAGGATGAACCCTGAAGCCCTTTCACAATGTCGTGATCGGAATGCTGAGTAGTCCCAATTCGAGTTAGGGGCGAATACTCGTCCCCCATAATTTTAGGTGTGATGCGCCTTCCAATAGAGTCGGGCAAAAAGTAGGTGTAGTCGGCTTGAACCAGGCCACCCATGGTGTTAATACCTACAAGACCTCGCTCAGTGGATCGATAGCCCTGAACTCGTCCGTTAACGAGGCCCTCAAGCATAACTCGGAGCCTTCTGAGGCGCGCGACTTGGTTTTGAGGTAATCCATCCGCTTCTACGCGAAGCGAATCATAGACGGCAACATCTCCTTGTCTGTGCAGGCGTTGCAACAAGGATGAGTACCGAGAACCTTGTTCTGGTGCAACGAAGTACGTTCCCGGAGCTTTCTCAGCTTCTAAAATGTCTGCAATGGGCGCAAAAGCCGCGATTCCTCGCTCTGTGTTGGTTGCCCCTGTAATCATAGTGGCACCATCTTTTGCAAATGGCCAGTCGTGAACCCAGATGGTAGGCGTTCGACGTAGGTAATTCATAGTATTCCTGAAGAAATACTGCATTGCCTCACAGTCCTCCCTATCACCTGAGTTGCCCACACACGGTCCAACTCCCATCGCATCACGCTGGAATCCCATGTACACGAACCGGCCCTCGCCGTACGTTCCGTGCACCAGTCCCGTAGTGTTGTATGGATTGTCCGCGCCTACAATGTTATCGGTTGCAAAATCATACCAAAAGCCGGCCGCTGTTGCGCGCTCGGGCTCCGCAATACTGACCTTGACACCCGGATTATATACCTGAATCTTGACCCGGTACCCACTGGGAATATCGGCTGTGAGAGGCGTATTGGATCGAAGCGTTAAGCGCCTGATTCCGTTGCTCGTGCGTGGATACGGAATTTCACGGTCCTGATCGAATCCTGTATACGTGAAGTAAGAGACCACAACGGCATCTTGTTCTCGAACAACCCCATCCAGATCGCGCATATTTGCTACAATTGGATTGGCTCTGGCGAAGTCTACTGTAGGCCTCGCCGTATTGAGCGAGTCAAACCACGAATAATCCCGAAGGGGTGCAAAATCAGCATCTTTGGCCGATTCTTGCTGCTGACGTTTGTATCTAGCGTCATTTGCAGCGGCATCTGTGGATGTCGGTGGAATGAAGTTTTTAGACTCAGTTACGTACTTCGGAAGGTAAATTCCGGGTGGCGTGTACCCGGGGAAGGTGTCTGAATAGATCCTGAAATTCCAGTTTCCTCGCTCGACAAAACCTTCAAACTTGACACCAAAGGTATCTTCAATAAAATTCCAGCCCCTCCACGTTCCGTCTTCGCGGTACACACCTGAGGTCCACGTAGCTAAAACGCTTCCGCCTCGTTGCATAAACTCCTGAATCTGCCGTATTTGCAAATCACTGAGCGCCCGAGATGAAGGTAAAATGAGTACTTCAAAATCGTCCAATTCCCCATTTTCAAGCTGGTCGTCCCTGATATCCTCGAACGGGATAGCAGGGCTTTGCTTGATCAGGAATTCTCTCCAACTGAGCAGCGTTTGATCTACCCACGCTGTGCTCGTGTCTCGATAAGAAAGAGCTCGATGAGCATTCTTCGTATAGTTGCTGTTGAGCAAAGCCACACGTGGCCGAGTATCCTCTCCGATTTTCATCGGGGACGCATCCTGAATCTTGAATGCACCCAGCGCACTTTCGAGAAGGAGAATGTATACCAAGATGGCCGCCGCTAAGGAAGTTAGCCCTAGCGTAAGAAACCAGATGGTACTTACTCTTTCTAATTGAAGGTTACGCATTGTGGACACGGTTGAAGTAGATGAAAGTCTGCTTAATCAGGTATCGACCGGATAAACATTTTCCAAAGTGCAGAAAGCCTATCGCCCATGGATTATTGGGCCCTAGGGTAAATAGGTGCGGCAGAAAGCCAAGTCACCTATTGATTCCCTACAACCAGGCGAAGCCTTCGTCTTCTTTCTTCTCTTCCTGCTTGTCGGTATGACGGGAAGCTTCCTCAGGCTGGACGGGGACAAACCCTTCGTCCGTGTACTCCCAGAAAAGGGAATTCTGAGGCTCAGCAGGTGGCTGCTGAATTTGCTGCGGCTGGTTTACCATGACATTGGGAGCCTGCTGAGAAGGCTGCGACATTCTCGGCCCTACAAACACATTCGTTGCAGGTACTTGCTGCTGAGCAGGAATACCAAACGATGTTTGCTGTGGTGCGACCAGGACGTGAGGTTCCTGCACATACTGCGTTGAGACGATGTTGTCTTCGCGAGCTCGGCGTTCCCGAACTTTGTACAGGATGTAGGCGGCGACAGCCAAAATGAATGTCGCGATGGTTCCTACAAGGATAATGGTTGATAAGATCGGAACAAGTTCCATGATTCTATGGGCCTTAAAGTGGGCAATCTATAGTGATTAACTCGGTTACTACAATCTCCGTGCCTAAAATCGTACGCCAGCCTTTTTTCGCTTTATTTAGCCTTATTTAGCTGTTTTTATTTTGAAATGACTCAAAATGAGACGCAAGCTCAACTCTTTCACGGATAATCAATCTCATTAAAGACCGATCAGTTGAGACGGCATTAACGCTTCGATCCTGTTCCGATTCGTTCTAGCTTACCCCAGTTCATACCGAATCCCAAGAATTCCTCGATGGTTGCAAACGTCTTCGTTACATCAATCATCAAAATGAAGAAAAGGCGATAGAACAAGGAGTAGAATACAAGACGAACTTCCTCTTTCTCAACTGCTATACAATACAAGGCTGCAATAAGGTCCAATATGGTGAGCGAAAGCCACCAATAGACCAAATAGTAACTCATGTCGAAAACGACAGCGATAAAGATAAAGTAGGCGTTTGCGAACACGTTCATGATGGGCCAAATCAGAGATTCAAAGGCCATCATCCACATAACCAAACTGCCACCAAAATTGATGGTCGGGTTAAAGAACAGGTCCCGGTGCTTTCTAACGGCCTGAAGAATGCCTCGTGTCCAGCGGTATCGCTGTTTAAGCAAGTCTACAATACGGTCAGGAGCTTCGGTAAAGCTTTTAGCATCTGGCTCGTATTCTACACGCCATCCGGCGCGTATAATTTTAAGCGTGATATCAGCGTCTTCTGCGAACGTATCCGAGCTGTACCATCCGGCGTCCACAATAGCTTGCTTTCTAAACAGCCCTAGTGGTCCCGGTATAATGTTTACAAGCTTGACAATAGATTGAGCAGATCGGGCCATATTCAGCCCCTCCACGTATTCCAAAGCTTGCAAGGTGGTCCAAATATTGTTTCGATTGAGCACTTTTACGTTGCCCGCTATGGCGCCCAGTCGAGGGTCCACAAAGTGACGAATCGTTTTCCTGAGCGTATCAGGGGAAAGCTGGGAGTCGCCGTCTACGTTGAGCAAAAAGTCGTAATGAGATACCTGAATGCCAGCATTCAGAGCGGTAGACTTCCCACCGTTTGGTTTCTCAACCAACCTGACTTCAACGGCGCCGTTTCTATACACTCCCACGAGGGTCCGGGCTACTGCCCTAGTGTCGTCACTGGAGCCATCATCAACTAGAATAATTTCGTACTTAGGGTAGTCCATCCCGACTAACGACTGAACCGTGCCTTCAAGCAATTTTCCTTCATTGTAAGCGGGTACAATGATGGAGATTGGGGGCGTAAAGGAGTAATCGTGACCTGTTTCAACCGTGTGCTTGGTCGTATTCAGATACGCCATATTCATGAGCATCAGATACCTAAACAGCAAAATCACGAGGAACAATACGAGAGCGACAATCGACGAAAACACGATAAGACCGCTTACGGTAAGCGTTGCTTCCCAGCCCGTGAATCGATAGAGGATCGATCCGGGATCGTAGAGAAACATGTAGATGACTACAAATAGAAACAGGGACAAAAATCCGTAGGTAAACATGCGCCGAACCAACATGGATTCGGTTTCTGTGGCCGTTGGGATGTCGTCCTCTTTCCGACGAACGGGAATAAACTCATCCCGAGTCACCGGCATAGCCGTTGACTGAGCCGGTACCCGATCAGCGACGCGTCGCTGTGGATGAAATTTAGCTGTTGATTCGTCAGACATTTTTTTGGGGTTGCTTTGGCTTTATAGATCGGCGGTTTTTGCCGGTTATAAAGCCTTCGCTGCAATGACCATCATTTTTCTGTTGGCCGCAACGCGAAGAAAGCTCCAGAACACGAACGTGTGGTCCCGGCTTATAGCGTCCAGTAGAGGGCGCCACTAAATGTGAATGTGTTGTATCGGTCGATGAACGAAGATGAACCGCTTCCCAGTGTTCGAGTCGATGACCCAAGCGTAGTCCGAAGGGTTACGGAGAAGTTGTTGGTCATGCGCTTGATGTAGTCCGCTTCAAAACGCCGACCCACGAAACCAGAGCTCCTAGCTATAATTCCAATGGCACCCCTGATTCGGACATACCAATCTTGTGGTAATTCTCTCTCGTACTCCATGAAAAAGTCGTAGGACTGGTAGTTCCTAGGAGAGAAATACGTATCGACCGTTGAGCGATACGAAGTCTGATAATACGTGAGGCCCAAGTAGGTATAGTCTACCACGCGGTAAGCTGCCTCGAGGCGCATGTTGTCGCCAAAGTTGGTATCAGTTGAAGAACCGGTGTTTCCAAAGTTGTCTCGAACCACATTGAGGGCCAAATATCCGTTTACCTTCAAGACCGAATCCGGCATGATGGTAGTCGATGTCCCCTGAATGTCGAACTGAGTCAATTTCAGATTGAACTGCCCACCGCCTGCGGACCACAAATCGATCGTTCCTTCACCTGTCCGGACGCCCATTGACCCATAGTACTTACCAAGCTCCTGCTTCCAATAGCGGATGCCTCCGTACACTACCGTTCGCGCGCCTTCATAGTCGTACACACCGACTTCGCCCGATACACGATTCGTGTAACTCGCTTTATCGGATCGAACAGGAGGCGTCAGGTCGAAATACATTCCACCAAAAACTTGGTTGACGCGGCCCCTGACAATTTCAGATCCAGGAACGAGACGTCGCGAACCCGAAATAAAGTGAGAATTAATACCGGCAGAAAGAACGGCTTTGATAGGCAACGTGAGCTGCGTTTGCATGCCCTGGGCCCACCGATCGTACCTCGTTCCACCGCCTCTTGAGCGGGTTGCGTCTGCAGTCGGAACGACAATACCGGCATAGTCATTTTGTGTCCACTTGCCGCTTTTGACAAGTTCTGCCCGAATATCCATATCAATCCCAACCTGTCGGGATTCGATGTAATCGGAATCCTCTGCCATAAGCAGTGCTTCGTCGTAGATAATCCGTGCCTGAGCATAGAGTCCTAGCGCCCTCATCGATTCGGCCTGCATAAAGCGGACCTCGTAATCGCGGGGGTTTTCGCGTTGCAGACGTTCTAGTGTTGAAAGAGCGCCTGAATAGTCCTCCCGGTAAATCTGAACCCGAGACATTTCCTTAGCGACATCATATTCGTAGACCTCATTGAGTAGGGACTGGTAAATACCCACCGACTCCTGGTAATCTTTTTTGGCTGCATAAACGCCAGCAAGTTCTTTTAACTCATCTCTCGTGCGTTTTCCCCTGACTTCAAAGTATTGTTCATACTGAGAAATGGCTTGATCAAACTTTTTGGCCGAAACTGACCGGCGCGCTTCGTTCAGGATAGCAAACTGCTCTTCCTGCTCATATCGGAGCGTTTCGCGCGCAATAAGGTGCTTCATGGCATCAATTTGCGTGGCAAACTGAGGCTGGTTCAAAACTTCGGCGCGGTTAAGGTAAATCTCGGCGGATTCTAGATCCGAACGCCTGAGTCTGTAGGCAGACGTTTCAATGAGTAGTTCGGCATCTTTTGAATTCCGATCTGCTAGGAGTCCAGCTAAAAACCCTTCGCCACGCGCATCGAGCTGATCTAGCGCAAACTGCGTCATGACGTATACTCGGTGAATGACCGGGTTGTTCGGATCTCTGTCCGCCAACCATCCTGCCTGTGCGAGGGCTTTCTCTGGATACCCGTTCACTCGGAGAGCGTCCACATATTCAATTCGAATGTCTCGATCCTCAGGGCGCAGTTCAATGACTCGAACATAGGCTCGAATAACATCGTCCGGACGATCCACAACTTTATAGAGGCCTAGAAGCTCTCTCCACGCAGGTTCGTCACTAGGATTTGTTGCCACGGCTGCTTCGAGTTCTCTAATTTTTTGAAGCGCTCGATTCAAACGGGTTTCGTTAATGGCTTGTAAGCGTGCACGATATCCCGGGTCGAGCGGCTTTACATAGGCCGGATTTGTGAGAACGTCATACGCTTCTGCGTAACGCTCAACGGCGACCAAGGCATCGACCAAGGCATAGCGAGTCACGATATCGTTCGGGTTATACCGAAGACGATACGTATGGCGGTCCACTGGGTAAATCGGTGATTGACCCTGAGTTTTGATGAGTCCTTCGTCCGCTTGTACAAAAAACCCTGCCCATCTCTGGGTATTTCCAAACTCGGGCTCGAGAATAACAAGGTTGTCATACGCTTCGTAGTAGCGTTCGAACTTGATGAACTGCTCGACCAACTGGAATCGTTTTTCGGCGTTCGTTGAGTCTCGTTTTAAGTCAGAAATCAGGCGATCCACAATAAAAACCGGGCCCTGACTGTTCCTAGCCGGCGCGGTTTGTATACGGTTTTCGACCAGCGTATATCGCTGTGTCAATTCATCCGAATCTCGGTGCCGAGGCGCTAACTTGTCTAGTTGCTGCTTGGCTTCAAAATACCGGCCTGCTTCAATCAACAAGTCCACCAGGTGAAACCGCTTTGCATCGTTATCTGGGTCAGACTTGAGTTCTCTGAACATGACGTCGATGGGGTACTGGCTCACAACCTGGCCCCCTCCCCGATTCGGATCACTGCTTGTGCCCAAACAATCTTTGGCTTCCTGGTTGTTCGGATTTAAGAGCAATGCCTGCTCACATGCCGCCTGCGCTTCTTTGAACTTGCTTTGCCAAACTCTGAAAAAGCCTAAACGCATCCACAAGTCGTCGTTGGTTGTGTATATCTTCGTGTACTTTTCTGCGACACGTTCACCCAGATCGTTGTCTCCCTCGTAGGCAGCAATCGTAATTAGATAGGCTTGCACAACGTCCGGAGTACCCTGGGTTCTGTCTAAGTATTCGCCGTACTGTTTAGCAGATTCCCGATGGCGACCCGCATCCGAAAGCGCATCGGCGTATCGAATTCGATAGGCCAAGTTATCGGGGTTTAATGAAACCAAGCGGCCGAGGCTTTCCAGATTTGCGTTACTTCGGCCTGAATTTGAATTGTTTCCCGATTGTGTCTGCCGCGTGCGACGTAGTCCGTCAATCGCTTCTTGGCTTCCTGGATTAAGGGTTTGGACTCGCTCGTAGTCGCGGGCGGCGCTCATGAAATCATTACGACCTTCGTGGGCTGCAGCGCGCAGTAGGAGTGGTCTTGTATCGGCCGTGTTCGGCGTAATAATCGAATTCAACAAGACGATGGCCTCGCTGTAGCGAGCCTCTTCGATTAGATCTTCAGCTTTTTCTTGGGCTGCTAGATCCTGGGCCATACTTACTTGAACTGTAAATAGGGCCAAAAACAGCAATAAAATGAAGTTTTTAGTGCGACTCATGCGTTGTATCCGCCAAATGGTTCCGTCTTTTCAGATGGTATCGGCCGTTTCTAGAATCTCAGTAGGGCAAAAATCAAGCTTCATCCAATGCATACGTCAGAAACTCGCTAGCATTCTGGAATGGACGACCGTCTGGGACGACGATAGCCGATACCGAATGCAGGAGATGATCTGCCTGCGTTGGAGACTCTTGACGCAACCGGTCCTTAAGTCGTGTAAAAAAGCTTTGGGCTTCCTCAGGACGACTGTCGGCGAGATAGACGACTAGACGTTCCAGATCAATATTTGCCAGCATATCATCCTGCACGCGCAATTCTTCCCCTACGAGATCCATGAGGAAATCGAAGTCGAAAGGTCTTGCCGTAGACTGCGCGCTTCGATCCATCCGAAGGGCGAGTAATAGGAAGGGCTGATGTAATACGTCGCGGTTTGAAAACTGCTGCTGCAGTTTTTCACGAAACGATTCACGGTTCGTGTATTCAGTTTCCACATTCATTCCTGAAGGCGGAGGCGCTGGTGGCGTTGAAGCCGTTTGCGGTGTTGAAGCCGCAGGTGCCTTGGGCTGTTCAGGGAATGATATCGAAGATGGGTTGGCTGACGGAGCAAATGGAGGAGCTTCATCGATCCCTTGATCTGGCCGGGAAAAAACGGAATCACTCTCTAAAAATGAATCAGACTTCCCAAATGGATCTGGGTTTACAGAAGCTCCCGATTGCTGAAAGCTAAACTGTTCAGAAGGCGAACCTGCTGAATATGGAGTTGGTTCAGTATATCCCTGCTGCGGATTGCTCTGGGGCGCCGCAGGCTGATACGGAATCTGAGGGTGACTAGGTGCCTGGTGTCCCTGGTGTTGAACAAACGGGATCTGACCCGCAGCCGGCTGCTGAGGTGAACTAGATTGGGAGCCACTGAAAAACGGCGGTTTAGGCCGATCTTCAATCGGAGCATTACCTACTGGAGGTTGACTCGCAGGAGCTGGGCCGCCATGAGATTGACCCGGGTGGGGCTGTTGTCCCTGCTGTCCCTGGTGTCCTTGCTGTCCAGTTTGTCCAGTGTACGATGACTGTCCAGAAAAAGTAGCCGCAGGTTGAGGGGGTGCCTGATAAGGCGCCTGCGGCATAGTTGTTGGCTGTGGAGCCGGATTCGTAGGGTAAGAAGGAATCGGAATAACCGGAGGCACGTTGGGACGACGATTCTGAATCGTGGTGTCCCGAGCTGGCTGAGGTTCATTCCGAGCCGATCTAAATTCTTCAAACTCGCTTTCATCCTGAGTCGCATAGGGCGACTGCACGGAGGAAGGCTTAAAAATGTTATCGTCATTGCCGGTCGCAAACGGAACGGCGGGTTTCGTTGGAGCCTTAGTCGTATGAATAAGGTCTTCCAAATCCCAGTAGTCAATCACTTGACGCTTAATGTGCCCAATATGAGGGATCAACGAAATGCGTCGTTTGGTAGTTGTAGGACTGTCTTCGGCCAATTCGATGTGAATGGATCCCGTCATTTGGGATGCCATGAACTCGATGACTCGACTAGACTGAGGGTTAGCCGGTTCAGGCATGACCAATAAAGTCGTTGTATCTAGCGAATCAATTTGCTCGAGAAACTGGATAAACTCATTTCTAAATCGATCAAATGAGCGGAATGCCACAAAAGGCATAAAGTCGTTCATGATCAATCGGGTTGGACGGTGCCTGCGGATAAGAGTAACCAAATCCCAAAGAGCTTTCGATACTCCATCATCCCCCATATTCTGAAGGTTCATTAGGGGCGGAACCCGAAGGAGCCGAACAATACCAGAATCGTGGGCTTCTCGCAGGTTGAATCCGATGGAGGCGGCTTGAATCATCAAGTCTTTCTGGCGATCCGGAGATACCAGAAGAGTGGGCTCACTAAACGCAGCACCAGTACGGGCGAACATCAACGTTAACAATCCCCGACCACTTGCGGCGCGACCAGAAACGAGGTAAGATCCACCTCGATACAATCCGCCCCAGGCGTCATCGATCACGTCGATTCCGGAAAGATGTTTAGGTGCGAAGTTCACCGATGTTTGGGACGATGCGTTCATTACGAACTGTTTCTGTATGCTAATGTCAAGTGTCGGTCAGGATTCCGATCCGTTAAGCTGGATGCGAAATTTTATGCCGGCATGTGATTCCTACCAAAAGCCGTGCCAGCTCTTGCAAAACTTTGTTTTCAGGCTAAAATAGCCGTTTTCATTACGGTTTATGATCAAAATGATCCCGTTTTGAGACGAAAAAGTCTCCCTTTCGACATTTCTTCGCCCCAAACCGCTGTTTTACTCTTCAGACTATATAGTACCCGGTCGATAACCCGCGCCTCCTGGTATATATAGTGATTCAACAGTTCGTGTCGAAAGTGAGACTGTACCTACTAAAACATTACCATTTTGGAATAAAAGAACGTTAAAAAGTACATTTTTTGCGATTCAAGACGGTTTTGCGATTTTTGGTCCGATACTTGCTGAGCTAGTTGGCAGACTTAATACGCGCGAAAAGCAACCATGAAACTCCCGTTCACATCCATGTTCAACAGACTCACTCGGTCGAATCGTTTTCAACGACTGACTGCCCTCGGTAAATCAGGCCATTGTTTGGATGGCCCTTTGTCGAAATTCAACCCGTCGTATTCAGGCGCCGTCCTGACGATGCTCGTGTTGTTCTCCAGCTTCATCTCGGGCTGCGACATTTTTGGTGCAGCAGTTGATGAGCGTGCGCCACGAATCTCAATTGTTCGACCATTCGATGAAGCGTTGGTTTCTGGTAGAAACTTGTTGGTTGCAGTTTCGGCAGAAGCACTAGGAGACGGCAACTTCGTTTCTTTTATCAATGTGAACGTGAACGGTGTCAGGGCCGGGGAAGCTGTGTATGACGGGACCAGCTACAACCTTCGAATCAACACCTACGATTATCCAGATGGTCTATATCGAGTAGAAGCAGTAGCCTTCGACAAATTTCAAGCGCGTGGTGTTTCGGCTCCTGTTCTGGTAACAATTGATAACGTATCGGACGGCCCCGGCCCCATCATGACTATTATTGACCCTGTTAAAGGGGATGATGTGTACGGTAATATTAGAGTGGTTGCGCGGACCGAACCCGGTCAGCCTTTCGTGACACGAGTCGACTTGCTGGTTGATGGCGTTCCTGTTTTGTCAGAAACTGAATCGGTAGGCGGAGACACCTTTGTATTTGATTACGATACGAGCGTTCTAGGCCTTGGCGAGCACACGTTAGAAGTCAAAGGCTTCAGCGGTCCTACCGTATTCCGCATCTCAGACACCGTTACTATTACTATAACGGAAGATAGCGGCCAGAACGATGGACGCCCAGGATCGCTTCGCTGGAAAGGATTTGGCATGAGCGGAGAAGTCGAAGGTGCACCAGCAATTGGGTTCAATAACGATATTTACTTCGGTACCAGCAATGACACCTTGTATTCTTTCAGCCCAACTGGGGATCTAAAATGGCGCTTTCCAACAAAAGGCGCGATTCGATCATCCGTTTTAGTCGGAAACAATGAAGACGTGTTTGTAACCGCTGAAGGCGGACGGCTATATGGATTAACCTCACAGGGAGCCAAACTATGGGGATGGGCAACCAACTATAGCACTGGAGCAGAAGTGCGCTCTTCTCCCACCCTTGGTTCTGACGGAACCATCTACTTTGGAGATTCAGCCGGAAAGCTTCACGCTGTCAACTCGTTTGATGGGTTGAAAGCGCAGGGCCAATGGCCAGCCAACGTCACCGGATCTAGCATTGTGGTACCACCCGTTATTGGGCGCGACCGAACTATTTTCGTAGCCTCAACGGATGGACACGTCTATGCCTATGATCCAAATGGGGTTAAAGTGTGGAAATCGTCTGACAACATTGGAAGCGTGATGGTTGGAATGGCCATGATTGAAAAACAACTTTCGGTTACGCTCCCCACAGGAGACGTTCGTACCACTACGGCGGTTGTGCTCTACATTGTATCAAATGATCGTAATCTCTATGCCGTGGCTGGTGAAGACGGGTCTATTCTTTGGAGTTACCCACTGACTGGACCCCTTCGTTCCGGACCTATCGTGGGACCTGACGGCACCATCTACGTAGGTACAAGTATCGGGCTCATTGCCTTGAATCAGGATACCAACGCGTTCACCCCTCGATTGCGCTTTGTTCATGTTGCCACCGATGTAGGCACTCCGGTGATCGATTCCAATGAGGTGATCTACTTCATGGCAGGGACCTCGCTCCGAGCTATCAACCCAAACAACACGCCGCTTTGGCAATACGAGTTAAAAACCCAGGCCGATGGTCCGTTAACGATCACGCGGGATGGGGGACTTATCGTAGCCGGAGACGACCAGCGACTGTATTCATTTGAAACCGGATCAGTCGGGCTCAACCCAGAGCAGTGGCCAACCTTTCAAAGGAATGCTCGTCACACGGGACGCTTAGGTATTGACGCGACGGATGGCTAGTTGAAAGGATCGCCGACGCGATCGCAACTCGAACGGCGAACGGCTCAATCAATCACAGAAATAGCTTCCGACCGGCTGAGCACATGCTGCTCACGGTCTAGAGCTAAGACCCAAATCTGGTACGGAGTATCGGACTGGAATGCGATGGCATTTGATGGCACTTGGTAGGACAACTCTTCCGTTCTCGTGACCAGTGCACTAATTCCTGATCGCTGATTCTGGACCATCACTTGATATAGCACGGCATCAGGTTGGGCTGGCCATCGAAGCGAGAGCTGATCGGCTCCAATCGATGGAATCCAATGCTGATGGGCTGCTTGGCTTTTGTTCGACGTGTACTCGTAAGCAAATAGCCCGACGGTAATCGCCAAAACCAACACTGAAATCGCAAACATCGCAGCAACTTTCCAAAGCCGAGTGTCGTGGTCTGCTGATTCAGCGGACAGTTGCGATATGTTGCTCGGCTTCTTTCGCCCTTTTCGAAGGGCTATTCTCGGCGCTCCATCGCCTAACTCAACTACGTCTAAAGCGTCCGAGGCCATGCTGATCAGATCACGCGCACGTTCACTGTGGGCAATGTACGCGGCAATTTCTCGCCTCAAGGCGGGCGGCAAATCCCCCGTCAAGAATGCGGCAAGGATATGCTCGTCTATTTGCTCGCTGTAACGAGACATGTGTTCTGGGCGCAATGCGCGTTGTAGTAGCGGTTTGTCAGTACCTAATTACGTCGAGAAATTAATTATTTGCGTTTAGGGCTGCAAAAAGCAGGTATTAAATGACTTGCGTCTTCGCTCTTGTTTGAATCGTGATAACGGCGCATATTGAGGACTACACTCGAGCGACAATGGACAAGGACCTTCACTCAATTCAACAGGCAAGAACGCTTCTTCGCAAAGCCCGAAAAGCGTTCGAAACGTATCACACCTTTTCTCAGGAACAGGTGGATCGTATTGTGGCTGAAATGGTCCGGGCCGGCATTGCTGCATCAGAGTCTCTAGCCAAACTGGCGCATGAAGAAACCGGATTTGGGCGAATTGAAAGCAAGATCCAAAAAAACCTGTTCGCGACTCGAACGCTTTCGGAGCGCATGCAGGGGATGAAAACATGTGGGGTCGTCCGAAAATCAGAAAATGGATCGATTTGGGAAATAGCTTCCCCAATGGGCATTGTTGCGGCGCTCGTCCCCTCCACAAACCCCACGTCCACGGCAATGTACAAAGCCATCATTGCTGCAAAGGCGAGGTGTGGGATTGTGCTAAGCCCCCACCCGCGTTCAAAGAAATCGACATTAGAAGCCCTTCATGTAGTGGCGCACGCAGCATACAAAGCTGGTGCTCCGGAAGGTCTCTTTGGTTGTATGACCGACCCCTCTATTGAGGGTACGAACGCCTTACTGGAGGACGCCGACACCGATTTAATTTTGGCAACGGGCGGATCTGCTATGGTTCATGCCGCCTACTCGAAAGGCAAGCCAGCCTACGGTGTTGGATCGGGAAACGTACCCGTTTATGTAGATCGATCGGCAGACCTTTCGAAAGCCGCAGCAGACATTGTTTACGGAGTTTCCTTCGACTGGGGAACGCTGTGCTCAACCGAGCGCAGTATTGTTGTTGACTCACCAGCACTTCCCAGGTTGAAAGACGCATTGAAGCAAGAGCAGGCGCACATGTTGAGCGATGAGGAAACCGTCCTTCTTCGCAAGTTGGTTGCCCCGGGAGGTCGCCTCAACATTGATCAGGTGGGTAAGAGCCCATCGACCATTGCTACCATGGCTGGCTTTTCAGTTCCAGAATCCACTAGGGCACTCGTTGCCATTGTAGAAAGCGTTGGAAAAACCGAGCCCCTATCCATGGAGACCCTCTCCCCCATTCTGAGTATGTATTCGGTTGAAGGATGGGAGGAAGGCTGCGAGCGGTGCAAGGAAATATTAGCGTTTGGCGGAATCGGGCACACGCTCGCCATTCATGCATCGTCCAAGAAAGTAATCGAGGCCTTTGCTCTCGAAAAACCGGCGATGCGCATCGTTGTGAACACGGTTGCCGCCCTTGGCTCGGTTGGCTTTACAACAGACTTATTCCCCGCCATGACACTAGGGCCGGGTACCATAGGCGGATCCATCACGAGCGACAACATTTCTCCGCTTCATTTAATCAACATTAAGCGGCTCGCGTTTGAAACGAATGCGGTAAACCCAACGAACGCAGCGAAACTAATTCAGGTACCAGACAAACCGCGATACGTCCAGCCCGTTACTCCGCTCACGCAAGATGGCCGGCCAAGTAAGCCATGGATGGACGAAATTGAAGCTCGGCTTCGGACTCGAGCCGGAAACCCCAAGTCGAACTGGCAAGCGAATCGGTCTTCTGGCACAAAAGCCAAAGGACCATCAAGTGCACCTTCGGATGCAAAAAGCGGTAAAGCGTCGGAAAAGAAACCCGACGTCCCATCCCTTTCCGAATCCGATGTAGAGCGGATTGCAGCTAAGTTTCGCAAACGCTAAAGACCTCATTAGGGCGAACCTCAGCTTGATAACTGATGAACAAGGGCTTCAATTTCATTCCCCACGATCTTCGCGAACTTCAAATTGACTCAGATAGCTGAAAAACGCTATATTTTCCGATCTGAACAAAATTATACACAGTTAACCTATCGGTGTAGCCTGATGGCCGACACAAGTGAATTCCGCAACGGTTTTACCATGGAATGGAATAATGGAATTTGGACCATTATTGATTTTCAGCATGTAAAACCAGGCAAGGGCGGAGCATTTGTCCGCACGAAACTAAAAAATGTAAGCAACGGAAAAACTGTTGATAACACATTTCGTGCAGGTGAAAAAGTAGAACAAGTTCGCGTTGAACGTAGAACTCACCAGTTTTTGTATGAGGACGACCTAGGGTTGCACTTCATGAATACAGAAACGTACGAGCAAACCTCCTTGCCAGTCGATGCAGTTGAAGGTCGTGAATTCATCAAAGAAGGCGCGACAATCGACATTATTATGCATGCTGACACGGATAAAGCATTAGCCACCGAAATCCCAACCACCGTTGAGTTGAAAGTCACTCAATGTGACCCAGGACTGAAGGGCGATACGGCAACTGGAGCAACCAAACCGGCTGTTGTGGAAAGCGGAGCCACGGTATACGTCCCCTTGTTTATTAACGAAGGTGACATTATTAAGGTGAACACCGAGCGTGGAGACTATATTACTCGCGTGACTGCAGCCTGATTGGACTAAAACATCCCTAAGGGACGAGAGGAAAACACATGGATCTCGATCATTTGAGAGAGATACTCGAACTGGTAGCCCAGTGCGATATATCTGAAGTCGAAATTGAGGAAGAGAATCTCCGGGTCGTTGTCCGGAAACATGCGCCTGTGCAGGCCATGCCGCAACAAGTGACCTATGCGGCTCCGCATATGGTAGCTGCTCCACAGGCTCCGGCTGTCAGCGAACCTGCCCCAGCCGCGCCCGCTGGGAAGCAAGTCAGAGCGCCCATTGTAGGTACGTTTTACTCGGCCTCTTCTCCCGACGCTCCCGATTTTGTGAAGGTCGGAGACAAGGTGAAGGTCGGAGACGTCCTTTGTATTATCGAAGCCATGAAGCTCATGAATGAAATTGAAAGTGAGGTTTCAGGAACGATTGTACAAATCATAGTAGATAATGGAACGGCCGTCGAGTACGATCAACCGCTGTTCGTTGTCGACCCTAATTGATTTAGACTAAACGCTCGATTTCGTGATTAAAAAAGTTCTCATTGCCAACCGAGGCGAAATCGCACTTCGTATCATTCGGACGTGTCACGAAATGGGCCTGAAAACGGTTGCCGTTTTCTCCACCGCAGATCGTGACTCGTTACATGTCCGCTTTGCAGACGAAGCTGTTTGTATCGGGGGACCAGCCGGAAAGGACTCCTATCTACGCGCCGAACGCATCATGGCCGCAGCCGAAGTGACGGGTGCCGATGCCATTCATCCTGGATATGGTTTCCTGGCCGAAAACGCAGATTTTTCCGCCATTTGCCAAGACAACAACGTTAAGTTTATTGGTCCGTCTCCCGAAATTATTCGGATGATGGGCGACAAAAGCAGGGCAAAAGATACGATGGCGGCGGCAGGCGTTCCCGTCGTACCTGGCTCGGATGGAGTCGTCAAAGATGCCATAACCGGCGCTAAGATTGCCGCAGAAATAGGCTATCCCGTTATTATAAAAGCGAGTGCCGGTGGCGGCGGCCGCGGAATGCGCATGTGTGCAAAGCCTGAGGACTTTGCCAAGCTATTTGCCGCTGCAAGCAATGAGGCTCAGGCCGCCTTTGGAAACGGCGAGTGCTACGTAGAGAAATTTGTATCCGGCCCTCGGCATATTGAAATCCAAATCCTAGGAGATGGAAAAGGAAACGTAATTCACTTTGGTGAGCGCGAATGCTCCATCCAGAGAAGGCACCAGAAGCTGCTCGAGGAGTCCCCATCCCCCATTATGACTCCCGAATTGCGTAAAAAGATGGGCGATGCCGCCATCAAAGGCGCAAAGGCGGTCAATTACGAAGGAGCAGCTACCGTCGAGTTCTTGGTAGACGATCAAGGGGATTTCTATTTCATGGAAATGAATACCCGTATCCAGGTCGAACACCCCGTCACCGAAGAAGTAGCGGATTGCGATTTAATCGAGTATCAGATTCGTGTGGCCCAAGGCGAGGGCATTATTGAGCGAGAAATCAGGTTGGAAGGACATGCGATTGAGTGCCGAATCAACGCCGAAAATCCGTTCAACAATTTTTCGCCTTCTCCCGGACTGATTAAGACATTTCATCCTCCAGGAGGACACGGCGTTCGAGTAGACACCCACGTATACGCTGGCTACACGATCCCCCCTTATTACGACTCCATGATTGCCAAACTAATTGTAAGAGCTCGAACTCGAGATCTTGCCATTCAAAAAATGCTTCGCGCATTGAATGAGTTTGTAATTGAAGGCGTTAAAACCACGATTCCGTTTCACAGGCAGTTGTTAATGGACGAAAATTTCCGCAGCGGAAACTTCGACACACGCTTCCTAGAAACATTCACCCTTGTAGAAGAAAACGATGAACTTTCCTGAGGGACTATTTTATACTAAGGATCACGAGTGGCTTCGCGTTGACGGAGACCAAGGAACCATTGGCGTCACCGATTTTGCTCAGTCTGAACTCGGTGACATTGTCTATGTAGACATTGATTCGCTTGATACTGACGTTCCAAAAGACGACGTTTTCGGATCAGTTGAAGCAGTTAAGACCGTTTCTGACTTGTTTATGCCAGTCAGTGGTACCGTGACAGAAGTAAATCCCGGATTGGAAGACAATCCAGAATCAGTAAACGACGACCCCTATGGCGACGGATGGCTGGTTAAAATTACTCTAAGCGACCCTTCTGAATGTGATTCATTGCTTTCGGCTGCGGAATACGCCGAAATGGTTGGACAGTAGATAGGTATTTCATGCATCAACGCATTGTCATTCTGGACTTCGGTTCTCAGTTCACACAATTGATCGCGAGACGAGTTCGGGAGGCTGGAGTTTACTCAGAAATACTTCCGTGCACGGCGTCCATGGAAGACGTTAAGGCCCTCGAGCCTCACGGATTGATCCTTTCTGGAGGTCCGTCCTCGGTCTATGACGAAGGTGCGCCTCAACTGAATCCTGAGTTGTTGCATCTTAAGCGTGCTGACCACTCCCCTGTGCCTGTTTTAGGGGTTTGCTACGGCCTTCAAGCCATGGCGCACGCACTTGGCGGAGAAGTTCAACCAGCCGCCAAACGAGAGTTTGGCCGGGCGGCTATTCGAGTCGATTCAGATAGTTTGCTGTTCAAGGACGTCCCCGAAGGCTCCAACATTTGGATGAGCCATGGAGATCACTTAACCAAGCTCCCAGATGGATATGAGATTATTGCTCATACATCCAACGCCCCGATTGCGGCGGTTCGTTCTACTAAAGAACCCCACTACGGCGTTCAGTTTCACCCTGAAGTTCATCATTCTGAGAACGGGAAGCTCATACTGGAAAATTTTGCTCTCCGTATATGCGAATGCGACGGAGACTGGTCTGCTGCCTCGTTTATCGAGGAGAAAAAAGCAGAGATCAAGGCGCAGGTGGGCGAAGAGCACGTAATACTAGGCCTGTCCGGCGGAGTCGACTCCTCCGTTGCTGCCGTTTTGCTTCATGAGGCCATCGGCGATCAGCTAACCTGTATTTTTGTAAACAACGGGTTGCTACGAAAAGGCGAATGGGAGCAGGTTCAAGAAACCTTTCGGGACCATTATCACATCCGCCTCAAGGCAATTGACGCCAGTGACCTCTTTTTAAGCAGGCTCGAAGGCATCTCTGACCCTGAACGCAAACGCGTCATTATTGGAAATGCGTTCGTTGAAGTTTTTGAAGAAGGCAAAAAAGACATTATTGCTGAGTTAGGCATGAAACCGGCCTATTTGGCGCAGGGAACGCTGTATCCTGACGTAATCGAGAGCGTTTCATTTAAGGGCCCTTCGGCAACCATTAAGACCCACCACAACGTGGGCGGTTTGCCAGCAGAAATGGAATTGAAAATTATTGAGCCGTTCCGCGAGCTTTTTAAGGATGAAGTCAGGGCCATTGGTCGCCTTCTGAACGTTCCCGAAAGCATTGTCGGAAGGCACCCTTTCCCAGGCCCAGGACTCGGAATTCGCATTATTGGCCCCGTTGCCAAGCAAGATTTGGACCTGCTCCGCGAAGCCGACGAGATTTTCATCACTGAACTACACAACTTCGGTTTGTATGACGAAGTGTGGCAAGCGTTTGCCGTTCTTTTGCCCGTTCAAACAGTCGGAGTTATGGGTGATGAAAGGACCTATGAAAAGGTCTGTGCGCTCAGAGCAGTCTCTAGCGTGGATGGAATGACAGCAGATTGGTCTCGCCTACCCTTTGACTTCTTGGCTCACGTATCGAATCGGATCGTGAACGAAATCAGGGGGATAAACCGCACGGTGTACGACATTAGTTCAAAACCACCGGCAACGATTGAATGGGAGTGAGCATTCGATTTACCATATCGAACGTGTTTTCTTTGCTGATCTGGGCCACGGTAGCCCTGTTGCCTGCCTCTGCGCGGTTTCAATATGTGATTCCCAGCATTTTGGAAGCAGAATCGTTGTTGGACGTTGGGCTTCAACAATTTGAAAATGGAAACTACACGGATTCGGGTGCCACTTTCGATCGCTTGCTAAGCGACTTCCCAACCAATCAAGCCACCACGACCGCGATCTTGTTGGCTGCAAAGTCGGCCTATCGGCGGGACGAGTTTGAACGCGCTAGAACCTATTTGAATGGCTTTGCTTCCAAGTATCCCTCCAGCGGCTTTCTAGAAGAAGCAAGACTGCTGGACGCAATGGCTCTCGAAGCCAACAAATACCGGACTGAAGATGCGCTGAACTTGGGCATTATTCTCTCATTGAATACCAGAGAAAGCGCCCAGACACAGGGTATGTTCAATGGAATTCGCTTAGCAGTCGATAGGCACAACGCTGATTCTCGCAACCGGCCCGTTCGGATGGTTTTTAGGGACATCGATGGGGGTGCAGCAGCAACACGTCGTGCCATGCGAGAGCTATCAGCTTTGGGTGTATCAGCTGTAATTGGTACGCTTTTTAGCGAAGAGGCGCTTGCGGCGGCTGAAGAAGCGGAACGGTCTAAAACCGTTTTCATAGCGCCACTGGCCACCGACGATCATCTCGTTAACGGGAAAACATACACATTTCAGGCAAATCCGAGTATGCGGGTCCGAGGGGCTGCCATGGCCCGTTTTGCCGTTTTGGGGCTTCGTCTCGATTCCATTGCCGTCATTTTAGCAGTGGACGATCGCAAAATATCTGAGCGCCAAGCCGATGGTTTTCTAGAGGAAGCTTCCAGGTTGGGAGCAACCATTAGTATGGTGAGTGTCCTTCCAAACGAAGGGTCACTGTTCAATTTATCGGAGGCCCTCCCGGCGGACACCTTAAACCAAGTAAACGCTGTTTACATTCCGCTGGCGTCTCGAAATCCCGTTGCCACGGTAGGTGGGATTCTATCGAATTTGGATCGTATGAACCCTCGGATTCGGGTTATTGGAAATGAAGGGTGGCAGGATTTACCCCAAAAGGCTCACGCTTCTACCTATTTGACCACCTATGGCGATGAGTTTTGGTTTGACCCAGCATCCGAGAGTTACCTGCAGTTTGCAAGATCCTACCGAGCGCTTGCGGCCAATGAACCGGATCGGCTCGGTGTAACCGGGTATGACGTTACTTCCTTCTTACTTGACACGTTGGGCGGGATTGAGGAGCAGAGCTTAGCTCAATCACTCCTCACTAGAGAGCCATTCCAAGGCCTCGGCCTTCGCATTCATTTTGAAGGGTCTAATGTAAATCAGGCACTTTTTTACCTCCGCTACCGCGACAACTTGTTAGCCCTAATCCGGTAAACGGTATTTGGAACTGCGTTTATATGGATTCGTACTAGATTGCTGCGCCGGACGACCTTATTCGAACGGCGTTTTTAGTCTCAAGCGGTTATACGAATCTTAGTTTTCAACCGTTAAAACTGAACTCGAGTCGTAAATCCTCTCGGTCAGTTGAAATTTTACTTCTATTTACCATGTTCCGGAATTTGACCAAGTCACCTGTATTACTCTTCATGCTCCTTGCCGTTTTGTGGGCAGGTTGCGCTGGCTCGGGACGAGTGAGGTATGAATCGCCTAAGGAAGCCTTTGAAAAAGGAAAAGCATTTTTCGACGAGGGCAACTACCAAAAGGCCATTGAATTACTTCAAGGCACCTTCGATTTTGGTAGAACGCATCAGTGGGCGGCAGATGCCCAATTGTATCTAGCAAAAGCTTATCGAGGCAACAAAGAATTACTGCTGGCAGCGAACGAGTTCACTCGGTTCACTCAAATCTATCGGTCAGATCCACGCGTACCGGACGCAGAGTATGAATTGGCCATGACCTACTACGACAGGTCGCCCGTTTTCAGACTCGATCAAACGGACACTGAACGTGCTATTGTTCAATTTCAGCTGTTCATGACTCGGTATACTGACCACCCACTGGTAGAAGAGGCCGGGGTACGAATCGTTGAATTACGAGGCAAATTGGCCAAAAAGCAGTTCAACACAGCGGAATTGTATGCACGACGAGAATTTTATGGCGCTGCAGCCGTCTCATATGAAGCTGTTTTTGACCGGTATTACGACACAGACTTGGCCGACGATGCCCTCCTTGGTGCTCTCAAATCGTACTACGACTACGCCCGTTTAAGCGTACCCGGGAAACAGCAAGAACGCCTTCGATTGGCCGAAGCCAACTATGATCGCTTGATGCAGATTTTCCCAGACAGCCCCCTTCTAAAAGAAGCGGAAGAAGTGTATTTGCAAGTTCAAGCAATGATGGATCCTTCGAGCGAAATGTCGCGACCATGAGCCGAATAGGCGTATTTGGAGGGTCCTTTGATCCGCCTCACGTTG
This sequence comes from bacterium, assembly GCA_013204185.1. Classification (GTDB taxonomy): domain Bacteria; phylum Bacteroidota; class Rhodothermia; order Rhodothermales; family UBA10348; genus UBA10348. The sequence continues at coordinate 21,274 of JABMOI010000035.1, read as the reverse complement.
GCCATCTTCAAGTGGCGCGTCAGGCGGCAGATCAGCTTGGTCTAGATAGGGTTTTGTGGATACCCGCACTTCAGTCTCCTTTCAAGGTAGAAGGCCAGGTCGAAGACGCGGCCCACCGAATTGCGATGGTCAACTTCCTGGTAGAAATGGACCCCCGCTTTCATCTCGACCTCAGAGATGTCAATCGGCCTGGGCCTTCGTATACAGTAGATACACTGTTGAGCCTCGCATCTGAGTTCAAATTGGCGACGCTCTTCCTCATTATTGGAGAGGACAGCTATGACGGACTACCTAGATGGAAGGACAGCGAAACGATCAGATCTTTGGCTCAGGTTGTTGTGTACCGCCGGGAGTCGCAGCTCGGAGTTAAGCCCGCAATACGGAGTACGTATCAAAGCGCGCCCGACGTCCTACTTTCCGGCGAACCTGTGTTTTGCAGCAGCTCTGAAATCAGGGAGCTCGTTTCCAAGAAAAATCCGATAGATCATCTCGTTCCGGCTGAGGTTGCTACCTATATCCAAGCCAACAGGTTGTATCTTGAGTTTTGAACTCATTTGCCGACCCAATCCATGCTCGCGCCCCCAAAAAGCCTAAAAGACCGGATTTCTCAGCTCATTTTCCCTCGGTTGGGATCCAACATGAGCCCGACCATCTCGGTCGAAGCAGATGCAGCTCGTATTGAGTCGTTGATGGACGACTACCCAATTGGAGGCCTGTGCTTGTTCAATGGGGATCGCATTCGCACACCGCAAACATTGACGAGACTTCAAAGTCGCTCCACCTATCCGTTGCTCATTGGCACTGATATGGAACGAGGTCTGGGACAGCAACTCAAAGGCGCCACCGTTTTTCCTCATGGCATGGCTTTTCAAGCAACAGGAAAGGAAGACGAGAAATTATTGGAAAAGTCGGCGCGAATTGCCGCCCGAGAAGCGCTGGCAGCAGGGCTCCATATGAGCTTTTCTCCAGTTGCTGACGTGAATTCAAATCCTCGAAATCCCATCATTTCCACTCGGGCTTACGGATCGACTCCGCAAACCGTGTCTCGTTTGTTGAAAGCATACATCCGTGGCGCAAGCGCAGAAGGATTGTTCACAACCGCTAAGCATTTCCCTGGCCACGGCGACACAGACGTAGATTCCCATGAGGCGCTTCCCGTGGTAACGCGTTCCCGATTAGAATTAGAGGAGTTGGAGCTCATACCGTTTCGTGAAGCGGTGTCGGCCGGGGTCTCTCTGATGATGACGGCTCACGTTTCTTATCCTGGTTTGGACCCAACGGGCGCCGAGGCAACTCGGTCTAAGCCCATCCTAACCAACCTCCTTCGCCAAGACCTAGTATTTAAAGGTGTGGTCATAAGCGATAGCTTGTTGATGGCAGGAGCCGACCATGAAGGCGAACACCCTGGTGAAATGGCAGCGACGCTCCTCAGAGCCGGTGTAGACATTTTATTAGACATTAAAGACGTTCCAACCACGGTAGACTACTTGGTTGAACTCGTGAATAGTGGCGAACTGGACGTTAAGGTCATAGATGCCGCTCTTCAACGTGTTTGGAGCTTAAAAACGCGTTTTGCCGCCCGCTTTGGACCAGGAGCATTCATCGACCCAAGTTTAGCACAGCCGTATTCGGTGATTGGCTGCGATGAACACCGAGCCTTTGCCATGGAGGTGGCAGAGAAGTCCATTCAAGTTGCGATGGGTGAATCGGATCAGCTCGTTCTCTACAAGGCGGGACTGGGGCAATATGGCACAGCGTGTGTGTTGGTCAGACCTCATACAACGTATAACGACCCGACGGCTGCTCCCCTTGAAAAAGCGTTCATGGGAGCGTTTCCTGACGGTGGTTTTTTCCAGATTCTGCCGGACACCCGAGACGATGAACTCGAAGATCTGCTTGAGAAATTAGAAGGATTTGCCAACATCATTGTTGCCGTGGTGGTCAAGCCTGCTGCTTGGCATAAGTTTGGTCTACTTCCTTCCCAAGCGGCCTTTGTGCACGAAGTATCCGCTCGGTTTAAGATCTTTCTAGTCGCGTTGGGTAGTCCTATTGTTCTAGCCGATTTCGATCAGGTAAAAGTCGGCATATGTGCCTATAGTGATGTAGAACCAACTATGTTGGCGCTCGTGAAGTACCTTAAATCACTCGAAACGGAGACTCAAGCCACGTTTGGCACGCTTCCTGGCCGCGCCTAGCTCACTTGGCTCACCTTTTGGCTCCACATGTTGTAACCCAAACGTAATCATGACAACCACTTTCACGTTCAGATCCCAAGCTGTCTCCCTCGTGCGAGCACTCTTCTTCATTGGCGGCTTCGTCTTTCTCTTGAACGGGTGCACTACAAACGAAACGGCCAACGAAAACACAATGGATTCGCTCGAAACCGACATCCGCGCCATCGTGGCAAGCTATGATAGCGCCACCGTTTCCGTCTCCATTTTGGATACAGCCAACGGCCAAGAACTCCACATGGACGGGGACCGGCTATATCACGCCGCTAGCACGATGAAAATTCCCGTCATGATTGAACTGTTTCGGCAAGCGGAACTGGGACGTTTTAGCCTGGATGACGAGGTTGTGTTAAAAAACGAATTCCGTTCTATTGTGGATGGCTCTCTTTTTAGCATCGAAGACGACTCAGACGATGCCATCTACGAACATCTTGGCCAGCCCATGTCGCTCCGGCAGCTGGGCTACAACATGATTACGGTTTCAAGCAATTTGGCAACGAATCTGCTCATGGATTATCTCTCGGCAGATTCTGTTCAGAACACGTCGGAGCGCCTTGGCACGACTCACATGCAAACCATCCGAGGCGTAGAGGATCTTAAAGCCTTCGATTTGGGAATGAGCAATCAGGCTACTTCGCACGATTTGGCCACGCTGCTAGAGCGACTAAGAACCGGTACAGCCGTTTCACCAGCTTCCGATTCACTGATGAGAGGCTTTTTGGGAGATCAGTTTTTCAATGCGATGATCCCATCCGGGCTTCCTGGGGGCACGCGAGTGGCGCATAAAACGGGGTCGATCACCAAGATTCATCACGATGCCGCCATCGTGTATCCGGCCAACGGCGAGCCGTATATCATTGTGATTATGGTTGAAGGCATCACGGACTCTGATATTTCTTCCGAGTTGGGCGCTTCTATAGCCCGCCTCGTGCACGAACGACTACGAGGAGCGGCATGATCAGTTGGGTTCGTCGGTGGTTTGAACACGAAGCGAGTCCCGATAGTGGACAGACATCCCCCCTCGTCAACCTTGCGGATATCATTGGGGTACCCATCACGAACGAGACCCTTTTCGTGCAAGCGTTAAAGCACCGGTCGTTGCTTCGGGGAAATCCAGACTCCCATCTGGAATCGAATGAACGCCTGGAGTATTTGGGAGATGCTGTTTTAGGATTTGTGGTCGCTGAACATCTGTACGCGGCCTATCCAGAGTATGACGAAGGCTTTTTGACCAGGCTCCGAGCCAAATTGGTCAATGGTCAGGCGCTTGCCGACCGGGCTCGTGAATTAGGCCTGGGACAATTTATTCTGGTAAGCGAAAGCATCACAGACGAACAAAAAAACAGTGATAGTATCCTTTCTGACGCTTTTGAAGCCATTATTGGCGCCATTTATTTGGAGCACGGGACGGAGGCAGCGTCTGCATTTGTCAAAAGAGCAGTGCTCACAGATGTGGATCTCGACCAATTGGCTAAGCGCAAGGACAACCACAAGAGTATCCTGCTGGAATACGTCCAAGCCAGAAGCAAAAATCAGCCTGAATATGTGGTTGTTTCGGAGTCAGGTCCAAGCCACGACAAACGGTTTGTTGTGGCTGTTTGTGTTGATGGAGTTGAGTACGGACAAGCTGAAGACCGCAGTAAAAAGAGGGCTGAACAGACGGCGGCTAAATTGGCCATCGAACAATTGAGATCTCTAGAAATACACGACGGATTCAAGCAATCTTGAACGAACCCGACGTACATTTGCTGATCTACAGCGTAGACGCTCCAACCGTTCATTTCGGTTCTTTTTCCATCTGACGATCCGACTCTCCCATGCCTATTCGTCTCACGTCCTCCGATCGCTTCGCCGACCGCCACATTGGTCCATCAGACCAAGAAATTCAAGATATGCTCCGCGTGGTCGGAGCAGCTTCTCTGGATGAATTGATAGACCAGACCGTACCTCGGTCTATTCGCATGGAAGGTAGCCTCAACCTGCCAGCCGCCCTCACAGAGCGCGAATTGCTTCAGCGTGCCACCGAATTGGCAGGCAAGAACAAAGTGTATCGTTCGTACATCGGAATGGGTTATTCAGGAACGGTTACCCCGCCTGCCGTTCAGCGAGGAATTATTGAAAATCCCTCTTGGTACACGCAGTACACACCGTATCAGGCTGAAATTGCGCAGGGGCGTTTGGAAGCGCTACTAAATTTCCAAACCATGATCATTGATCTGACGGGAATGGAAATTGCGAATGCGAGTCTATTGGATGAAGGTACGGCTGCGGCAGAAGCCATGATGATGCTGCACCGTCAGTCTAAAAAAGGACACCGAGATCACTTTTTCATCTCAGAGGCGTGCCACCCACAAACCATTGCGGTGGTAGAAACCCGAGCCATCCCGCTAGGCATTACGGTGATCGTGGGAGATCACCAGACGTTTACATTTGACGACTCCTGCTTCGGTGCTCTCGTTCAATACCCAGCTTCCGACGGAGCCGTTTACAACTATGCTTCATTCTGCGAACAAGCTCATGCCAACGATTCATTCGTCGTTGTAGCCGCGGATTTGCTCAGTTTAACCCTGTTGGAATCGCCAGCCTCATTTGGAGCTGATGTGGTTGTCGGTTCTTCTCAGCGCTTTGGCGTACCCATCGGATTCGGTGGGCCGCATGCTGCGTTTTTTGCCACGAGCGATAAGTTCAAGCGTCAGATTCCTGGGCGCATTATCGGTGTGACTATCGATGCCGACGGCAAACCTGCCTTACGCATGGCGCTGCAGACCCGGGAGCAGCATATCCGCCGTGACAAAGCGACTTCAAACATTTGTACAGCTCAGGTCCTCCTTGCAGTGGTCGCGAGCATGTACGCCGTTTACCACGGCCCGGTAGGCTTGAAAGCCATTGCAACACGCATTTCGGATGCTACCCGGTTGTTAGCTCAGGCTCTAGGTAAAATGGGGCACCAAGTGGCTCACTCGGATGTCTTTGACACCCTTCGAGTTACGGTTAGCGACGTAGACGCCGTTAAAACCCGTGCGATCAACGCTCAGATCAATCTTCGATATTTTGAAGATGGATCAGTTGGCGTTTCACTCGATGAAACGGTAACGGCTAAGGATTTGGCTGATTTGGTTGAAGTATTTGGTGGTACGAACGGCCAAGCTGTTGTACAAACCCTTGCCAATGATATGGAAACTGGGTATTTCGGAAGCATGCCTAGAAAATCGGCCTACATGACCCACCCGGTCTTTTCTTCGCATCAGTCTGAAACGGCACTGATGCGCTATATGCACAAACTGTCGAAGAAAGATCTTTCGCTCACGACCAGCATGATTGCGCTCGGTTCGTGCACGATGAAATTGAACGCCGTGGCAGAACTCATGCCCATCACCATGCCAGCGTTCAACCAAATTCATCCGTTCGCGCCTGCGAGCCAAGCAGCTGGCTACCACGAAATGATGGCAGAACTTCGGACCTGGTTGAGTGAAATCACTGGATTCAAAGCGACATCACTGCAGCCGAATTCAGGTGCTTCCGGCGAGTACGCAGGCCTCTTGGTGATCAGAGCATACCATGAGAGCCGCGGCGACACGAGCCGGCATGTGTGCTTGATTCCATCGTCAGCTCACGGCACGAATCCTGCAAGCGCCGTAATGGCAGGCATGCAGGTGGTTGTTGTGGCGTGCGACGACCAAGGAAACATTGACGTAGACGACCTAAACATTAAAGCAGCCGCCGCTGGCGATAAGCTTTCCGCTTTGATGATTACTTATCCGTCTACCCACGGCGTATTCGAAGAAACGGTATCGGACATTTGCGACACCATTCATCGGTATGGCGGTCAGGTTTACATGGATGGGGCGAACATGAACGCTCAGGTTGGACTCTGCCGCCCGGGAGATATCGGGGCGGACGTGTGCCATTTGAACCTTCACAAGACGTTTGCCATCCCTCATGGAGGCGGTGGACCGGGTGTAGGGCCGATATGTGTTGCTGGACACCTGGCCAAATTTCTTCCAGGACATCCAGTTTCCGACGCCGGCGGATCGCTAGGTCCCGTGGCGGCTGCCCCGTTTGGTAGCGCTTCAGTGCTTCTGATCTCATGGGCCTACATCGCTATGCTAGGACCAAAAGGTCTTAAAAAGTCGACTCAGGTTGCCATCTTAAATGCCAACTACATGGCTTCGCGTTTGAAAGGCCATTACGATGTGCTCTACAAAGGCAAACAGGGCCGTGTAGCTCATGAGTACATTTTGGATCTACGGTCGCTGCGTCAGCACACCGAGTTAACGGAAGTAGATGTTGCCAAGCGGTTGATGGACTATGGCTTTCACGCCCCAACCATGTCGTGGCCGGTACTGGGCACGGTCATGATTGAGCCAACAGAGAGCGAGAATCAAGCTGAAATGGACCGTTTCGTAGATGCTATGATCTCGATCCACGGTGAGATTCAAGAAGTGCTGGACGGTAGTGTGGCTGCCGAAGATAGCGTGCTTTCAAGCGCACCACATACCGCAGCGCTGATTATGTCAGACGCGTGGGACAGGAAGTATTCGCGCGAAAAAGCAGCCTTCCCAATGCCTTGGTCGAACGAAAACAAGTTTTGGCCAACCGTTCGTCGTGTAAACGATGCACACGGAGACCGGAATTTGGTCTGTTCTTGCTTGCCGCTTGAGGCCTATTCCGAGTAGAAAGGCCTACAGGAGCGTGTACATTTTTCCAGAAAGATGGCGGCCCAAAAAGGTCGCCATTTTTTTTGATGCCGACGCCACTGTAGCATTTTGAATCCCGCTTTTAAACCCTAGTTGATCCAGTAGATAGACCACGTCTTCAGTGGCTACGTTGCCTGTGGCCCCAGGGATAAACGGGCATCCACCGAGCCCACCGAGCGATGTGTCGAAGCGGCGAACTCCTTGGGCAAGAGCGGCTACGATGTTGGCCATACCCAACCCCCGTGTATCGTGTAAATGAAGCACAATGGGCGTATCGGTTTCAGCTTGTACCGCTTTTACCGTGCTCTGAATTGAGTTCGGGTTGGCCATGCCGGTTGAATCTGCAAGTGAGAACGATTCCAACCCGGCCTGCGCGAACATCCGCGTAATGCCCAAGATGCGCTCTAAATGTGTGTCGTTTGGTTCTTTGTAGCCCCACACCGTCTGCAAATTGAGCTGAACCGAGAGTCCAAGCGCACGGGCTTCGTCAATCATTGCCGCGGCAGCGGCCACGCCTTCATCCACCGTCATGTTCGCATTGTCCATGCCATGACGTTCGTTGGTTGCAATAGAGAGGTCAACTGCTTTTAACCCGCTTTCCGCGGCTCGTTTTACACCCTTTACATTTAGAGCCAAGCCAGAAAGCACACATGTCTTCACGTCAGACAACTGAGCAACAATGGATTCTGCATCAGCCATCTGGGGAACGCGCGTTGGATGCACAAAGGAAGTGACCTGCACGCGCGGCATGCCAGCATCTATCAGAGACCTGATGGTGCTAAGCTTTAGCTCAGTTGGAATCTGTTTCTGCTCAAACTGAAACCCGTCTCGGGGTCCTACGTCACACAATTCGACGTAGCTAGAGTCAACATTGCTAGAGTCAACATAATTAGAACCGATTTCCTGCATGTTTAACCTGTTAGAGCTCTCAGTTTGACAAAAACGGTGTTCAACATGAAGGATTTTATGGTTTTCCTCTTCTGTTGATGAACTCTGATCCGTATAGTACAACCACTGTACGCATCTCAACAACCGGTAACCACCGTGCGTAGTTTCATATTTGTTTGCTTGCTTGGATTTGTTCTTCCCTCCTTCGCCCAGCAGGCCACCACCTCCATCACCCCTCTGAGTGATCGCCTCGTGTCCTACACAATAAAGGCAGAGCTCAATCCAGATACTAAAACCATTAAGGGGACACAGCGACTAACCTGGCGAAACCCAGATTCTGTCCCAGTAGATGAGCTTCAATTTCATCTGTACCTAAACGCATTCAAGGACGACAAATCCACGTTCATGAAAGAGAGTGGCGGGGTTCATCGGGGTAATTCGGCTTCCTCGGAGAACCCATGGGGTGGCATTGATATTTCGAGTATGCGCTTGGCCGACGACGAGGGCGATCTAAGGCCCAATCTGCCCGTTGGCTCTGGCCTCGACCTGACAGACTCCATCGAGTTCATTCACCCGGACGACGACAACGCCGACGATCAAACAGTCTTTTTAGTTAAACTGCCTCGCAGCGTGGCCCCCGGAGAAACCCTAGCCTTGGACTTCGTTTTCGAAAGTCGGCTACCTGAAATTATTGCTCGAACGGGTTGGGAAATAGCGGACTCAGGAGAACCCTTTTTCTTTGTGGGACAATGGTTTCCAAAGATTGCCGTGCTAGAAATTCCCGGCCAGCGTTACGTACCCAAAGACGCCCCGAAAGGCGAATGGAACGCGCATCAATTCCACGCCAATAGTGAGTTTTATGCCGATTTTGGCACCTATGATGTGACACTCGACGTGCCTGAATCCTACGAAGTGGGGGCATCGGGTATCAAAGTGGAAGAAAGTATTCAAAACGGCATCAAAACCTTGCGCTACAAGGCAGACGATGTGATAGACTTTGCTTGGACGGCAAGCCCCGACTTCCTCGAATACACCCAACAGTGGCGCCACGTATTTATTCGTGCGCTCATTCAACCGGCGCACAAAGGCCAGGCTCAGCGCCACATAGACGCTGCAATTGTCGCCTTGGAGCGCTACGATGAGTGGATAGGCGAGTATCCATATACCACGCTAACGGTGGTAGACGGCATTGGAGACAGCAACGGAATGGAGTATCCAACGCTGATCACGGCGGGTACCACCTACGGCTTGCCAACGTGGGCCCGCGTCCTGGAACTGGTAACCATTCACGAGTTTGGTCATCAGTATTTTATGGGCTTATTGGCCAGCAATGAATTCGAGGAGGCGTGGCTGGACGAAGGCATGAACTCCTACATCGAATCCCGCATAGTGGACGATGCATACGGCCGCGGGTCCGTTATCGAATTGGGCCATTTTAAAATTGGCGATATAGCCGCACAGCGACTGGGATATGTGAAACAGAAGCCTTCCAAGGGAGCCTTGATTACCAAGAGCTGGGAATACACCATGGGTGACTATGGGAAAGCTTCCTATGCAAAGCCCGCCACCGTTATGAATACGTTGGAGCGGTACTGGGGATGGGACATGCAGCAGAAATTCCTCAAAGCATACTACGCCCAATGGAGGTTTAAGCATCCCTCGACGAGAGACCTTCAAGACGTAGCCGAACAGGTCTCAGGGGAGGACCTGGATTGGTTTTTTGACCAATTTGTATACGGAACTGCCGTTGTTGACTACGCAATAGACTCCATTTCAAATACAAAGAAAGAGGACGATTCGTACTCTTCCCGAGTTCGTATTTGGCGCAAGTACGATGGGATTTTCCCGGTTTCCATCCGGCTGACGTTCGCCGATGGGTCAGTTCAAGACCAGTCTTGGGATGGGCAGGATGAATGGAAAGACATTCGGGTAGCTGGCCCTTCTCGGCTGGTGGAAGCCTTCATTGATCCGGAATTTGACGTACTTGTGGACATTAACCGATTAAACAATCGGAAGGTGGTAGCGGATCTTGCCAGCAACCAATTTGCCAGGCAGGTACAATTTCGGTCCATAACCTTTTACCAAAAACTGTTTTTCGTTTTATCGGGCTTGTTTTAGCCAGACCTGGCGCCCGTTGAACTGGACAGCGTTCTGGTTCTCGTTTTTAAACCTTCGAAGCATTTCCAATTTATCATGTCTCTTCACTACATCAAGTCAGGCTACGATTCCGCACGTGAGCGGCCTGCACTTTCGGCCATTGTCTATGTTGGCAACCTGATTATGGGGCTTATTCTTTCAATCCCTGTATTTATAGCCCTGAGCACGGCCACAAGTGAGTCAGGCTTCTCTGGGGATATGGCAGGCGAATTTGATCTCGCCCTCTGGGCAGACATGCTGGAAAGTTCGGGGCCTTTGCTCCAAACGCTCGTGTCCCAACTTCTTTGGGTTTTACCCCTCCTGTTTGTTTGGAAGATGGCATCTTCTGCGGGCCTGATTCACGCCCAGAGCGAAGGAGGCGGCAGGTCTTTCTGGACTGGAGTGGGGCGCTACACCGGCAAAGCAACTCTGCTCGGACTCTTGTTTATGGTCCCTACCGTGGTCGTAATGGTGGTGGTGGTCCTGATAGCGACGCTCTTGTCGGGTGTGCTAACCGGCGAAGTGGGTTCATTCTGGGTTCAGTTTGTGTTCACACCCATCGCTCTTTTCCTTGGCGTCGCCTTCATCGATATGATGCATGATTTCGGGCGAATTGAACTCATTGTTGGAAAAAAGGGAGTGATGGACAGTTGGCTAGCGGGATTCAAGTGGCCGCTTCATTCTTCAAATGCGAACTCCATCTACATTGGATGGATGGTGTTGGGGATGATTTTTTTAATTCTCCCTTTTATGCTTGACGTATCGATGGGCGGGCTCTTTTTAGCCTTTATTTTCCAGCAGATTCTACTATTCGGTCGAGCCTTCATCACGGTTGGATGGATCAATAGCGAGGTCGCGTTCTACGAAGACACCGTTCCTGCGGCAGTAGAATTGGATGAGACCGAAGGGCTTGACGCCTAGCGGATAAATCCGTGATTTTGACAAAAAAAGAAGGGCGGGTCGAGCAAAATGCTCGACCCGCCCAAAGCTGAAGATCTGTGTCCTGTGCCCACCCACCAAGAAAAACACGGGTCACAAAGCTGGAGGAGGTAGCTATTTCATCTTCAGTTTCGTGTACATCGCTGTACAAGTGTTATAGAACGTTGCGACTAATGAAACCTATGCACGAGTTTCCACCAGAAGTCCGGCCATCTCATCACCAACAGGAATATTGAGACTCGGTTGTGCGCGCTCAGTAAGCATCTCGTTCATGAACCGAGCGTAAGCCATGCGCTCGTTCGACGTGACGCCTTCAGCATCAAATGCTGTCATCAGTTTTTTCCATGCCGTTTCGCCGATTTGCCCTCGCATATATCGAGCTAGAAGCGATGAGAATGATGTCTGATTTAATGTTGAAATGGCTTGCATAACCGTGTCCCTCCTTTGAGAGCCTTTCGACTCAGTTGGTTGTTTATGACGCGATGTCCGTAGAACTACTTGGTTCTTTCACAAATACCGCGCCTCTTTCCCAAAATGGACACAACAGACCGCCGATTTATAACCCATCAAATCGATAATAATGCACAATAGATGGCCTAAACGGTCTTTTAGTCGTTTTTGATTGGCTTACCATACGACATCACAACCCTATTATTTACAATAGGTTACGATTCTTTATTTGACCTGGTAATCCACAGCGTGCTAACGTCCTTCCTAAATGCCTCTCTGGAGGAAAGACTCTCCGGTTCACAGGTCATATTTTCCGAATGACTGACTTCGAATCTGGACACTGACTGTTTTTAGAGACACCAAACCAGGGTGCGGGCGGAAGCTAAGGGGCGGCAAACCCGGTAACGGGACTCGCCGTTTATGCAGAAACGCTCTCTCGCATGTCGAACCAATCGGACACATCTAACTGGGTGTGGTGCTTTTTGCACGTATACTCATTCGTCAGCGGGCTGTACTCGTAATCTTTCTCCCACTCGTCAATGTGTTCTACGACTTGCTCTATGGCCGTAAGCGCATAGTCCAATTCGGCATTGGTCATGGTTGGATGGAGAGATAGCCTGATCCATCCCGGTTTGCTGGCCAAATTCCCGTGGTCGATCTGCTCCGTAATAGAACGAGAGTGTTCACGATCTACGTGGAGTAGAAAATGCCCATACGTTCCTGCGCAAGAGCACCCACCGCGGGTCTGTACTCCAAATCGGTCATTTAGGAGCTTCACGATAAGGTTGAAGTGGAGATCCGTCACGTAGAAGGAGATCACGCCCAAACGGTCCTCAATTTCGTCCGCCAAAATGTGCAGATTTGGAATGCTACGTAGTCTGGGGAAAGCCATCTGAAGCAGCTCATGCTCGCGCTCCATCATTTCCTTGGTTCCCATCTCTTCTTTCAGCTTGACCGCCAAGGCAGCCCGAATGGTCTGAAGGAAAGCTGGCGTCCCCCCATCTTCACGATCTTCCAAGTTCGACACAAACTTGTGTTCGCCCCATGGGTTGGTCCAATCGACCGTTCCGCCGCCTGGATGATCTGGAACTGTGTTTTTGTCCAGCATCGCATTGAACACCATAACACCACTCGAACCGGGACCGCCCAAGAATTTGTGGGGCGAGAAGAAAATGGCATCTAAGCACTCTAGCGGATCGCCGGGATGCATATTCATGTCTTCGTACGGCGCATTGGCAGCAAAGTCCACAAAGCAGACTCCCCCGTGTTCATGCATGACCCGAGCCAGTTTGTGGTAGGGTGTGTGTACGCCTGTCACATTTGAACAGGCTGTAAACGACCCAATAAGCCTTCTTCCGGCGTACTTAACAATTTCCTTTTTCAGGTTTTCTACCGCGCACAACCCGTTCTTGTCGGGATCAATGCACACCAATTCTACCTCGGCTTCAAGCCAAGATGTTTGGTTTGAATGATGCTCCATGTGCGTGATGAAAACGACCGGCTGGTCTTCAACGGGGATGGAAACATACTTCTGCGCTTGTTCAGGTATCCGGACGCCGATAATGCGCTGCAATTTATTGATGACCCCTGTCATCCCCGAGCCTGAAGCAATAATAATGTCGTTTTCGTTGGCCCCAACGTGCTTCTTGATGATCTTCCGCGCCTCGTGGTAGGCGTGAGTCATAGACGTGCCAGTTACGCTCGTTTCCGTGTGCGTATTCCCAACAAAAGGCCCCATGACATCACACAAACGGTGCTCAATAGGTCCGTACAGCCGGCCACTGGCTATCCAGTCTGCGTACACGATTGGAAACTCGCCGTAGGGCGATTGAAACGTCTGGTCAATTCCGACGATGTGTCGACGAAAGGGAGCAAAATGTGATTCCAGTACTGACATGGTCCTTTCTGAACGGGGCAATTCGTGTTCTGAACAAATTCTTGGAGAGCCAGCCTGCACTAGGCAGAGGAGTGACCCTAAGACAACACAATTTCCTTGCGCAATCTAGCTACTGGTACGCCCAGTTGCTCCCGGTACTTGGTAACGGTTCGACGCGCAATCTGAAACCCTTTTTCTTCCAGCAATTTCGCAATATGCTGATCTGAAAGCGGTTTATTCTTGTCTTCGTCTGAAATAATACGATCTATCAGGGACTTCACTTCCTTGTTAGAAACTTCTTCACCCGAATCAGTCGAAAGTCCTTCTGAGAAGAAGTGCTTGAGCTCATAGACGCCAAAATCTGTTTGAACGTATTTCCCGTTCACAACCCTTGAAATGGTTGAAATATCCATTCCAATGATTTCAGCGATGTCCTTCAAAATCATGGGGCGCAAGTTTCCTTCTCCCAACCGAAAGAAGTCTTCCTGTTGCGAAACGATGGCTTGCATAACGCCCAACATGGTCTGGCGACGTTGATTGATGGAATTGATAAACCAACGAGCGGACTCAAACTTCGACTTCAAAAAAGTACGTGTCTCGGAATCGTAGGCGGTGCGGCCTTTCTTTTTGTCCGTAACAACTTGTTCCAGCATCTGCTGGTAATGGCGAGAGACGCGAAGTTCAGGCATATTGCCTGAATTGAGCGTGATAATGAAGTCTTCGTCTTCGTACCTGACCGTGAAGTCAGGTGTGATATAATTTTCTGATGCCGTGAACTCCCCTTCCCCTGGCTTGGGGTTGAGACGTTGAATCAATTCAAAGGCATCTTTTAGCTCGTACCCTTCGACGCCCAACTTGCGCATAATCTGATCGTAATGCTTCATGGTGAACGCTTTGTAAGCGTGCTTTAGCATTTCGATGGCTACGTCCCGGCCCAATATTTCTTCCGGCATCATTTCGAGCTGGACAATGAGGCACTCCTTTAGGTCTCGAGCCGCTACCCCGACCGGTTCAAGTCGCTGAATGCGATACAATACGTCTTCCACGTCTTGGTCGCTCAGCAATACGCCCTGATTAAACGCAACATCATCCACAATAGACTCCAGCGGACGTCTCAGATACCCGTCCTCATCAATGGACCCAATAATCTGTTCAGCGATTAATAGTTCATCGTCTGAGAGGTGGAGAAAAGAGAGTTGGTCGCGCAAATGCTCAGTCATGTTGGTCATGCTGGCCATGGGCGTGTCCCGCCTGTCCTCATCGTTGCCTTGATCTACGCAGGCTTTGTACCCGTATAGGTCGTCGCCCTGGTCCATGAGCTCCTCCCAGTCGTACTCATCGTCGGAGGTTTCATTCTCTGCTACCACGTCGTCATAATCGTGCTCCTCGGTCGAGTCTTCAGCAAACTCCTCTTCGACCTCTTCCCCTTCTTCCAACAGCGGATTGATCTCCATCTCGGCTTTAATTCGCTGTTCCAAGGCAAGGGTTGGCAACTGAAGCAGCTTGATGTACTGAATCTGTTGCGGCGAAAGGCGCTGGGACTGGGATAATCTTTGGCTCAGGTTTAACATGTTACGACTCCACCTGCGGCTGCGTAGGCGAATTCGAATTGGGCGAATTCGAATTGGGCGAGGCGCCTTCAAATGGCGACATGCCCAACACTTCTCGGCGCTCGAGTACCATCAAAAGAAACTGATCGTACCAATCCTGCCCGTACTTGCGCACTAACGGGCCTTGTAGAAATTCAGCTAGACCGACACCGTTTCGCCTTCCGTGCTTTATGGCCGGCTTACAAATATCAATTTGTTCGTAGTTGAGCGCTTCATATTCACCTAGTTGTTGAATCCTGATAGGATATAGGTGGCACGATATGGGCTTCTCAAAGGTTGTTTTTCCTTCGTAATACGCTTCTTGGATGCTGCACTTAGCTACAGGTCCGTCGTATCTGACGAACACACACGCACCTTCACCAACACAGGTTGTGGCGTAGTAATCCTTTCCCAACTCCTCCCAAACACCTTCTTTTTCGATGACTTCCAACGCTGCAGGGCGTAGCCTGTGTCGCACTAAGGGAAGCACCTTCTCTACTTCCTCTCTCTCGTCGGCAGTCAAGGGCGCACCGGATGTGCCTACGACGCAACAAGCGCCGTGGCAGGCCCCTAGATTACAGCAAAAAGCCGCTTCTACGAGGTCGTCTGATATGAGTACATTATCTACTACAAACATAGTGCCGTATTCTATCGCACACAGGTTCAATAATCAACTTAACCTTTCCAATTTAGTCCGCTTGAATGAAATAATGTCCGTGAATTAACCGATCTTATGTACTAGCAGACCAAAAAACGTATGATTGAACGATCTGGACAACTTGCCGATCAAACATCTCCCCCAGAGGAAGATTTTGAAAAGGCCCTTCGCCCGAAGACTCTTGATGAGTTTATCGGACAAGAACAGATAAAAGAAAATTTGCGCGTGTTTATTACCGCCGCAAAACGTCGAGGTGAATGCCTTGACCACGTACTGCTGTCCGGACCTCCGGGACTTGGAAAGACCACATTGGCTTACATTATTGGGGCCGAAATGGGTACCCAGGTCAAGACAACTTCGGGTCCGGTTCTGGACAAACCTGCATCTGTAGCCGGCTTGCTGACCAACCTCAATGAAGGGGACGTTCTGTTTATCGATGAAATCCATCGGTTGTCTCCGGTCGTTGAGGAGTACCTCTACGCCGCCATGGAGGACTACCACATCGATATTCTTATTGATTCCGGTCCCAGCGCTCGAAGCGTAAAGATTACCCTCCCGCCATTTACGTTAGTGGGCGCGACTACCCGCAAGGGCCTGCTAACAGCTCCTCTAAGGGCTCGTTTTGGGATTGACTTTCGGTACGACTACTACTCTGCCAGCACCCTCACCCATATCGTAAAGAGGTCCGCCGAGCTCTTAAAGGTAGACACGACTCACGAAGGCGCTGTGGAACTCGCGAGAAGGTCTAGAGGCACGCCTCGCATTGCAAACCGGCTTCTGCGCAGGGCGCGCGACTATGCTCAAGTGGATGGCACGGGGCAGATTACAAAAGAAATGGCGGACCACGCATTGAATGCGCTTAACGTAGATATCGAAGGCCTCGACGACATGGATACGCGAATTTTAATGACCTTGATCGAGAAGTTTGGTGGGGGCCCGACTGGGCTGGCGAATTTAGCTGTTTCGGTGGGTGAAGATGCAGGAACCATTGAAGAAGTGTATGAACCATTCTTGATTCAGGAAGGCTATATCGAACGCACACCTCGGGGAAGAATGGCCACCCTCGCTGCCTACAAACACTTTGGGGTTACGCCCAAACCCCGATCCAATTCCGACCTATTTGAGTAGGCTGGGCGCGTCTAAACAACCTTTGACTGCGCGTCGACCTGGATTGTGGATACCACGTTCTCTCCGTCTACCAAATACATGACGGGCTGCGTGTTCACAACAACGCAGGAATGGTTCGGTACCACACGGACCGTATCCCCTACGTTTAGCGTGGAGCCGCCGCGTACTCTAACCCATCCGTGTTCTTCAGACAGTGCGTTGATCACCGCGTGCGGCATGGGTACCATGGCCTTGGAATCGTACATAATTTGACCAAAGCCTTCCGCTTTGTAGGCTCCGTCCGAGGTCAACACTTTTTTGCCCGAGTCGAGGAATAAGCGCTCGCTGCCATCGTCGTTTTTATGCTTTGAAAACACCGTTGCTTGAACGGTTAGCGCGCAGTCCTCCCACGAACACACGCCCAAGTTGACTTGTGTCTTGTCGTGGAACACGTAGTTGCCAGGCCTGATTTCTGTGATGCGAAAGCCTTCGTGCGTGGTGTTTGTGAAGTATCTCAACGAGGGCGTGGACCCAATGCTGATTTCTAAATCGCCCTTTACAGCTGCTTGAACACCCGCATCACGTAATCCGACGGCAAACTCTAGCATTCGATCTCGTTCTTGGTTGCTCACTCGCTTGAGAGACTCTGCAAGCGTTTCACCCTCCGACTGAGGCCCATAATAGGCATGGCCGGCGTGAGTCAGTATCCCACAAACCCTCAAACCGGGCAGTCCATCAACCCATTTTGCAAACGCTACGCTTTCTGGGTTATCCCACAAAACGCCGCATCGATGGTATCCGATATCCGTCTCAATGACCACATCAACGATCTGGTCCGCTTTTGAAAAGAAGTCAGATGCGGCTTGCGCGCCCTCTCGTGTGTCCACACAAAATGAAATCCTACACGTTGCCAGCAATTTGCTCACTCGAGCATACTTCTCGTCCCCATAAAGGGCATATGCCAAGCGGATATCCGTAAAACCGGCTGCTGCAAACGTTTCGGCCTCGCCCACCTTGGCCACCGTAAGTCCCTGTGCGCCATGATCTTGCTGGAGTCCGGCAATAAAGACCGACTTGTGGGTTTTGGTATGCGGACGCACCGCGACGCCTTCAGACTTCGCCTTCGACTGCATAGCCGCCAGGTTAGATTCGAGTCGGCTTTTCTCGATTAGAACGGCAGGAGTAGGTAGGTCTGAAGCGAACATGGACATGATTCTGCTTAATTAACAGGCCAATCGACGACCAATTTATTCATGAACGTGCGGAAAATATCGGCCTGTCCATTTTTGTGCGAAGTGAAAAAGAGATTCACCTCATCCATGGCAACGGTAGCGCCGTACTCGTAGTCGGCTGTATTCACTTCCGGTCCAAGGTTGACAGCTTCCGACCAACCCGTTTCGCTCGGGAAGGAGATCCAAAGATCGTCTCCGCCAAATCCGGCTGGATCGTCGGTTCTAGAGAAGATCATAAACCTGCTTTCCTGATCGATGTATACATCTGATTCCGAATATTCGGTGTTCACGGCTCCTTGAACTGGTGTCACGACGTATCCCTCACGCCCTAGCACGGCGTGGTACAAATCAGACTTTCCTTGTCCGCCTTCGCGGTCGGATGCAAAATATATGCTTCCGTCTGCCGCAACCGATCCGTGAAAATCGTTTGCATCGGTGTTTAGCGCGGTTAGAGGCTCTGGGGCTATCCATTCTTCGCCATCATGCATGGCTGTCCAGAGGTTGAAATCGCCTGCTTTATCGTCAGCGGATACGGGCCGGTCACTCGTAAACAACATGGCATCTAAGGCTGGATAAAACCGTGCGGCTCGATCATTATAGGTGCCTGAAAACGGCATCGGAGCAGCTTCCGTCCATCCGCCCTCGCCCAACATGGTCTCATACAACACGAAGTCGGTCCATCCTTCTGAATGACGACTAAACACAATTCGTGTTTCGTCTGTGTTCATGGTGATCCAGCTTTCGCCTTGATCTGAATTCACCTGTGTAAACGGAGTAGCAATAAATTCGCGGCCCGTGTAGTCTACACCGGTCTCTTTAGAACAACCCGAAGCCACGAGGCCGACTACAAGTATGAAAGGAAGATATCGTTTCGAAATCATGGTAGGAAAAGAAGTTGTTTCAGTGAGTCCGGTCTAAGTCGAAACCCGCTTGAGGTTCCAAACAGGCCCCGTATCGAAGTCGAATTGGTCCAAGCTTTCTTTAACCATTTCCATACTATAGCCCGGTCTTGTGCGGCATGCAGTGACCGTTTCGAATGGTTACTGGATCTTAAAGACTGGATGCCGTAGCATAACAATTCAGATCAATCGGTAAAATGGATTCCATCGTGTCGAGAATTGGGATTCCTGACCGATTTGCTTATTCAATGAGCAAAGGAGATGGGCTTGCCGAATGAGATTGCCCATTTGGCCCAACTATATTCACGGCCCAATACTATCCACGGCCCATCTATATCCATTATGAAACTCATCCGATTTGGCCCAAAAGGGTTTGAACTACCTGGTGTTGAACTGAGAGATGGTACCCGTTTCGATGTTTCAAGCAAGATTGACGACTACACGTCAGATTTTTTCGCCTCTTCTGGCATGCGATTGCTTGCAGATTGGGCGGCTTCTGATTTTGAAGGGGCCCCGCTCGTTCCGGACGATATCCGTCTCGGTGCTCCGGTCGCTAAGCCCGGGAAGATTGTTTGCATTGGTCTTAACTATTCAGACCACGCCGAGGAAACGGGAGCCCAGATTCCTTCTGAACCAGTCCTCTTTTTCAAAGCCACCAGCGCTATTGTTGGGCCTAACGACAACGTGGTGATGCCAAAAGGAAGCTCGTCCACAGATTGGGAAGTTGAACTGGCTGTTGTAATCGGCAAAAAAGCGAGCTACGTGGCCGAAGAAGAAGCGCTAAATCACGTAGCAGGGTACGTTTTACACAACGACTATTCGGAGCGCGACTTTCAGATTAAGCGCGGTGGCCAATGGGTGAAAGGCAAAAGCTGCGACACGTTTGCGCCACTAGGTCCGTGGCTTGTTACCCCTGACGAAATGGGAGACATACAAAATCTCGACATGTGGCTCAAAGTGAATGGCATTGCGCGCCAAAACTCAAGCACTCGGCACATGGTCTTTGGGGTTGCGCACCTGATATCGTACGTCAGTCAATTCATGACGCTAGAGCCAGGGGACATTATATCGACCGGTACTCCGGCTGGAGTTGGCCTAGGCATGGATCCACCGCTCTACTTAAAAGAGGGCGACAAAGTTGAGCTTGGAATTGACGGCCTTGGCGTGGCGAAGCAAACGATTACCGCTTACGTCCAACCTGCCCCATAGAAACCCGAGCGCGGTTGCGAGCGCGTTCAAGCGCTTTCGTCATTTTGGCTTTCGTCTCAGGATCTGTCGCTTCGGCCAAAGCTTCAACCGCACGAGCTTCGGCTGCCTGTGCACGTTCCACGTCGATTTTAGACCCTAATTCGGCCGTTTCGGCCAGAATCGTGACCGTGTTGTTGGACACTTCTACAAACCCACCACTCGTAGCGAAGGTTATTGGGTTTCCAGAGTTATCAGTGATGACCAACGAGCCAATCGATATCGCAGCAATCATGGGTGCGTGATTGCGCAGGACTTCGAATGAGCCTTCTACGCCAGGAGCGCGAACACCGGTAACTTCACCGCTGAATATTCGACCCGAAGGTGATACGATTTCAACAAACATAGCCGTCGTAGGAGTGCAAATTCAGAATTAGGTGCCGAAAGACTAAGCTTCTGCCGCAAGCATTTTTTCGCCCGCTTCAATCACTTCTTCAATTGCGCCTTTGTAAGCAAACGCGCCTTCTGGAAGGTGATCAAGTTCGCCGTCCAAAATCATGCGGAAACCACGGATGGAATCTTCGATTTTGACATACTTGCCTGGGTTACCTGTGAACTGCTCAGCAACGAAGAACGGCTGGCTCATGAACTTCTGCGCACGACGTGCACGTCCAACAACCAATTTGTCTTCGTCTGAAAGTTCGTCCATACCCAAGATGGCGATAATGTCCTGAAGCTCTTTGTAGCGCTGAAGCAAGATTTTGACATCTTGAGCCGTATTGTAGTGCTCGTCTCCAAGGATTCGAGGGTCCAAAATGCGGCTCGTTGAGTCCAGCGGGTCAATGGCAGGATACAAACCAAGAGACGCAATCTGACGCGAAAGAACCGTCGTAGCGTCCAAGTGGGCAAAGGTTGTAGCAGGCGCAGGGTCAGTCAAGTCATCGGCAGGGACGTAAACGGCCTGCACGGATGTGATAGATCCTTTTTTCGTAGAAGTAATGCGCTCTTGCATTTCGCCCATTTCGGTCGAAAGCGTTGGCTGGTACCCTACAGCAGATGGCATTCGACCCAACAGAGCCGATACCTCAGAACCTGCCTGAGTAAAGCGGAAGATGTTGTCGACGAAGAAAAGAACGTCTTTACCACCCTGATCGCGGAAGTATTCAGCAACGGTTAGTCCTGAAAGAGCCACGCGAGCACGTGCTCCAGGAGGTTCGTTCATCTGGCCGAACACAAGCGCCAAACTCGAATTTTTGAGTGCATCTGGATCCACCTTAGAAAGGTCCCACTCACCAGCTTCCATAGATTCCAGGAATTCTTTGCCGTAGTCCACAACGCCAGATTCTAGCATCTCACGAAGCAAGTCGTTTCCTTCACGAGTACGCTC